>JANXYQ010000124.1 GCA_025355995.1 Spirochaetaceae bacterium | reverse complement strand
GCCTTGGGCGGCGAGGCCGAGACGAAGGCGATGCAGGCGGCCGCAGCGAGCAGCAGCTTCGGATGCCTGCGCGGCCCGCTCGCTGGATCGGCACGGCGCCCTTTAGGCGTAGGCCGCGCCATTCTGCTCGTCGATGTACTGGGAGGCCGAGTGCGCGGCGATAGCCCCGTCGGAGGCGGCGGTGATCAGCTGGCGGAAGCTCGAGGCGCGCACGTCGCCGACGGCGAAGAGCCCCGGGAGGCTCGACTGCATGCGGTCGTCGGTGATCACGTAGCCCGCCTCGTCCTTCTTCGCCTCCGCGGCGAGGGCGGATTGGGGGATGGAGCCGACGAAGACGAAGACCGCGTCGAAAGGCTCCTCGTAGACGCCGTCGGACTTCTCGAGCACCACGGACTGGACCTTCTTCTCGCCCTTGATTTCCTTGACAACGGTGCCGAAGCGGACCTCGATGCCGGGATGGGCGAGGGTGCGCGCGGCTAGGGCGGCCTGGGCCCTGAAGCGGTCCTTGCGGTGGGCGATCACTATCTTGTCGGAGAGCTTCGCGAGGTAGCCCGCCTCGTCGCAGGCTGCGTCGCCCCCGCCGACCACGAGCATGCGCTTACCCTTGAAGAAGGGGCCGTCGCAGGTGGCGCAGTAGGAGACGCCGCGCCCGGCGAAGGCCTCCTCGCCTGGGGCGCCGACGTGGCGGTGCTTGGCCCCGGTCGCGAGCACGACGGTTTTCGATCGCAGCCCGCCCTCCGTCGTCTCGAGCTCGAAGGATTTCCCCGTTTTCCGCAGCGAGGTCACGGTCGCGCTGAGGAAGGTCGCGCCAAAGGCCTCGGCCTGCTTGCGCATGGTCTCCGAGAGGTCGTAGCCGCTCACAGGGCCCATCACGCCGGGATAGTTCTCGAGGGCGTCGATGAGGAGGGCCTGGCCGCCGGCGGCCAGCTCCTCCACGAGGAGGGTCTTGAGGTTGGCGCGCGCGCCGTACTGGGCGGCCGAGAGGCCCGCGGCCCCAGCTCCTATGATGATCAGGTCGAATTCCGAGTCCATGTATCCTCCGGCGATCGCGCGATGCTTGGCCAATATACCCCGAGGGGTATAGATTTGAAAGTACGGGTATATCGATGAAAAGTACAATGCGCCTAGCCCTCGCGACCCTCCTCCTAGCCGCGAGCTCCGGGATCGCCGCCGCCGCGCAAACGGCGGACGCCGCGCAGGACTCGGCCTTCCTGCGCCCCGACCCCGGCTTCTCCGAGCTGGGGTACCTTCGAGAGCCGCTGGATGCCGCGAGCCTCGCGCGGGCCGCCCTCCTCGCCTCGGGAACGGCGTCCGACCGCATCCCCTCCTATGAATCAAGGCTGGCCCAGATCCTCAGGCGCGCGACTGCCGCCGCGAACGCGGCCGTCGCCGCGAAGCCGGAGGCCATCCTCACCTTCCTGCATAAAGAGGTCCTCCGCGCCTACAGCGAGGACTCGAACGGCTTGGACGGTATACTCGACTCGGGGCTCTTCAACTGCGTTTCGTCGGCCGTCCTCTACGCGATCGCCGCCCGAAGCCAGGGCTTCGAAGTCGAGGGGGTAAAGACCTCCGATCACGCCTTCTGCTCGGTCCGGGTCGGGGGCCGGAGCGTCGACGTGGAGACGACCAATCCCTTCGGCTTCGACCCCGGCGACAAGAAGGAGTTCAAGGACTCCTTCGGGCGCGCCACCGGTTTCGCCTACGTGGCTCCCGGCGGCTACGGCGACAGGAAGGCGATAGGCCTGAGGGAGCTCGCCGGCCTCATCCTCTCGAACAGGTCCTCCCTCCTCGAGCGCGCCGGCCGCTACCCCGAGGCAGCGAGGCTCGGCGCCGACTACGCGGCGCTCTGCCCCGGGCCCGATTCGCGGGCCTTCCAGGTCGACCGCATCAACAACCTCGTGGCGGCCTTCGAGGCGCGCAGGGACTTCGCGGGGGCGGAAGGCGCGGCCCGCGCAGCGTCGGCCGCGCTGCCCGGGGAGCCGAGGCTCGCGGCCCTCGCCCGGACGGCCGCCTACAACCGCGCGGTGAACCTCGGGCAGTCCGGAGATTGGGAGGCCGCTTTCGAGGCTTCCGCGCAAGCCGCTTCGGTTTCCCCGGGGGACCGGGCCGCCGCCGCCCTCGTCTCCAGCTCGCTCCAGGGCCTGGCCCAGGCCTACGCCCGGCGCGGCGAGTTCGAAGCGGCGCGAAGGGCGGTATCCGAGCGCTCGGGCCGAGCCGGACCCGAGGCGACCGCGGCTGCCCTCGCCTTGGTTGGAGAGATCGAGCTCGTGCGCGCGGCGAATGACCTGCCATTCGCGGCGGCGGCGGCGGTCGCGGACAGAGTCCTCGCCGCCGGCGAGGTGAGCGCCGCCCGCTACGCCCAGGCCCTCGCGGCGATATACGGCAACGAGGCCGGGAGGATCGGTTCGGGAGGGGATTGGCTGCGCGGGGCGGCCCTGGCCGACCAGGGCGCGGCCAAGGTCGGGAAGTCCTCGGCCGGCGGCGGGAGCCTCGCCGCCCTCGCGCAATCGCTGCGCCGAAACTTCGTGGCCGAGGCGCACAACCGCTTCGCGAGGCTCTACAACTCCGGGGACTTCGCCGGCGCCAAGGCGGCCTTGACCGCGGCCCTCTCCGCGATGCCGGGCGACCCGACCCTGGCCCGCGACCTGGCGAGCGCGGAGGCGGCGCTGGTCAAGTAGGCTCGCCCGCCTGCGCGGCCCTCGTGCCCTTCTCGGGAAAGGCGAGGCTCACGAGGGTGCCGATGCCGTCCTTGCCCGCCGAGCCGCTCACCTCGCCCTTGAGCTGCGACGCGAGGGCGAGCACGAGCTCGGTGCCGATGCCCGGCTCGCTCGCGGTTCCCTGCCCGGCGGAGGGGCCGAGGCCGACCCCGTTGTCCTCGACCTCGAGGATCCAGCCCTTCCCCGCCGCGCGCATGGAGACCGCTATGCTGCCGGCTCGGCCATCGGGGAAGGCGTGCTTCATGCAATTGGAGATGAGCTCGTTCACGATGAGGGCGACGGGTATGGCGTCGTCCAGGTCGAGCAGGACGCCGGCCGCGTCGGAGGAGCAGGCGATGCCCCGGTAGGACGCGTCGTAGACGCTGGAGAGGTACTCGACGAGGCGCTCGAAATAGGACTGCATCTCCACGCCCTCGACGCTCGAGGACCGGTAGAGGACTTCGTGGACCATGGCCATGGTCTGGATCTGGGTCTGGCATTCGAGGAAAATCTTGCGCGAGTCGTCGTCGACTATCGCGGACTCCTGGATGTTGAGGAGGCTCGAGACGACCTGGAGGTTGTTCTTGACCCTGTGGTGGATCTCCTTGAGGAGGATCTCCCTGGTGGCGAGGGCCGCCTCGAGGGCGAGCTCGTGCTCCTTCCGGACGGACACGTCCCGGATGATGCCGACCGTCCCGAGCGAGAGGCCCTCGAACTCCGGCAGGGCGTAGCCCGAGCAGCTCACCTCGCCGTAGGAGGTGACGGAGCCGAGGCTAAACTCCCGATCCAGGTCCCCTCGGCGCAGGCGGAGCTCGAGGTTGCGGGTCATGCGGTTGCCTGAGCGCCGCTCGTCGAAGAGCTTGGGCGCGCCCTCGTCTCCCGTGCGGACCCCGGCCAGATCCCGGAGCGCGTCGGCCCGGCTCACGCGCGGCACGTCCTCGGGATGCACGATCTCGCTGAAATGCTTTCCGATCAGGGCGGCGGGCTCGTAGCCGAAGTTCCTGACCGCGTCGTTCAAATACAGGAAGCGCCCGTCCCCGTCGAGGGTGTAGACGACGTCGGGGACGGCCTGAAGGAGGTTCAGGTACTGATGCTCGGACATCTGCAGGTGGGCATTCTGCCTGGCGGTGCTCTCCCTCAGGTTGAGGGCCTTGCGGATGAGGAGGGGAAGGGAGGGGACGTGGGCGAGGCCCTGCATTCGCTGGAGAAAGAGGGCGGCCTCGTCGCGTACGGTCTTCTCGACCCGCCCCATGTCGTCGCCCGGATCGACGAGCAGCACCGTGGGCAGGGGCCAGAAGGTGAGCCAATCGGCGAGCGCGCCCCCGTGGAAGCGGAGATCGGTCACGATGGCGTCGGCCCTGTCGGCGGAGTAGAGGGCCTCGACGTCTGCTATTTGGGTCGGGAAGAAGAGCTCGCAGCCGGGGTAGGCCGCCGCCATCGCCGCCGAGAAGGCCGAGCGCTCGGCCCCGTCCTCGACGGCGAAGATGACCCGCGGGCCTGCTGCATCGCGCCGGGAGGAGTCGCTCACGATGCAGTCCCGTATGGTGCCACGAGCTAGAGTTTAGTTTTCATGGCTCGCGGCAGTCAAGGACCGGAAAGCGCCCCAACGTTGCGCCGGCCGCGGCGCTTCGCTATACTAGGAGCCACGATGAACGACGAAACGGACTTCAGCATCCCCGTCCTGGGCAAGTGCGGCATCCCCTCCCCCATCGTCCTGTCCACGAAGACTGGCGATTCCCAGGCGAACTACGTCGCGGACGACGAATTCGTCCGCTTCGACGTGGACGCGCGGGCGGGAGACCAGGGCAGCCTGGACCGCGCACACATGTTCGAGAAGGCGGGGCCGCGCCAGATGATATTCTTCTCGCCAAGCCACGTGCACGCCGGGATCGTCACCTGCGGGGGCCTCTGCCCCGGCATCAACGACGTCATCCGCGCGATCGTCCGCTGCCTCTGGTTCCGCTACGGCGTCAGGCGCATAACCGGCATCCGCTACGGCTACCGCGGCTTCCTCCCCGAGTTCAACATCGGCACCCGACCCCTCGATCCCGAGGCGGTCGACGAGGTGCACAAGGTCGGCGGCACCTTCCTCGGCTCGTCGCGCGGGGGCGGCGATCGCGTCTCGGACATCGTCGACTCGATCGAGAGGCTCAACCTGAACATGCTCTTCACGATCGGCGGCGACGGGACGCAGAAGGGCGCCGTCGCGATCGCCGAGGAGATCGAGAGGCGCGACCTCAAGATAGCCGTGGTCGGCATACCGAAGACGATCGACAACGACCTGAGCTTCGTGGACCGTACCTTCGGCTTCGAGACGGCGGTCGCGAAGGCGGCCGAGGCGGTTACGGCCGCCCACGTCGAGGCGCACTCCGCGATGAACGGCATCGGCCTCGTCAAGCTGATGGGCAGGGAATCCGGCTTCATCGCGGTCCACACGGTCCTCGCCGTCCACGAGGCCAACTTCGTCCTCATACCCGAGGTTCCCTTCGAGATCGACGGCCCCAACGGCTTCCTCCGGCACCTCGAGGACCGCGTGGCGAGGCGCTCGCACGCGGTGGTCGTCGTCGCCGAGGGGGCGGGGCAGGAATTCCTCAAGGCCGAGGGAGTCGACGCCTCCGGCAACCCGAAGCTCGGCGACGTCGGGGTCTACCTGCGCGACCGCATCATCGACCATTTCAAGAAGAAGGGCCTCGACGCGACGGTCAAGTACATCGACCCGAGCTACATGGTCCGCTCCTCGCCCGCGATCCCGACCGACTCGGTCTACTGCGAGCGGTTGGGCAACAACGCCGCGCACGCCGCGATGGCCGGCCGGACCAAGCTCCTGATCGGCATGGTCCACGGCCAGTTCGTGCACATCCCCGTCAAAGCGGCCGTCTCCAAGCGCAACTACGTCGACCCCGAGGGCGCCCTCTGGCGCGACGCGGTGGACGCGACCCAGCAACCCCCGGTCATGCTCAACCCGAGGTAGGAATGGCTCGCAAGAAGGTCTTGATAATCGACGAGTCCGACCTGTTCCGCGAATACCTGAAGGACAGGCTCACCGCCGCGGGCCTCGACGTGGAGACCGCGATAAACGGCCTCGACGGGGCGGTCAAGCTGCGCAACTCGCTGCCCGACCTCGCGATGATCGACTACAACCTCACGCGCAGGACCTGCAAGGAAGTGCTGGAGGAGAAGAACCGGAACCCGAACACCAGCTCCGTTCCCGTGGTGCTGACGGCGCAGAAGATCGACAAGAACCGCCTGCTCGAGCTCGTGCCCTTCAACATCAGGCGCGTGATCATGAAGCCGATCAAGATCGACGGCCTGCTCGCGGCGCTCTCGGAGATCCTGGGGATGAAGCTCGAGGTGGACTCGACGCCCTGCGTCATCGAGGCCCACGTCAACGACAGCATCGTGTTCGTGGAGATCGCCAAGGGGCTCAACCGCGAGAAGGTGGACCTCCTCAGGTTCAAGATCGCCGAGCTGCTGGAGCTCTACGCCATCCGCAACCCGAGGATCCTCGTGATGCTCGCCGACATGGACCTGAGCTTCGTCGACGGCACCAACATGGAGCTCCTGATCCGAGTACTCCTCGACCGATCCGGGGCCAAGGCCCGGCACATCAAATTCCTGACCAACTCGACCTTCGCCCGCGACTTCGTGCGCGGCAGGCCCGAGTTCGCCGAGATCGAGGTCCTCACCAACCTCCAGTACGCGATGGACGGCCTGCTCACCGACTACGACCCCCAGGCGGAGATGGGCGAGGGCAAGGCCGAGATGCTCGCGGAGAAGGTCCTCACCGCGCAGACCCACGAGGCGGGCAGGGAGTCCATAGAGATGCGCTTCGAGGGCGAGGCGAAGAAGCCCCTGAGCCTCGAGGCCATGCGCGAGGCGGGAGCAGGCCTCTCCATCGCGGTGGTCGACGACGATTTCGTGATACAGGAGCTGGTCAAGACGACCTTCGGCGCCATCAGCGCCTCCGTCAGCCCCTACCAGGACGGCCGCGAGTTCATCGAGGCGGCGAAGGCCAAGTCCTTCGATCTCGTGTTCCTCGACCTGCTGATGCCCGGCATGGACGGCTTCCAAGTCCTCTCGCGCCTCAGGGCGGAGGACATCGAGCTCCCGGTCATCATCCTCTCGGCCGTCAGCCAGCGCGAGGCCGTCATGCGCGCCTTCCAGGCGGGGGTCAAGAGCTACCTGATCAAGCCACTCAAGCCTGACCAGATACTCAAGAAGACCCTGGAGATCCTCAAGGCCAATTTTTAATGAACCTGCCCGACGTCCTCCTGAAGGCCGTCTTCGAGCAGGCGGCCTTCCCCCTGGTCCTCGTCGACGGCCGAGGCCTGCTGGCGATGTGGAATCCCGCCTTCGAGGCGCTCTTCCGCGGCATAGCCGGCGCGGACCCGGACAGGC
>JANXYQ010000119.1 GCA_025355995.1 Spirochaetaceae bacterium | reverse complement strand
GCCGACGAGTTCTTCTACAAGAGCCAGCCGGTGTACAAGGACTTCGCCACATGGATGGCCAAGGTCCCCGTCCTCAAGTACACGCCCAACTACACCGCGATGCGCGACTCCGTCGCCCACGCCACGCTCCTGTACTTCCAGGGCAAGATCAAGAGCGTCGACGACGCCATCACCGCTGCCGAGAACGAGTACAAGCAGGTCACCGAGTAAACCGGGCTCCTATCCGAAGGGGCTCCTCGCTCTCCGGCGGCATGCCGCCAGGGAGCGGGGAGTCCCTTTACTAAGGCATGGCAAGAGAGGAGCGTCGCGTGAACAAGAAAGGATCCTATTATCGCTATCTGAACCGCTTCGGCTGGTTCTGCGTCGCGCCGGCGATGGTTTTCTACAGCCTCTTCATGCTCTACCCAATCCTCTCGTCGCTCTACTACGTCACGCGTAGGTGGCGCGGCATGTCCAACACCTTCGTCGGCCTCGGCAACTTCGCGCGCATGGCCAGGGACCAGATCTTCCAGCAGGCCATCGGGCACAACTTCGCCTTCATGTTCGTGCAGATCCCCCTGATGGTCTTCCTGGCCCTGATCCTCGCGGTCATCCTCAATCAGGGGATCAGGCGGATGAGGGGCACCTTCAGAGTCATCTTCTTCCTGCCCTGCGTCACCTCGCTCGTCGCCTATTCCGTGCTCTTCAGGATCCTCCTCCAGAACAACGGACTCCTGAACAACATCATGCTCAACGCCCACCTCCTGGCGGAGCCCATCGGCTGGCTCAACGATCCCTTCTGGGCCAAGGTGACCATCATCCTAGCCCTCACCTGGCGCTGGACCGGCTATAACATGGTCTTCTTCCTCGTGGGCCTGCAGAGCATCGATACCGAGATCTACGAGGCGGCCGAGGTGGACGGCGCCAGCAAGCGCAGGCAGTTCTTCCGCATAACGCTGCCCCTCCTCCTCCCGGTCATCCTCTTCTCCGCCGTGACCTCCACGAACGGCACGATGCAGCTCTTCGACGAGCCGAACATCCTGACCAACCAGGGAAATCCCGCCAACGCGACCATGACGGCGGCCCTCTACATATACCGCCAGGCCTTCGTTGTCAATTCCGATTTCGGATACGCGACCGCGATGTCCTACGTGGTGGTCCTGATCTCGGGGATTTTCGCCTTCGTCCAGATGCGCCTCCTCGGCGACAGGGGGGAAAAATGAGCGTCGTCCGAAAATTCTCCGGCAGCAGGGTCCTGGTCTGGCTCGTCCTCGTCGTGGGGGGAGTCCTGAGCCTCTTCCCGTTCTTCTGGATGGTGATCGGGACCACCCTCAACCCGAACGACGTCATCCGCGGCATCATCGTGCCGGGGCCCGAGCTCTTCCTGAACTGGGCCAAGGCCACCAAGAACTACAACCTTCCCCTCTTCTTCCTCAACTCGCTCAAGATCGCGCTGCCGACCGTCTTCTTCGGCGTCATCGTCAACGGGCTCGCCGCCTTCGGCTTCGAGAAATTCAGGTCAAAGTCCCGGGAGAAGATCTTCGGGATACTCCTCCTCACGCTCATCATCCCCCAGATCGCGGTCGTCATTCCGATGTTCAAGCTCTTCTCTTTCTTCGGGCTCCTGAACACGCATGCGGCGATCATCCTGCCGTCGATCATGTCGGTTTTCATCATCTTCTTCATGCGGCAGAACTTCAAAATGTTCCCGACGGAGATCATGGAGGCCGCGCGGGTGGACGGCACGAGCGAATTCGGCATCTTCGTGCGAATAGTCTCCCCCTCGATGAAGGCGACCTTCGCCTCGGCGGCCATCTACATGTTCATAGCCCAGTGGAACGCCTATCTCTGGCCCCTGATGACCATCCTGACGGACGCCAAGAAGACCCTGCCCATCGCGATGTCCTCGATGATGTACGCCTACACGATCGAGTACGGCGCCCTGATGATCATCGTCTGCATCTCGATCATGCCCGTCCTCCTCCTCTTCCTGACGATGCAGAAGCAGTTCGTCGCGGGCCTCCTGGGCTCGGTCAAATAGCCGCGGGGGCGAGCGCATGAGCAGCGACCTTTTCCATAGCGGCAAGCCCTGGGAGAGCCCCGAGCTCTCCGGCGAAGGCCGCCTGCCCATGCGCAGCCCCTTGCTGCCCTACCCCAGCGCGGAGGCCGCCCTGGCCGCCGCGAGCGCGGAATCCGAGGACTCGAACCCTTGGGTCCTGAGCCTGGACGGCACGTGGCGCTTCGCCCTAGCCGCCAATCCGGACTCGGTGCCCGTTGGATTCGCGAGCGCCGGCTTCGACGCCCCTGGCTGCGCTGGGGAGGGCTGGGGAGACCTGCGCGTCCCCGGCACCTGGGCGCTGCAGGGCTACGACAAGCCGCACTATACGAACGTCGTGATGCCCTTCGGAAACGTCCCGCCCTCCGCACCCGCCGCGCGCAACCCGACGGGCCTCTACCGCGTCCGCTTCGAGCTGCCCCGGGGCTGGGAGCGCCGCCGCGTGATCCTTCACGTCGGCGGAGCGGAGAGCTTCCTCGAGGCCTGGTGCAACGGCTCTCGCCTCGGCTTCTCCAAGGACACGCGCCTTCCCACGGAATTCGACATCACGCCCCACGCGACCGAGGGCACGAATCTTCTCTCCTTCATGGTCATCCGCTATTCGGACGCGAGCTTCGTAGAGGACCAGGATCAGTGGTGGTTCGGCGGGATCTACAGGAGCGTCTATCTCTACTCGACCGACTTCGCCTACATAGCCGACATAGACGCACGGCCCCTCCTCTCCGACGACTTCTCGTCGGGAACCGTCGAAGCGGCGGTCAAGCTCGGCTTTACCTTCGACCCATCGACGGACCCCGGCCCCGCCCCCGCGGACTACGCGGGCCCGGACTCGCTCGGGGCGGGCCTACCCGGGGGCGCGGACGGCGCTCCCTATCGCGGCGATTACCGCGTCCGAGCGACCCTCTTCCGCGGCGAGGAGCGCGTTTCGGTAGCCGGCGACGAGGCTATCGTCGGCGCCTCGTACCGCGCGTCCCGCTGGGAGGCGCGCCTCTCCCTCCCCGTGCCCGAGCCCCGGCTCTGGAGCCATGAAGACCCGGCTCTCTACCGCCTGGTCGTGAGCCTGTTCGCCCCCGACGGGCGCGAGCTCGAGCATGCGTCCTGCCGCCTGGGCTTCCGTAGGGTCGAGGTGCGGGACCGGAACCTGCTCCTCAACGGGAAGCGCATCCTCATCAAGGGAGTGAACAGGCACGAGCACGACGAGAGGACGGGCAAGACCCTGAGCCGGGCCGACATGGTCCGCGACATCGAGATAATGAAGCGCTGCAACTTCAACGCGGTCAGGCTCTCGCACTATCCTAACGACGAGCGCTGGTACGAGCTCTGCGACGAGTACGGCCTTTGCCTCGTCGACGAGGCGAACATCGAGAGCCACGCCTACTACGACCAGCTCTGCCGCGACCCGCGCTGGGCCTCGTCCTTCCTAGAACGGGGGATGCGCATGGTCCTCCGCGACAAGAACCATCCTTCGATAATCCTCTGGTCCCTCGGCAACGAATCGGGCTACGGCCCCAACCACGACGCCCTCGCCGGCTGGATGCGCTCCTTCGACCCCACGCGCCCCCTGCACTACGAGGGGGCGATGCGGCCCGAGTGGGGCCAGGGCCGCCACACCCTCGCGTCCGTGAAGCGCGGCCTCGCCGCCTCGGACATTGTGTCCACGATGTACCCTCCCGTCGCCTTCCTGGAGGAATGGGCCGAGTCCACCGAGGATCCGAGGCCCTTCATCATGTGCGAGTACTCGCACGCGATGGGCAATTCCAACGGCAGCCTCTCCGACTATTGGGCGGCGATCGAGCGGCACAAGGGCCTCCAGGGCGGCTTCATCTGGGACTGGGTCGATCAGGGCATAGCAGCCCTCGACGCCTCGGGGAAGAAATACTGGAAGTACGGCGGCGACTTCGGCGACGCCCCCAGCGACCTCGACTTCGTCTGCAACGGCCTCGTCTTCCCCGACCGCGGCGAGAAGCCCGTGCTCGCCGAATGCGCCAAGCTCTTCCAGCCGATGGCCGCGAGCTCGGACCATCCGCTCACCGGGAAGGTGACGATCCGCAATCGGCAGGATTTCTGCGGCATGGAGGGGATCGAATTGCGCTGGACCATCCAGGTCGAGGGCGAAGCCGTCCTTTCCGGGAAGGCCCCGCTCCCGGACCTCGCCCCCGGCGCCTCCGCCGAGGTCGACCTCGGGCTTCCCTGGACCGACGAGGTCCGCTCGGCCGTAGCCGGCGGCGAGTCCTTCCTCTTGCTCGAGTTCCTGCTCGAGCGGCCGCGCGCCTGGGCGCCCGCGGGGCACCGCCTCGCCTGGGAGCAGCTCCCCCTCTTCCGAGGCGCCGTGAGCCGCGCGCCCCGGCACGGCCGCCACGCCCGCGCGACGGAGCTCGTCGCGGAGCGGGGCGGCTTCAGGGCGCTGGCGCGGGCCTCGGAGGGAGGCCGGCCCTACGAGGCCGTGATCTCGGCCGAGGGCTTCCTCTCGGGGTTCTCCGGCGGGGGAGCGCTGCTGGCTACGCCCCTCGTCATGAGCCTCTGGCGCGCGCCGACCGAGAACGACGGGCTCAAGCTCTTCATGGACCTGCGCGACGATCCCGATTTCGAGTGGTACTGCAAGGACAAGGCCATGTTCGAGTGGCTGGACGCGGGGCTGGACGCCATAAGCTTCTCGCTTGTCCAGCTGCGCGGCGAGCCGGGCTCGCCCGAGGTATCCATCCTCCACGACGTGCGGGGGCGCGGCGGCCGCAACCTAGGGCGCTTCGTCCAGGACTGGCGCTTCTGCGACGACGGACCCTGCTGCTCGTTCTTCTTCGACCTGGATAAGGGATTGCCCGAGCTGCCCAAGATCGGCCTCTCCTGCAGCCTCCTGCCCGGCCTCGAGCGGGTTCGCTGGTACGGGCGCGGCCCGCAGGAGTGCTACTCGGACAGGAAGGCGGGGGCCGCGCTCGGCCTCTACGAGTCGAGCGTAGACGGGCTCCAGGTGCCCTACGTCCTCCCGCAGGAGAACGGCAACCGCTGCGATACTCGCTGGGTCGAACTGTCCGGCGGGGGCAGGGGCCTGCGCGTGTCCTCCCCTGGCCGCTTCGAATTCACAGCCTCGCACCACGGAGCGGAGCAGCTCTGGAAGGCGGCTCACACCTGCGACCTGGTCCGCCTGTCGGAAACCTTCCTGTCGATCGACGCGGCGCAGCGCGGGCTGGGCACGGCGACCTGCGGGCCCGACACTCTCGAGCGCTACAGGCTGAGGCCGGGTCCCTACCGGCTCGACCTCGAGCTGCGGCCTATCTCGTAGGGGCGCCCTCGGACCGGGAGCTGCGGTACTCGCTCGGGTACAGCCCCACGTGGATCTTGAACATGCGGCTAAAATAGAACTGGTCCTCGTAGCCGACGAGCTCGCCCACGGTCCGGACGTCCAGGCCCGGGTTGGAGGCGAGGAGCTGCTTGGCCTCATTCATCCTCAGCTTGATTATCTGCTTGAGCGGCGTCTCGCCCGAGCGCTTCTTGAAGGCCTTGCTCAGGTAGTCGGTCGTCACGCCCAGCTTCTCCGAGATCTCCTTGAGCCTGATGTCGCGCCGGAAGTTCTCGCGGATGTAGAGCTCGAGGGTCTGCGCGATCTCCTCCTGGTTGGACAAGAGGCCCCCGGAGGGCAGCTCCCGCAGGGCGTCCTCGGCCTGGGCGTCGAGCTTGATGCGGACCGAGGCGAGCGCCTCGGCGAGGGCCACGTCCGATATGGGCTTCAGGAGGAATTCCTTGACCTCGTACTTGATGGCCTTGCGCGCGTATTCGAAGTCCCCGTGGCCCGAGACGATGATGGCGGCCATGCCCGGATAGGCGAAGAAGGCGCTGCGTATCAGCTCCATCCCGTCCATCGCCGGCATGCAGATATCCGTGACGAGGAGGTCCGGGCTCGAGTCCTCCATCATCTGCAGGGCCTCGATCCCGTCCCTCGCCTCCGCGGCGACCTCGAAGCCGAGGCCCAGCGAGTCTATCTTCCTGCGCAGTCCCTTGCGCACCCACTGCTCGTCCTCGACAAGGAGGACCGAGTAGGGCGAGCGCCCCTCAGCTCCCATCGATCCTCCCCCCAACGGTAACGCGGGCCCCGCGGCCGTCGGCCTCCGATACCTCGAACACGAAACCGGCCCCGTAGAGCATCCGGAGCCTCAGGACGATGTTGAGCAGCCCCATGCCCTCGATCCCGAGGGGAGGGAGCTTGCCCGAGCCCGCCCAGCTCGCCACCTGGGCCTCGAGACGCTGCCGGGCGCCCGGCTCGAAGCCCAGGCCGTCGTCGGACACCTCGATGCGCCAGATGCCGTCCCCCGCCGAGCCGCGCACCGAGAGGCGCCAGGGCGGGCTCACGTTGAACCCGTGCTTGATCGAATTCTCGACGAGGGGCTGGACGACGAGCTTGGGCACGACGATGCCGAGCATCCCGCTCGGGACGTCGATCTCGTAGTCGAGGCTGTCGCCGTACCTGACCTTCATGCACTTGAGGTACTTCTCGGTATGGGATATCTCCTCGCGCAGCTCGACCCCGGCCTCGGCGCCCGAGGAGACATATCGCAGAATGTGCGATACGTCGTCGCACATGGTCTTGATGTCGGCGACGCGGCCCTCCTCCGCCATCGCCCCGATGGCGGCGAGGTTGTTGTAGATGAAGTGGGGATTCATCAGGGACTGGAGGGCCAGCATCTTGGCCTTGGTCTCCTCCGAGCGCGTGGCGACGAGCTCCTTGGTAGAGCCGCGCAGCTTCTCGTACATGCCCTCGAAGGCCAGCCTGAGCCCGTCTATCTCCCGGATCGAGGCTCGGCCGATGCTCGGGGGCCCGAGCTCGGGGTCGACGAGGCCAGGGGCGTCCATCCCGCCGAGGGCCGCCTGCAGCTCCTTCAGCGGCACGGCGAGGCGCCGGGCCGCTACGTAGGCGGCGAACCAGCCCAAGGCCAGCATCGCGATCGAGGAGAGGGCGAGCA
Source organism: Spirochaetaceae bacterium (assembly GCA_025355995.1). GTDB lineage: Bacteria > Spirochaetota > Spirochaetia > Treponematales > Rectinemataceae > UBA1306. Next base: position 21,329 of record JANXYQ010000119.1, on the reverse strand, counting down.
CGGCGGTGAATCGCCGCAGCGGGAGGTAGGCGGTCGATTTCGGCTCGACGACGACGACGTCCCAGAGCGAGTACTCGGAGCGGAGGTAGGTCGCGACCTTGGTGCCGGGCAGGTCCTTCATGCGCATCGGCGCGAGCTCGCCCCGGGCGATCAGCCCCGCGTAGTACGCCCCGTCCGCCCGCGCGTCGCCGCCCGAAGGGCCGCCGCCGAAGGGGTAGGCCTGGCGGCCCTCGGCGTCGAGGACGAAGACCTCGACGTCCTTGTTGAGGCGCTTGACCCTCTCTGCGGGCGCGAAGACCACCTCGGCGTCCTGAAGCACTTCGACGATGCCCTCGCCCACGAAGCGCTCGGATGAGAAGAGCCTGCGCAGGGGCACGAACAGGTGGCTCTTCAGGGCCACGTTGCGCAGCTCGAGGGCGGGAATCCTCTCAGGCAGGCCTATGTCGCGCGAGCCGCCCAGGGCGGCCGTCCTCGCGTACCAGAGCTTGTCCTCGAGCCGCGCCGTCTCCTCCATATTGTAGAGGCCCGCGCCTATCACCGACCCGCCCGTCGAGTAGACGTTCACCTGGCTCACCGTCTGGAAGGGGCCGATGATGGCCCATATCATGTCGAAGATGGCGCCGGCGCTCTTCCACTTGCCCACGGGCCCCGGCTTGGAGCGGCCCAGCCCCAGGTAATCGCGGAAATTCTCCGAGATGAGGTTGGAGTAGACGACGTTCATCGAGACCGTGTTCATCTTGAGTATCTCGGCGTCGACCGCGCCGGAGATGGAGGAGCAGAGGTTCTTGTGGCTGCTGGAGACGGACTCGCTCAGGTACAGCGAGAAGAAGGCGTAGAAGAAGGAGAAGCACACGGCGAGGATCAGGCCTATGACCCCCGCGAAGCCGAAGAAGAGGCTGTTCTGCAGCGTGGAGAAGCGGTATTTCACGCGCGGGATTATAGCACATCGTAGGAATCCTCCAAAGGATACGGCAGGTTTTGTCCATGTCGCGTTCCGGGAATGGGGTTTATCGTGGCCGCCAGGAGGAATGAATGAAGACGATGAAAATAGGCATTCTCTGCGCCTCTCTTTCCCTGCTCCTCGCGGCGGTCTTAAGCGCCCAGGGCAAGGCGGTCACCCTCAGCTTCGGGACCCACCAATCGGGCCTCCCGGTCTCCGGCATAGTCCAGCAGCTCGGCGCCGACTTCGAGAAGGAGACGGGCATCAAGATCGATTTCCAGATCGTGCCCGACGCCCAGTGGAGGGACCTCCTCAAGGCCAAGATCCAGGCCGGAGAGGCCCCGGACATCTTCTGCTCCGACGCCGACCCCTTGAGCCTCTACGACCGCGTCCGCCCCGACACGAGCTGCATCGACCTCAGCTCGCAGGAGTTCGTGAAGCGGATGGCCCCCTCGGTCCTGCCCGCCATCTCCTACAAGGGCAAGGTCTACGGCATCACCTTCCCCGGCGAGAAGATCTGGGTGTACTTCTACAACAAGGACATCTTCGCCAAGCTCGGGATCAAGGCGCCGACCAACTACGCCCAGCTCAAGGACATCTGCGCGAAGATCGCCAAGACCGGCGTCGTGCCGATGTACGAGGCCCTGCAGAACGGCTGGCATCAGGTACTGCCCCTCTTCGAGTCGGGCCCCTACTACCAGACCTTCTATCCCGGCCTCTACGACAAGCTCAACGCGAATACAGTCAACATCAAGGACATCAAGCAGCTCAAGACGATCGTATCCCAGCTCAAGGAATTCGCCGACCTCGGCTACTACGGCAAGGATTTTATGAGCAACAGCGTCGAGGGCGACTACAAGGCCATCGCCGACGGCAAGGCCGCCATGGTCCTCGAGGGCATAGGCTGGGGGACCCAGGCCGAGACCGACTACCCCGCGCTCAAGGGCAAGCTCGGCATCTTCGTCATGCCCTGGGGCGACAACCAGATCATCGGCATCAACCCCGCCAGCAACGCCTATTTCGGCAACGCGAAGAGCAAGAACCAGAAGGAGATCCTCCAGTTCTTCGCCTTCCTCGCCAAGCACGAGAACCTGCAGAAGCGAAGCGACGGCGATCCCCAGGCCCTCTCCATGTGCTGGCCCGAGATCGCGTCGAAGTACCCCAAGGAATATTCCGACTACCTCTCCAAGCTGAAGCGCGGCACGGTGATGCAGGCGGCCGTGAAGTACGTCGACTCCCAGTGGATGGACGTAGGCAAGGACCTCGAGGCCATGTACGCCGGCGCGTCGACGGTGGACCAGGTCATGCAGACCATCTCCCAGCGCCGCGACGAGCAGGCCAAGCTCCAGAAGGACTCCTCCTGGAAATGATTCCAGCGATGGCTGTAGAATGAGATTTCGCGGGACGGGGAGCCATTCCCCGTCCCCGCCATCGTCGGGACAGGAAGGATCGCTCGGATGAACGCGAAGAAGATATACCCTCTCTACTTCTCCTATGGGGCCTTGGGGCTCTACTTCGCGCTCTTCTTCTTCCCCTGCATGCTGGGCCTGTTCTATTCCTTCACCGACTGGAACAGCTTCCGACCCGAGATCAACTTCATCGGCCTCGACAATTTCCGGAACCTCTTCAAGGACAACACGCCCTATCTCCTCTACTTCGGCAACACCGTAAAATTCACCTTCCTCACGACGGTCTGGAAGACCGCGATAGGCTTCGGCCTCGCGCTGCTCTTCACGCGCCGGTCCCGCTTCGCGAACCTCCACCGGATGGTGATCTTCTCCCCGCAGGTCCTGTCCTTCCTCATCGTGGGGCTCGTGTTCCGCAGCCTGATGCACCCGAGCACCGGCTTCGTGAACCTGGCGCTGCAGGGCCTCGGCCTGGGCGCCCTCCGGCAGAATTGGCTGACCGACCTCCACTGGGTCTTCAAGACCATCATAGCCGTCGACACCTGGAAGGGAGTCGGCTACGTGATGGTCGTCTTCATCGCGGGGATACAGGCCATACCCGCCTCCTACCACGAGGCCGCCATCGTCGACGGCGCGACCTTCCCGCAGAGGGTGGCCATGATATCGATCCCGATGCTGGTCCCCTCGTTCATGGTCGTGACGGTCCTCAACCTCACCTATGGCTTCCGCGTCTTCGACATCATCTACGTCCTGACCAACGGCGGGCCCGGCTACGCCACGGGGGTCGTCAACACGGGTGTCTTCAAGGAATTCTCCAAGGGCGACTACGGCATGGGCACGACCCTGTCGACGGTGCTCTTTCTCTTCATCACCTCCATTTCCTATTTCATCATCCGCTCGATGCGGACCAAGGAGGTGGAGGCATGAGGCTCCGCAGGTCCCTCTCGAGGATCTCCCTGACGGCCCTGTCCTGGGCAGTCGTCCTGGTGTTCCTCCTGCCGATGGCCGTCATCCTGGTCAACTCCTTCAAGACGAGCGCCGAGTCGGCCGACATGTCCCTCGCCCTGCCTGCGAGGATGGCCATTGCAAACTACCAGTCGGTCTTCCAGAAGGGGAACCTCGCGACCACCTTCCTGAATAGCGCGATCTACGCGGCGGGCAGCTCGTCGCTGATAGTCGCCCTGACCCTGACCGCCGCCTTCGTGCTCTCGAGGCGCAAGGGCAGGGCGACCAACCTGATCTACTTCTTCATCGTGCTCGGGACCGCCCTCCCGATGAACTACATCGCCGTGATGAAGGTGATGAAGACCCTCGCCCTCATCAACACTCGCCTGGGAATGGTCCTGTTGTACGCCGCGATCGGCATACCCATCAGCCTCTTCATCGCCTACGGCTACATCTCCACCCTGCCGCGGGAGATAGACGAGGCGGCGGTCATAGACGGCTGCACTCCCGCCTCGCTCTTCGCCCTCGTCATCGCTCCCCTGCTCACGCCGATCGCGTCGACCATCTTCGTCCTCAATTTCATGTCTACCTGGAACGACTTCATCATGCCCCTGTACTTCCTCAACGCGACGAGGAAATGGCCCATGACCCTGGGCGTCTATAATTTCTTCGGCATGTACCAGACCCAGTGGAACCTGGTCAGCGCGGATATCGTCCTGACGAGCCTGCCCGTGCTCCTGGTCTTCGTCTTCGGGCAAAAATACATCGTGGGCGGCATCACCGCCGGCGCGGTGAAGGGATAGCATCGATGAAATTCTTCGACGGCAACTGGCTCATCCGCGAGGGCGTGACGCCGCACTACGCCTGCGAGGCCTACGACGCGAGCGTGAGCGACGGCGAGGTGGTCCTCTACTGCCCCGACCGGCCGATCGGCGGGCGCGAGCACACGATCGACGGCGGCCTCCTCACTATCCGCGTCAGCTCGCCCCTCGAGGGAGTGGCGCGCGTCCGCGTCTCCCACTTCGAGGGAGGCTACGGTCGCGCTCCCGCCTTCGCGGTCGCCTCCGGCGCCGCGGCGGGCACGAGCGCTACCGACGACGGCGAGACCATCCTCTTCACGACGGGAAGGCTCTCGGTGCGAGTGCGTCGCAAGGCGCCCTACCTCGTGGAATTCCTCGACCGCGGCCCTTCGGGCGCGGAGCGCCGCCTCGCCTCGACCGGCGAGCGCCGCACCGCCTGGCTGGACGTCGAAGGAGAGGGGCGCTACGTCCTGGAGCAGCTCTCGCTCGGCGTGGGCGAGCTCGTCTACGGCCTGGGCGAGCGTTTCACTCCCTTCGTCAAGAACGGCCAGAGCATAGACGCCTGGAACGAGGACGGCGGCACCTCGAGCGAGCAATCCTACAAGAACATCCCCTTCTACATGACGAGCTCGGGCTACGGCGTCTTCGTGAACAGCCCGGCCCGCGTCTCCTTCGAGGTCGGCTCGGAGCGAGTCGCGAGGGTCGGCTTCAGCGTGCCCGGAGAGGAGCTCGAGTACTTCCTGATCTCGGGTCCCGAGCCCAAGGACGTCCTCGCGAAATACGGCCTCCTGACGGGCAAGCCTGCCCTCCCGCCGGCCTGGTCCTTCGGCCTCTGGCTCACCACCTCCTTCACGACGAGCTACGACGAGGGGACCGTGCTCGGCTTCATCGAGGGCATGGCCGCCCGCGGCCTCCCCCTTCGGGTTTTCCACTTCGACTGCTTCTGGATGAAGGAATACCACCTCTGCGACCTCGAGTGGGACCGCGACGTCTTCCCCGAGCCCGCGGCCATGCTCGCGCGCATCAAGAAGCTGGGCGTCAAGGTCTGCGTGTGGATCAATCCCTATATCGCGCAACGCTCCGGCATGTTCGCCGAGGGCAAGGCTGGGGGCTTCCTCCTCAAGAACGAGGCCGGCGACGTCTGGCAATGGGACCGCTGGCAGGCGGGCATGGCCCTCGTCGACTTCACCAACCCAGCCGCCCGCGAGTGGTACGCAGGCCGGCTTCGTTCCCTCGTCGACATGGGCGTAGACAGCTTCAAGACCGATTTCGGCGAGCGCATCCCGACCGACGTCAAGTACTTCGACGGCTCGGACCCGGTCCTGATGCACAACTACTACACACTCCAGTACAACGAGCTCGTGTTCGAGGTCCTCGAGGAGAGGCTCGGTAAGGGCGGGGCCGTCCTCTTCGCGCGCTCCGCGACGGTGGGGGGGCAGAAGTACCCCGTGCACTGGGGCGGGGACAACAGCGCCCAGTTCGAATCCATGGCCGAGAGCCTGCGCGGCGGCCTCTCCCTCTGCCTCTCCGGCTTCGGCTTCTGGAGCCACGACATCGGCGGCTTCGAGGACAAGGCCTCCCCGGCCGTGTACAAGCGCTGGGTCGCCTTCGGTCTCTTGTCCTCGCACAGCCGCCTGCACGGCAGCAGGGCCTACAAGGTGCCCTGGCTCTTCGACGAGGAGTCCGTCGACGCGCTCCGCTTCTTCACCAAGCTCAAGTGCCGCCTGATGCCCTACGTCTTCGCCGCGGCCGCGGAGGCCTCCCGGACCGGCATCCCCGTCATGCGGGCCATGATGCTCGAGTTTCCCGGTGACGAAGCCTGCTCCTATCTCGACAGGCAGTACATGCTCGGACCCGACCTCCTCGTCGCGCCCGTCTTCAGCCCCGAAGGCGAGGTCTCGTACTACCTGCCCGGCGGACGATGGACGAGACTGCTCGCGGCGGGCGAGGACGCCGACGCGACGGTCGAGGGCGGGCGCTGGCTGCGGGAAAAGCACGGATACCTGAGCCTGCCCCTCCTCGCCCGGCCCAATTCGATCGTCCCCTTCGGCGCGATCGACTCCCTGCCCGACTACGATTACGCCGACGGGGTCGCCTTCCACGTCTACGAGCCCGAGGAGGGGAGGGAGGCCTCGGCCTCCGTCACCGACCTCGGCGGGAGCGTAGTCCTGACCTGCCGTTCCCAGCTCCGCGGGCGGAGCCTCTCGGTCGGGATGGAGGGAAGGCCCGGCTCCTACGAGGTCGTCGTCCACCACCGCGGCGACGAAAGGCGTCTGAGGGTCGAGGCCGGGAAGAGGGCCGTGCTCGAGCTAGGCTAGGCCCGCTGGCGCCGCTCGACGAGATGGATCGAGGGGAAGAGCTCCTCCGCCGCGAGGCCAGTCAGCCCGGCCAGGTAGTGCCGGTCGGCGTTCTCGACGAAGGCCAGCTCGGGCCTCACCTCGGCGTCGACGGCGGCCTCGAAGAGCCCGGCTATCTCGCCGCGGAGAGCGAAGCGGAAGCCCCTGCCTCCCAACGCCAGGAGGGACGGGTTGACGACGCAGTTGACCGCCGCGAGCGCGGAGGCTATGGCCTCGGCGTAGGTCCCGTCCGTCGCGTCCTCGCCGATGACCTCGTCCAGGACGAGGCCGTTTCCCATGGGCAGATAGCCGAGCTCCCCGGAGAAGCTCGAGGCTCCCCGGAATATCCGGTCGCCGAAGACGAGGCCCGAGCCCAGGCAGGCGCCGCCGCCGAATTGGATATACGCCAGGCTCCCCGGCTCTCCGCCGCCCGAGCCCCGCGCCCTCGCGTAGCCGAGGGCTATGGCGTTCAGGTCGCTCTCCACGACGATAGGCAGGCCCGTCGCCTCCGCGAACGAGGCGCGCAGGTCGACGCCGGCCCAGGACTCGATGAGGTCCCCCGTGATGATCCTGCCGTCCTTGACCGCGCCGGGCAGGCCGACGGCGAGGGCGCATCGCGTCCCTCCGGCGGCAGCCGAAGCCTTGAGCTCCGCGGCGAGGGAGAGGGCATCGCGCAGCGGCTCGGATAGTACCGGCCCGGCGCCCCGCTCCGATACGCTCCCGAGGGCATCGGCCCTCGCCCACACCAAGCGGTCGGATTCGACGACCATCGCGAGGCTGGACCAGGCGGCTGGATCCAGGACCCACGCCGAGGCTCGCCTCCCGCCCGAGGAGGCGCGCTTGCCCCCCTCCTTGATGAGTCCGGCCGCGAGCATCTCCGCGAGAGCCTGCTTTACCGTCGTTTGGCTAAGGCCGGTGTCGAGGACCAGGTCAGCGTTCGAGGCTTCTCCCCTCGCCAGGAGGGCGGATCGGATCAGTCCCTCGTTGACGAGCTTCATGAGCTGCGGTTTGGCCGCGAACATTGATTCCTCCAATATAAAGGATACTTTTAAAAGTATATACTATAAGCTCGAAGATCCCACCAGTACCCAAGTCCCCACGGCCCTGTTATAGTGTCCGGATAATGTCCGATAACGAAGCGATGCCCCTCTCGGATCAGGCCTATCTCAAGATCCAGGAGATGATCGTCACCCTACAGCTGACGCCGGGCAGCATCGTCTCCGCCAACGATATCAGCGGGGCGCTCGGCATCGGGCGGATGCCGGTCAGGGACGCCTTCCGGCGCCTCGAGGCCGACGGCCTCGTCTCGATACTCCCGCGCAAGGGAATACTCATAAGCAGCATCAGGACCGACGAGCTTTTCCTCCAGCTCGAGGTGCGCAAGGTCCTCGAAGAGCTCATCGTCCGGCGGGCCTGCATGCACGCTTCCCAGGCGGAGCGCGCTCGCCTGATCGAGCTGGCCTCGGGCTACGCCCAGGCTACCGCGACCAGCGACAGGACCAAGGCCATCATCGTCGACGAGGAATTCAATCTCCTGCTCGGCACCTGCTCCAAGAATCCCTTCGCCTGGCAGGCTCTCTCGCCCTTCTACGCGCGCTTCCAGCGGATCTACTATTACAATTACGAGGCGGACGAAGAACAGGTCGAGCGAAACGACCTCGCGCACGCCGAGCTCATGCGGGCCATAGCGGCCGGCGACGAGGCTGCCGCGCTCGAGAGCCTGGGCCGCCTGCACGGCAGCCTCGAGGACCTGGTCCGCGGTTACATGAGGGTCTGGATGCCGGCGAAAAGCCAGGCTTGAGGAGACGCTATGCCCGAATCGAGGCTCGAGGACGAGAAGGACGCTCTCATACAGGTCCTGACCGAGGTCTACTCCCGGGGCGCCATGGACATGCCCGCCTTCGAGCGCTCGGTCGTCAAGATAGGCGGCTGCGGCGACCTCGTCGCCCTCGAGGCCGAGGCGAAGTCCCTCGGCCTGGCCCTGCCTCCCGTCCCCGCTCGGCGCGCCGATCTCGCGCCGAGCCTCGCCGACCTGCCCGAGGCCGTGCAGGTCGAGTGCGTGAGCGGGACAATGCGCAAGGTGGGCGACTGGGTCAGGGCCCGGGGCTACCGATTCGCCCTCCGGTCCTCGAACCTCCGCCTCGACCTGACGGAGTACGAGGGCGCGACGGGATTCCGGCTGTTCGTGGACATCCAGGCGACCTCGAGCAACGTCCGCATCGTCGTCCCGGCGGGCTTCGAGATCGAGGACAGGATCGAGGGACGCCGCAGCAGCAACGTCAGGAACAGGCCCCGGGGGCCGGCCTACGGCGACAACGTCGTCGTCCTCTCCGGCGCGCTCCAGTCCTCGAACGTCAGGATCAAGTACTCGCGGTAGGGAAGGTCAGCTCCACGCGGTTTCGCCGCGGGCCGCAGAACCTGAGCTCGCCTCGCAGCTGGGAGGCGAGCGAGGCGACCAATACCAGCCCCATCGACGAGCCGCGCGCGGCGGAGGCCTCCTCAGGTATGCCGTCCCCGTCGTCCTCCACGGCGAGCTCGGCCCGGTTCTCGCCGAGGGCGCGCAGCGAGACCGAGAGCCGGCCGGGCCTCCCGTTCCCGTAGGCGTGCTTGAGCGAGTTGGTCACGAGCTCGTTGACGACGAGGGCGCAGGGTATCGATGCGTCGATGCCGAGGACGAGGTTCTCTATCCCGAGCTCCGTCCTTATGCCGCCCCCGCCCCTCATCGCGACGAGCTCATGGACCAGGCCGCGCAGGTAGCCGCCGAAGTCGATCGCCGAGAGATTGTCGGAGAGGTAGAGCGACTCGTGGACCTTGGCTATGGCCCGCACCTGCCGCTGCACGTCCAGGAAGGCCTCCTTCGACCGCTCGTCGTCCAGGCCGTCCGAGCGGAGGCTCACGAGGCTGGCGATGACCTGGAGGTTGTTCTTGACCCGATGGTGGACCTCGCGGAGGAGGACCTCCTTCTCCGCGAGCCTGGCCTTGAGCTCGGCCTCCGCGCGCGCCTGGTCGGTGATGTCGATGCCGATGCCCACCGTGCCGACGACCGCCTCCCCCGCGCGGGCGGGAGAGATGATGTCGCGGAAGATCCTGCGCTGCCCTGCGACCTGGTAGGAAATGTCCCGGTCGATCGCCTCCCCTGCGAGCGCCCTGCGGCAGAGCTCGGCGAAGAGAATGAGATCGCCGTTCGGCTCCTTCCACTCGGTGTATAGCTCGCCCAGGTGATCTCCGACGGTGGCGACGTCCGCGGCGTTCTGCATAATGAGCCGCCCCTCGGCATCGCACATCCAGATGTTGAAGGGGACCCTCTCGACCATGGCGCCGAGCCTGGCCTCGCTCTTGGCCAGGCGCTCCAGAGTCTCGGTCCCTATCAGTATGTCCTCCGACGACCGGAAGGTCAGGAACACGAGGGCTCCGGCCCAGGCGTATTCCGTGAGGAAGATGAAGCGGTAGGCGCCCATCCCGATGAGAGTGTCGCTCAGGATCGCCAGGAATACCGCGACGAGGACGGCGGCGAAGCCCCCGGCCTCCCTGCCGCGCCCGGCGGCGGCGCAGCGCCGGAGGACCGCGATGCAGTACGCGACGAAGGCCAGGCCCGCGGCGGCCGCGACCGCGCCCAGGGGGCCGGCCGAGACCTGATTGAAGGATGTCGCCCGTAGGAGGGGCAGTTTCACCACGAAGGACAGCGGCTTGGATGCGATCCACGCGAAATTTCCCGGGACGAGGATCTCCGCCGCCGCGAGCAGGGCGAAGAGGGAGGCCCAGGCCGCGAGGGCGCGGCGCGGGACGAGGCCCGTATATTCTGCGAAATACCAGAGGAAAGCGGGGGCCGCGAGGTTGTCCGCGGCCGAGAGGAGTCTGAGCCAAGATATCGAGTCGGCGGGCGCGGCGGATCCGTAGACCCTGGACACGAAGGCGTCGTAGCAGCCCATGACGACGAAGAGGACCGAGAGGGCGAGGTCCTTGCGGCGATCGCGCTTCCTAGCCCACAGGAGGAAGAGGTAGGCGGCGAAGGCGAACATCGTAACCGATAGCGCGCAAGCCGCGGACGGATAGTCGGCCATTGCCAGGAGTATAGATGCCCGCGAGGGCGAATGCGAGGGCTCCCCGGAAGCGAAAATATCGCTTGACAGAATGATGGTATCAATAATTAACTAATCGTCGAGGGTCGCGCGCGGAAAGCCGGGCGCGAGCGTCGGAGGACTGTAAAAAATCGAGGCATCGCCATGGAAAAAGATCGAACGGCACGAGAAGAAGAGGCTCCGCCCTCTGAGCGAGGGGAAGCCTCGGCGCCGCAGGGCGGCGGCCCCTCCGATGAGGGGAGGGTCGAGCGCCTCCTCCGTTTCCCGAAGGAAGAGATCCGCCTCCCGGAGCTCGTCGAGCGCTTCGGCTGATTACCCGGGCCCTTGACGCTCTCTCTCCTCTCGTGCTTCGATTCGTCACCCCATGTACGGCATAGATTTCGGAACCTCCAACACCGTAGTCACCGTCCGTTCCGGCGGGATTACCCGCGTCCTCGGCCTGGGCGAGGGGGGAGTGCTGCCCTCGCTCCTGTATTTCGAGCGCGACCGCCGGCCTTCCGTGGGGCAGGAGGCCATCGACGACTACGCGGCCGCCCTGCGGCGCTACCGGGGCTCCGGCAATCTCTACTCGCGCTTCCGCTTCTTCCAGGCCATCAAGCTCGCGCTCAAGGATCGGTACTTCGAGGGCACCAGCATCTTCGGGACCCGCCTCCGCGTGGAGGCGCTCGCCGCCATCTTCCTCAAGGAGGTGAAGCGGAGGGCCGACGAGGCGACGGGGGAGGAGTCGCGGAGCCTCGTTCTCGGGCGTCCGGTGGTCCTGGCGGAGGACCCCGCGCTGGACCGGAGGCTCCAGGATCGTTTTCGCGAGGCGGCCCGGCTCGCGGGCTTCGAGGAAGTGGATTTCGTGCTGGAGCCCGTCGCGGCGAGCGTCGACGCCGCGGGCAAGGCCGGCGAGGTCGTCCTCGTCTTCGATTTCGGCGGCGGCACACTCGACATAAGCCTCGCGCGCGGCGGCCCCGACGGCATCGAGACGCTCGCGAGCGTCGGTGCGGACCTGGGCGGCTACCTGCTCAACGAGGACATCTCGCGCTCCCGCGTCATCCGGCATTTCGGCGCGGGCGGCAAATTCAGGACGATGACCGGAAAGTGGCTCGAGATACCGGGCTGGATAACCAATCAGGTCGCGTCGTTCTACGCGCTGCCGCTCGGCGACATCGCCAAGACGCGGGCCGTCGTCAAGGACCTCGTCTACGACGCGCGGGGAGCGGACAAGGACAAGCTCCGGGGCCTGGGCGAATTCCTCGACCGCAATCTCGGCTTCGATCTCTTCCGGGAGATCGACGACGCGAAGATCGCGCTCTCGAGCCGCGAAGCCTCGGCCGTCGCCTACGCCGTGCCTCCCTTCCTGAGCTTCCGCGAAGAGCTCACGCGCGAAGGCTTCGAGGCGCTGATCGCCGCTAGGGTGGCAGCCGCCCGCGAGCTCGTGCTCTCGGCCCTCGCGGCGGCCGGCCTGGAGGCGAGCGAGGTCGACCGGGTAGTCAGGGTCGGCGGCTCCTCGCGCGTCCCAGCCTTCGCGCGCATGCTCGAGGCCCTCTTCCCCGGCCGAGTCGAGGAGGGCGCCGTCTTCACGAGCATCGCCGCCGGCCTCCTCGAGGCCCGCGAGCGGGGGCTGCAGGTGCCATCGTGAGCGGCCTCCCCGACGGGGAGCTGGCGGCGCGGATCCTCCGCTCGCGGTTCGGGGTCCCGGCGGCCAGCGTCAGCCGCTTCCCGACCGGGCTCTGCCATTACGTCTACGATCTGCTCGCGGAGGACGGCCGCGCCTGCGTCGTGCGCATCGCCGCGCCCGCCACGCGGCCCCAGCTCGAGGGCGGCCTTGGCTGGTATCCCTACCTGCATGGCGCGGGCGTCCCACTCCCGGAGCTCTACGCGAGCGAGCTCGGCGAGGAATACTCGTACATGCTGCTGGAACGCCTTCCGGGATCGGACCTGGGGCAGGTCTACGGCGGCCTGTCATCGCCGGAAAAGCGCTCCCTCGCCGTCTCGATCGCCGGGATCCAGGCTTCGGTCGGCCGGCTGCCCCCCGCGAAGGGCTTCGGCTACGCCCTGTCCTACGAGGGGGCCGCGCTCGCGCCCTCATGGTTGGACGTCGTGGCGGGCGACCTCGCGCGCAGCGAGGAGCGCATTCGGCGCGTCGGCCGGGCGGACGCGAGCTGCGTCTCGCGCGCGAGGGCCGCGCTGCGGGAACGCGAGCCCTATCTCCGCGGGGTGGAGCCTCGGCCCTTCCTGGACGACATCACCACGAAGAACGTGATCGTGGCCGACGGCGCCCTATCGGGAATCGTGGACGCCGACATGGTATGCTTCGGCGATCCGCTCTTCGCCCTCGGCTTGACCGAAATGTCCCTCAGGTCGTCCGGCCTCGACGGCGACTACGTCGAATACTGGCTCGATGCCATGGGAGCGACGCGCGAGCAGCGCGCCATGACCCTCGCCTACTCCCTGGTTTTCTGCGTGAATTTCCTGGGCGAGCTTGGCCAGTCCTTCAATAAAATCGTCGAATTCAGCGAGGAGCGGGCGAGCGGACTCTACGAGATATTCGAGGAGCTCCATTCGCGGATAACCCGGCCGTAGAATGTGATATCCGCCAGTATGGCTTTCATGATACTAATCAGTTTAGTATCGAAGGCAGGCTGGGAGCAGGGGAGGGACATGAGAGCCAAGTATCCGCTCGGAACGACTAGGGTGCCGAGGCCCAGGGCCTATCGGCTCGTCTCCTACCTCCGCGGCCTCGGCTGGGTGCTCGCGGCGAGCGCCCTCGCGGTCGGCATCCTGGCCCTCGCACAGCTCGCCTTCCACCCCTTCGACGCGATACTCGCTACGGCGCAGCGGGACCTGAGCGCGGCGGACAAGACGCTCCAGGGCAACGCCGTGGCGGGCGTCTCGCTCGGGACCGTCGTCCTCGTGATAATCGTCTCGGCCCTGCCGCTCTTCAAGAAGGGCGTGCGGAGGCGGCAGTACGGCCTGTCCTTCTGGCGCGGCCTGCTCTCCTCGGGGATATTCCTCGCCACAGACCGCCTGTATCGCTTCGTGCAAGGCCTCGGCGTGCTCTACTTCAGCGCGACCCTCGCCCTATTCGTGGCGGCGACGATAGTCCTCGTCGAGATCGTCTCGCGCGCGGGCAAGCACGACGAGGAGTCGGACACCAGGACCGAGCTCCTCGCCTCGATAGTTTCCGGCCTCGTCTTCGGCCTCATCGTCCAATTGGCGGAGAACGCATTCAGGAGGTGAACCATGGCGCAACTAGCCGCGAAGTCCAGCTACGAGCTGCTGTCCGATCGGCTCAATCGCTTTCCCCAAGGCGCCCCGCCCTCGGACTTGCTCTTCTCCATCCTGAGGCTGCTGTTCAGCGAGAAGGAGGCCGAGCTCGTCTCCCTGCTGCCCATCAAGCCCTTCGATGCCCGGGCCGCCGCCCGCGCGTGGAAAACCGACGAAGCCGAAGCGAGGAAAGTCCTGGACGAGCTCGCGAGCAGGGCCCTCCTCGTGGACGTCGATGTCCAGGGGGAATCCATCTACAGCCTGCCGCCGCCTATGGCCGGCTTCTTCGAATTCTCGATGATGCGGATACGGCCCGACCTGGATCAGAAGGCCCTCGCCGAGCTCTTCTACCAGTACATGAACGTGGAGGAGGATTTCATTAAGTCCCTCTTCACCGAGGGCGAGACCCAGCTGGGCCGCGCCTACGTCCAGGAACCCATGCTCCCGGCAGCCAACGAGGTCCAGGTCCTCGACTATGAGAGGGCGAGCGAGGTCATCAAGACCGCCTCGCATATCGGCGTGGGTCTCTGTTACTGCCGGCACAAGATGCGGCACATGGGACGCGAGTGCGACGCGCCCATGGACATCTGCATGACCTTCAACTCGTCGGCGGAGTCGCTGACCAAATACGGCCACGCGCGGGCCATCACCGCCTCGGAGTGCATGAAGCTGCTGGAGACCGCCTACGATAAAGGGCTGGTGCAGTTCGGCGAGAACATCCAGCGTGGGGTCAATTTCATCTGCAATTGTTGCGGCTGCTGCTGCGAGGCCCTCATCGCGCAGCGCCGCTTCGCCTCGCTCAAGCCCATACACACGACCAACTTCATGCCCGAGGTCGCGGCCGCGACCTGCACGGGCTGCGGCAAGTGCATGGCCGCCTGCCCGATCGAGGCGATGGCCCTCGTCTCGGCCAACGAGCCTCGCGACAAGGCGCGGCGCAGGGCCAAGGTCGACGAGAGCGTCTGCCTGGGCTGCGGCGTCTGCGTCCGCGCCTGCCCGAACGGCAGCCTCGCCCTGCGCTCGAGGCCCGCCCGCGTCGTCACCCCCGTCAGCTCGGTCCACCGCGCCGTGCTCATGGCGATAGAGCGGGGCAAGCTGCAGAATCTCGTCTTCGACAACCACGCCCTGGCTAGCCACCGCGCCATGGCCGCCGTTCTCGGCGCGATCCTCAAACTGCCGCCCGCCAAGCGCCTCATGGCGAGCGAGCAGATGAGGAGCAAGTACCTGGTGGCCCTGCTAGACCGAATGGGGGCTTAGGGCCTGCTTGAGGCCCTGGGCGGCGACCGAGCGGATAGCCTCCTCGATCCTCGCCTCGTCGCCCAGGTAGTAGTGGCGGATCGGCCTCATGCCGTCGTCCAGCTCGTAGACGATGGGCGTACCGGTCGGGATGTTGAGCTCGACGATGTCCTCGTCCGAGACCCCGTCGAGGTGCTTGACGAGGGCGCGCAGGCTGTTGCCGTGGGCCACGACGAGGACGCGCCTGCCCGCCCGGATCTCGGGCGTTATGCGATCGAGCCAGCAGGGGAGGAAGCGCGCGACCGTGTCCTCCAGGCATTCGGCGGCAGGGAGAAGGGCAGGGTCCATTCCGGAGTACCGGGGATCGAACCTGGGGTGCCTGGGATCGGAGGCCTCGAGGGCGGGCGGCCTGACGGCGTAGCTTCGCCTCCAGGTCTTCACCTGGGCCTCCCCGTACTTCGCCGCGGTCGCGGCCTTGTCCAGTCCCTGGAGGGCGCCGTAGTGCCTCTCGTTCAGCCGCCAATCGCGGTGCACCGGGATCCACATCAGGTCCATCTCGTCCTGGACCGCCCAGAGCGTGCGGATCGCTCGCTTGAGCACCGAGGTGAAGGCGAGGTCGAAGCCGAAGCCCTTCTCCTTGAGGATGCGGCCCGCCTCGGACGCCTCCTCCCTCCCGCGCTCGGACAGGTCCACGTCGGTCCAGCCGGTGAAGATGTTTTCCTTGTTCCAGACGCTCTCGCCGTGGCGCAAGAGCACGACCTGCCTCATGATATGCCCCCTACTTCTTGGTAGCCTTGAAGCCCGGGCGGACCATGGCGCCGTCCACCATGGCGGGAACGTCGGCCCCCGGGAATTCGTAGGTCCCGGCGTCGAGCCTCACGATGAGGTTCC
Source organism: Spirochaetaceae bacterium (assembly GCA_025355995.1). GTDB lineage: Bacteria > Spirochaetota > Spirochaetia > Treponematales > Rectinemataceae > UBA1306. The sequence continues at coordinate 5,441 of JANXYQ010000119.1, read as the reverse complement.
TCGTGAGGCCATCGGCCGCCGTGGCGTAGCCGATGACGGGTCCGGGCTTGCCGTTGGCATCGGCATGGATGACTAGCCATCCCGGGCCTTCGCTGACCACCCGGTCCACCGTCACCGTATCCTGCTTCACGGCTTGGTCGGCGGCGACGACGCCGGGGGTCGCGCTCCCGAAGTGAACTCAATAAAGTATTCATTACGCATCCTCCATCCTCCGCGATCGGCTTAAGCGCCCGGGTTCGCCTTGAGGTACTCGTCGATCTTCTCCAGCAATTTCTTGGCCTGTGGCTTCCCGTCCTTCTGAAGGGCTAGGTACTGCCGCAGGGCGTCCTTCAATTTGCTCTTCATCAGGTAGGCCTCGTCGACCTTCCCGGATTTACGGAGGCAGAACCCCAGCATGTTATAGGCTTCCGCGTAGTTCGCCTTAATGGCTATCGCCGCCCGGAAGTCGACGATAGCTTCGTCGTAGCGGCCGGCCTGGGAGGCCTTGTATCCCTCGGCGTAGAGACTCGAGGCCGATGGAGCCGTCGACGAGCGCGAGTAGGTCGAGCGCGAGACACCCTGATCTAGCCATACGGACTCCTTTCCCTAGCTAGGGAGGATAGTATACATATGAATAAGATAATATAATGAATATTCACTATAGCGTCCTATTTTTCGCAACCATCGGAGGCAAGCTGGTGTGAGGCGGGGACTCATCGGATGAGCCTTAACCGGATTTGATTTCCCCTCTCCGGGGACCTATATTTTAACCTTGGGGCGCGCTTGTTGCGGCGCCGATCGCGGTTCTACTATTAGGAGAATACAATGAGCATTCCCGATCTCCCGACCCCGCCCGAAACTACCGGTCAATCGAAGGCAGGACTCAAGTACCACATCCTCGGCACGGTGCAGCAGGTCCTCGCGGTCGAGCTGGTTCCGGGCAAGACTCTGTTCTCCGACGCTGGGGCGATGTCGTGGATGACCTCGACTGTCAGCATGAGCGCAAAGGGCTCCGGGGGACTCGGAGGCATGCTCAAGCGGGCCGTCTCCGGCGCCAGCGCTTTCATCATCGACTTCGAGGCGGCCGGCGGGCCGGGACAGGCGGCCTTCAGCACCGACTTCCCCGGCAAGGTCCTGCCCATCGAGCTCGACGCCGGGCAATCGCTCGTGCTGCACAAGCACGCCTTCCTCTGCGCCGAGAAGGGCGTGGCCCTCGACGTCTTCTTCACGAAGAAGCTGGGCGCGGGCATGTTCGGCGGCGAGGGCTTCATCCTCCAGAAGCTCACGGGGCCGGGCATGGTATTCGCCGAGCTCGACGGCGACGCGGTGGAATACCAGCTCAAGCCGGGCGAAGTCCTCAAGGTCGAGCCGGGCCACATCGCCATGTTCGAGGGGACGGTGGCCTTCGACATACAGATGGTCAAGGGAATCGCGAACATACTCTTCGGGGGCGAGGGGCTCTTCCTCGGCACGCTCGCCGGGCCGGGCCGGGTGTGGCTGCACTCGATGACGGCGAGCAAGATGGCGCACCGCCTCGCCGAGTACATGCCGGCCAAGTCGGGCTAGGGCCCGCTAGCAGTCCCGCTTTCGTGGGTGGAGGTTGCGAAGGAAGAGCCGGATTGGCTCGTCGCGATGAAGACATACGAGACGATAGACACCCGCAGATCGGTGCGGGAGCTGCTTCCTTCCTTCCTTCCCTACGCCGCGCTCTTCGCCGCCATGTGCCTCGCCTATCATTGCGGCCTTCCCTATGGGATTATCCTGGTCATGTCCGTGCCGGCTGCGGGCTTCCTGCTGCGGATATTCATAATTCTTCACGACTGCGGGCACTATTCCTTCTCGAACGAGCCAAACCTCAATTCGATATTCGGGTATATATGCGGAGTCTTCACCTTCTCTTCCTTCCCCGATTTCCGCCGGTCCCACGCCCTCCACCACGCGACGGTCGCCAACCTCGACACGCGCGGCGTGGGCGACGTCCCCACGATGACCCTCCATAGTGGAGGCCATCCGCTCGCTCTCGTCGGGCCAGCCCGTCGGCAATGGCATGTGGATAGCCCTCGCGTGGTGCCTCGGTATTCTGGTGCTCGCGTATTTTTTCGCGATGCGAATATACAAAAGTAAAGCCGCATGAGGCACTGTTCTATAGTGAGACTGAAGCCGGGTTATTTTCTTTAGCCCTTCGGGAGATAATCAAATCGGTTTTATCGTAAAAAAGCGTTCTTATCATTCGTCGCCTAAAACCAATCGAAATATGCGGCGAAACCCGATACCAAACTGCCATCGACCTATGGCGAAACTCAGTTCACGAAAACAAAATTATTTCCGGCAGTCCCGATGCGGTTGAGTCCTTTCGCAACGGCGAGCGGGGAAGCCGCATTGGGCGTGGCCTGATCGAAGGCTCCGCCGCCGAAATTCAGAAATATAGCTCGTATTCCTGGGGCACCGGGGCGTTGTAGACGTATTCAGCCTCCTTCTCCTTGAGGGAGATCCAATCCTCTATGAGTTCCTTGGGGAAGACGGAGAGGAGGTATTCGTTGTCCTTGCCCAGGCCCCTGAGGACGTGATAGAGCCCGGTGGGGAAAGTATTGCCGGGCGTCTCCTTACCGGAATTGTAGCCCTTCGCGACCGGATCGAGCTTTCTCGTGATCCCGTCGAGGCCGGCTAGGAGCATCGCCGCGAGGAAATAGTAGACATTCGCCATGGCGTCGCCCGTCCGGAACTCGATCCTCGCCTCTCCCTTCTTCAGGTAGCCGGGAATGCGCACGGCAGCGGCGCGGGAACCTTGGGCGAAGGTGGCGCTCACGGGCGCCTCATAGCCCGGCACCAGGCGGCGGAATGAGTTGGTGCTCGGGTTGGACCAGGCAAGGAGGGAGCCCGAGAGCGCATGCTCGAGGATCCCCGCGGTGTAGGACAGCCCGGCCTGGGAAAGGCCATACAGGCCCTCCCCGGGGAAGATGGACGCGCCGCCCTTCTCGATGAACTGGTGCACGTGCATTCCCGATCCGGCGATCTTGTACATCGGCTTGGGCATGAACGTGACGAATAGCCCGAGCTCGTCGGCACAGGTCTTGATGATCCATTTGGCCAGTACGACCGCGTCCGCCGCCTCCGGCAGGCTTATGAAGTTGAGTTCGATCTCCAGCTGGGAAGCGGCCACCTCATGGTGGTGGTACTTCACGGGGATGCCCGCGGCCTCCATCGCCTGGACGGCGCGGTTGCGCAGCAGATTGAAGCGGTCGTCGGGGCCGAGGCGGTGATAGCCCTTGGAGAGCCCGAAGCGCGGCGCATCCTCGTACTCCTCCCCGATGCCCTCGGAGCTCTCGACGAAATAGTAGGAATGGCCGACGGTGGTCGAATACCGTACATCGCCGAAGACATAGAACTCGAGTTCGACCAACATCTTCGCCTCGTCGCCCAGGCCGCTCTTCCTGAGGATCTCGAGGGCCCGGCGGGCGACGGTCCGGGGATACTGGAGGAAGGGCTCACCCGCGGTCGTCCAGACGTCGCAGAAGGCGTGGAGGATCCTGTAGCCGTCTTTCTCCTCTACGAAGGCTCTCGACATATCGGGGATCGCGACCATATCGCTCGCGTGGACCTTGGCGAAACCGAAATTCGAGGCATCGAAGCCGATGCCGTTCTTCATGACCTTGTCCGTCGCGTAGCTCCTCGGCAACGAGACCGAGTGGATTTGGCCGACGATGTCGACCACGAGGAGACTGAGAAAGTCGATGGCGGACATATCCCCTTCGTATTGGGACAGCTGCATGGAAGCTCCTTTGTTGCGAGTTTCTGAACGGGGATTTCCCATAGGATCGGCCAATACTGGCTGTCTTAGTAAACCCTTCATCGCCAATCCCATTCTCTTGGGGAGTGCGCTTCGCGTCAAGCTAATGTGTTTGGAGGCGGAACTGTTTTTTATGAATAATTATGCGCCGCGCTGCATGATTATATCCGGTGATCCGAATCGGGCGCGATGGACGGGTGAAATGAATCTCGAGAAAGTGATCATTTCATCCAACAGGTAGTACATGGCCATGAAGTATTGGTATTGGGTGGACTCGGTTTTATATCACAATAGCGCACTTATCCTTATGCTTTCATTTCATTGACAAATCAAATATATGAGCCCACAATTTTCCGATTCCGAACCCTTCATGAAAAATGCGTCCTTGAAGGAAAAGTAATCATGGAAAATGTCGCGCATGTGAAAAGAAGTTCAAACGGGAGCTGGGAAGATCCTCATTCACTTTTTGATCATACGAACGGAGTTGCTACCCTCGCGGAGTCCTTCGCCGTGGACTTCCCCTAAATCCGTAGACACTTCTCTGCTACAATTGTAGCCAAGGGAGGCAGTCGTGGGAGTCGCAGTTTATTCGGACGAGTTCAAGCGGGAAGCGGTTAAGCAGGTCGTCGAAGGCGGCCATCCAGTCGCAGAAGTTGCCAATCGGCTGGGCGTATCGAGCAAGTCGATCTACACGTGGCTCCGCGACGGGCACGGTCGATCCCGGGCGAGCAAAAACGCGGAGACAATGGATGGGCCGCGCGACGAAGTAGTGCGCCTGAAAAATGAGCTGAAGCGGACCAAGGAAGAACGAGATATCCTGCGAAAAGCGGCCTGAGTACTTTGCCAAGGCATCCGAGTAAGGTACGCGTTTATCCGAGATCATCGAACCGAGTTCAGCGTGACAGCGCAGTGCCGGGTCCTTCGGGTGCATCGCAGTGGCTTTTACAGATGGCTTGTGGAGCCTCAAACACCTCGAGAGCAGGAAAACCAAAGGCTTTTCGGTTTGATCAAACAGTCATACGAAGAGAGCGATAGCTCGTATGGCAGTCCTCGGGTATTCAAGGATCTCCGGGAGCTCGGCGAAAGCTGTTGCGAAAATCGGGTGGCAAAGCTTATGCGGCGCAATGGAATCAGGGCTCATCGGCGATATCGCAAGCCACGGTATCGGTTCTCGAAGCCATCCATTGTTACGCCGAACCGGCTGGAACAGGATTTTTCCGCAATCGGGCCGGATCGCATATGGGTCACCGATATCACGTACATTAACACGTACGAGGGCTGGCTTCATGTGGCCGTGGTCATCGACCTGTACTCCAGGAAGGTTGTGGGATGGAGCATGGGACATACCATCACGACCGACCTGGTCCTGACAGCTCTCCATGGGGCCTTGTGGCGCCGTAGGCCAACGAGCCGCGTGATGATCCACTCCGATCAGGGAGTTCAGTTCACTAGCGATTCCTGGGTACGATTCTGCAGAAATCATAATGTCGAACGAAGCATGAGCCGTCGCGGCAACTGCTATGACAACGCGGTCGCCGAATCCTTCTTCTCAATTTTGAAAAAAGAAAGGGTCCGAGGTAGAACTTATTCAACTCTAGATGAAGCGCGTGCCGATATCTTTGACTACATAGAGGTGTTCTACAACCGAAGGCGCCGTCATTCGGCCCTAGGAATG
>JANXYQ010000094.1 GCA_025355995.1 Spirochaetaceae bacterium | reverse complement strand
CCCTCGTAGCCGAGGACGTTGGCGATCTCGTGGGGGTCGGCTACGACGGCCGTAGTGCCCAGGGGTGCGACGACGCGGGCGTACTCAGAGGGCGAGAGGAGGGAGGACTCGATATGGACGTGGGAGTCGACTAGGCCGGGGGCGAGATAGCGGCCCTTGAGGTCGATGACCCGCTCCGCCCGCAGGCCGTCGTCGACGCCGGCGACCACGCCCTTACGGATGGAGACCGTCGCGTTCTTCCGTATTTCCCCTCGCAGGAGGTCCACGAGGGAGCAGTTGGCGAGATTGAGGTCGCAGGGCACCGCGCCGCGCGCGGCATCGATAAGGTCCTTGCTTATGGTCATGGGGCTTTCCGCCTTTCCCCTCGGATTCTATGCCGAAGGGATCGGAGGCGCAATGACGGGATCCGGGCCTCGCTCGATTCCCTAGTTTTTCGCCTTCTGGGCTACCGCTGTCATTTTCGAGACGTAGGCCTCGGCGCAGCCGGCGATGCCCTTGAGCCTGCCCAGCCATCCGTCGGCGTCGGCCTTGACCGAGTAGGGGCCGATGCGGACGCGGTACCAGCTCTTGCCCGCTATGTCCTTGACGCTGATGAGGGCGGCGACGCCTTTCTCCGAGAGGAGCTGCTTGAGCTCGTCGGCCCTGCCCCGGCTCGTGAAGCTTGCGGCCTGGATCCAGAACTCGTCGGCCTTCGCAGGCTTCGCGGCGGTTTTTTTGGCCGTTGGCTTGGCGACGGCCGACCCGGGCGTCGCCGAAGGAGCCGCCTTGGGCGGGACGGAGGGAGCGGCGGCGGGTTTGGGCGGCTCCGGCGAGGCTGGCGCCGCGCTCGTCGTCGCATTCCCCGCGGGCGCCGCGGTCGCGGGAGTCGTGGCCGTCGCGGCTGAGGGAGAGGCCGCGCCGCTCGCTGGCTTGTCCCCGTAGACGATGATGACTCCGCCGTCCTGGGTGCGAGGCTGCTCGAGCGCGGGAGCGGGCGGCGGCGCCGAGAGGAAGTCCTGCGGATCCTGCGCCTTGGGCGGGGCGTCGTTGCCTATGGTCGCGGGAGCCTGGGAGGAACCCTTCTTGGGCGCCAATAGGAAAAATCCGGCTGCCAATATGATGAGCACGAAGACGCAGGCGGAGATGGATATCCAAAGAAGCTTCTTGCGTTCCGCTGACATTGCGGGCCCTCCATGGGAAGCGTCGCCGATCGAGCGGGCGAGGCTTCCTTCCTTTCACGTATCGGCATCAGGGAAGGATGGGTCAAGGTCAATATTCCCGCGCGCGCGCCGATAAGTTATAGCAGATGAAAGCGGGAAAAGCGCGGCTCTCCGCCTTGCTGGCCCTCTTCGCGGCCGCCTCCTCGGCGGCGGCGCCTTCGGCGGCGCCCGCGACCTACGCCGCCGAGCCCGAGCGTCTCGAGATCCTGAAGCCCTGGGAGAGGCCCCCAGGCGCGAAGCCTCCGCCTGAGATAGTCGCCGGCATCTACGAGCGCGATTACAAGCGCCACGACTTCGCGAACGAGCTGGCGATAACGATCGACGACTGCTCCCCCAATAAATACATGGAGATGGAGCTGGACGTCCTGAAGAAATACAAGATTAAGGCGGTCTTCTTCATCATCGGCAGCTACTTCGTCACGAGCTCCGGGAAGCCCATGCCACGGGCGAAGGAGCTGCTCGCCAGGCTCGTCGGCGAGGGCCATGAGATCGGCAGCCACAGCTATTGGCACAGGCGCATGGACGAGGACGGTTACCGCGACAATAGAGCCGCGATAGGGGCCGAGCTCGACCGCAACGAGGCGGTCATCGACAAGCTGCTCGGCTATCACTACCCCATCCGCTACTTCCGCCCGCCCAACGGGGCGCACAGCACGCCGCTCTATATGCTGGACAGGGCCCTCCTCGAGCGGGGCCAGTACCTCGCCAACTGGACGATCACCTCCTTCGACTGGAACATGCGCTACAAGCCGGGCAATCCCGAGCGCCTCACCGCGGACAAGGTGATCGCGAGGACGGTCAAGCAGGCCCGCGAGGATTCCGGAGGCGTCGTCCTCCTGCACGGCTTCGAGACCTCCGCCGAGATCCTGGATCAGCTGCTCGGCGCCCTGTCCGTGGCGAGCAATAAAAGGGGCGCCCTCGTCTTCTCGACCCTGGACGAGCTCATGCGCCTCAAGTACGAAGAGCGGCCTTGAGCGCGCCTCGCCGATCGAGGGTATAACAAGGACTGCCATCGGGGTTATACTGGCTTATCCCTACGAATCCAGGAGAACCTCCATGCCCGATCCCAAGAAGACAGACCCCAAGGCCCCGAAATTCCTCGAGCTCACCATCTCCGACTCCGACGGGAAGGTGTGGGGCAAGGTCATCGCCCAGGAGAAGCAATTCGCCTCCGGCTCCGTGGGCTTCTATTGCAACGGCAAGGTCGAGAACCCCGAAAGCCACGAGCGCTACCAGGCAGGCCTGAACATCACGCTCATCGGCAGCAAGCCGGGCAAGGACTGATATCGGGGCGGGGGCATGGCGCGGACGGACCGCGCCCGCGGTTGACAGCCCGTCGAAGGCCGTCCGATACTGCCCCCGTGCGGCGCCTCCCATCGGAAATCCTTTTCGTCGGAATGGCCATCGCCGGCCACTCCGCCTCCGCCCTCCTTTATTTCCTGCTTCGCCCCGGACTGGACCTGCCCTTCGAGTGGGATGCCCAATACTACGCCCTCCTCGCGGCCTCGCTCGGCCTTCAGGCCCTCGCCTCCGCCTGGGGCTCGTCGACGAAGGCCAGGGCCGCCGTCGTCGTCGCCATCCTCTGCTACCTACTCGCCTGCTATCCCCTTCCCGCGTCCACGGGAATCCAGGCAGCGCTCGGCGCGCCCCTCATGCTCGCGATCGTCGCCGCCTTCCCTCGGCCCGACTACTATTTTATCGGGGCCTTCTCCGTGGGCGGCGCCCTCCTCCTCCAGCAGCCCTCGGTCGCCTGGGGCAGGGCGAGGGCCGCTTCCGACCCGGCCCCCCTCGTCGCGCTCTCCTTCGCCCTCGCTTTCGTCTTCGCTCTTGGCGTCTCGCTCAAGCAGCTCGCGGAGAGCCGGAGGAAATCCCTCCGCGAGGCGGAGGTCCTGGACTCAGCCATCGACAGGATCGCCGCCGTAAACGCCGGCTTCCAGAGCGCCCTCGCCCGGGCGGAAGCCAGCTCCGTCCGCAACGAGCGAAATCGCATAACGCGCGAGATCCACGATATCGTGGGCTACGCCCTCACCAACCAGCAGATGATGCTCGAGGCGGCGCTGATGCTCGTCGACGGCGCGGGGGGAAGGCTAGGGGAGCTCCTATCCATGGCCAAGGAAGGCGTGGCCGAGGGCCTGCGCGAGACCAGGAAGACGCTGTACGAGCTTCGCAAGATGGAGGAGCCCCTCGAGCTGGGCTTCGGGGCCCTGCTGAAGGCCGCGCGGAACTTCGAGGCGGTCACCGGCATCCGAGTCTCGGTCGACTTCACTAACGCCCTCGGCGACCTGGGCCACGCCGCCTGGCTCTCGATCTACAGGCTCGTGCAGGAGAGCATGATCAACTCCTTCAGGCACGGGCAGGCGAAGAGCATCTCGGTCACGTTCAGGGAGGACGGATCGCGGATCTACGTCCTCGTCAGGGACGACGGCAAGGGCGCGCGCGAGCTGATCGAGGGCATCGGCATCAAGGGCATGCGCGAGCGGATGGCAGCGCTCGGCGGCGAGCTCTCGGTAGGGAACGCGGCGGACGGATTCGCGGTATCGGCGAGCCTGCCCTTGGCGGCCGGCCTCCCGCTCGAAGGTCGGGGAAGAGGGGAAGCATGAGCAAGATCAGGGTACTGCTCGCGGACGATCAAGCCTTGTTCGTCGAGAGCCTGCGGACCGTCATCGAGCGCTCCACGGAGGACATCGAGGTCGTCGCCGTGGCGCGCAACGGCGAGGAGGCCGTGAGGCTCGTGGGCGAGACCAACCCCGACCTCGTGGTCATGGACGTCAGGATGCCGGTGATGGACGGGGTAGAGGCGACGAAGCGGATCCTCGCCTCCTTCCCGGAGACGAGGATCATGATGCTGACGACCTTCGAGGACGACGAGTACGTGAAAGAGGCCCTCGAGCGCGGCGCCGTCGGGTACCTGCTCAAGGACATACCCCCCGCGGAGCTCATCTCGGCGGTCAGGGCCGCGGCGGGAGGCGCCTTCCTCATCGCCCCGAGCGTCGCGAAGAGCCTCATCCGGCGAGCCTATCTTAAGAGCGAGCCCGTTGAGGAGCCCGGGTGGCTGCGCGAGATGTCGAAGCGCGAGCGCGAGATCCTCGCTCTGATAGTCGACGGCCTCTCGAACAAGGAGATAGCGTCGCGCACCTCCATCGCGGAGCAGACGGTCCGGAACCACATCAGCGCGATCTACGACAAGATGGGCGCCGCGGACCGCTCCCAGGCGGTCCGGATGGCCAAGGAAGCCGCCGCTAGTACAAGAACGTGACATTTGTACGGCCCCCTGTACGTTGCGCAATCCCAGGTTGGGGTCCACACTCCCTTCACCCAGACAAGGAGGGAATAAGCATGAAGAACGGAAAGTTCCTGAAGGCCACCGCTCTCGTCCTCGCGCTCGCGGCCTTCTGCGCGCTCGCCGCCTCGGCCCAGGCCAAGGTCCAGCTGACCATGGGATCCTGGCGGGCGGACGACGTGACGCAGATGACCAAGCTCCTCGGCGCCTTCAACCAAAAGTACCCGAACATAGAGGTCAAGTTCGACCCGACGAACCCGCCGGACTACAACGCGGCCCTGCGCCTCCAGCTCCAGAGCGGCATCGGCCCCGACCTCATGTACGCGCGCTCCTACGACACGGGCGTCCAGTTATTCAAGGACGGCTTCTTCGCCGACGTGACAAGCCTGCCGGGACTCAAGAAGGTCTACTCCGATCTCGCACGCGCTCCCTGGGCCGACGACAAGGGCAATTCCTTCGCCGTGCCCTTCTGCGCCGTCTCGCACGGCGTCTATTACAACGTCGACCTCTTCAAGAAGCTCGGCATCGCCGTCCCCCAGACCTGGGAGGACTTCCTCGCCGCCTGCAAGAAGATCCAGGACGCGGGCGTCACGCCCGTGGCCAACGGCCTCGCGGACCAGTGGGACATCAACGAGGTCGTGATGATGAACATCCTGCCCAACTTCATCGGCGGGGCCGAGGGGCGGCTCGCCTACGAGGCCGGGAAGGCCAAGTTCAACGACGCGAAGATTGTCGCCGCCTTCCAGGCGATGAAGCAGCTCGCCCCCTTCTGCCCGAAGGGCTTCGAGGCCCTCACCTACAACGACTCCAACGCCCTCTTCGTCAACCAGAAGGCCGCGATGTACTTCGACGGCTCCTGGACCATGGCCTCCTTCACGGACATGAAGTTCGCCTGGTCGGTCTTCGCGCCGCCTCCCCCCAAGGGCAAGAAGGGCTTCGTCACCTTCCACCCGGACTCCGGCATCGCGATGAACGCGAAGACCAAGTACCCGAACGAGTGCAAGACCTTCCTCCAGTGGCTCTACTCCGACGAGGCGGCCGCGATCGTATCCAACTCTATCCCCACCGGCTTCTTCCCGATCGCGTCCAACGCCGCCAAGATCACCGACGCCCACGCCGACGCCTTCCTCCAGATGTCCAAGTCGCACCCGACGGACGTCCGCTTCGTCTGGCCCAAGCTCATGAGCGGCAAGCCCTCGGGCTACAATCTCCTCAACGACGGCGTCATAGCCGTCATGACGGGCAAGCAGACGCCGCAAGCCGCCGCCGACGACCTGCAGAACGGCCTGGCCCAATGGTACGCCCCCGCCAAATAGCACTCATCCCATGAAAGGCCGCGCGGGCGGGGCGGTGGCATCGGCCTCCTTCCTCCGCCCGCGCCCCTCATATCGCGAGGAATCGAGCCTATGAATTCCAGCAGCAAGGTTCGCAGGGAAAGCGGGGCGCTCTGGCTCCTTTTCGCCCTTCCGGCCCTACTCGTCTACGCGGCCTTCATGGCCGTCCCCGTGATCAACTCGATGCGGCTTAGCTTCTTCTCGGGCTCGGGCTACACGCTCGACAATTTCGTCGGCTTCAACAATTACCTGCGGCTCTTCGCGGATCCCGAGATATCCGCGCGCTTCTTCAAGGCCTTCGGGAACACCTGGGTCTTCTTCGGCATCAACATGCTCGTCCAGAACACCATCGGCCTGCTCTTCGCCCTCATCCTCTCGGGCAAGGGTTTCAAGGGCAAGGGTGCCTTCAGGACCATCATCTTCATACCCGTGACCCTCTCGGTGCTCGTGACGGGCTATATCTGGAAGCTGATCCTGAACCCCCAGTGGGGCGCGCTGAACATCATCCTGACCAAGGTCGGCCTGGGCGCCTGGGCCATGCCCTGGCTCGGCGACCCGCGCTTCGCGCTGACGGCGATAACCCTCGTCTCGTCGTGGCAGTGGGTGGGCCTGCCTACGATGATGTTCCTCGCGGGCCTCGAGAGGATACCCGAGGAGCTCTTCGAGGCGGCGCAGATCGACGGCGCGGGGGGCTGGCTCACCTTCGCGCGGGTCAAGCTGCCCCTCCTCCTGCCGGTCGTCGGCATCGTCTCGGTCCTGACCTTCGTCGGCAACTTCAACGCCTTCGACGTCGTGTTCGCGATGGAGGGGGCCAACGGCCCGCCGTCCTACGCGACCGACCTGATGGGCACCTTCTTCTATAGGACCGGCATCGCGGGCCAGCATCCCGTCGGCATACCCGACATGGGACTGGGAGCCGCGGTGGCGACCGTGACCTTCGCCGTGCTGTTCGCCGGGGTCCTCCTCGCCAACCGGCTGATGAACGGCCGCGAGGCGCAGGGCGCCGAGCCGATGGCCCGCCCTGCGGCCGAGGGGAGGTTAAGGGCATGAGACCGCCGAGCATGATCCGCGACCCGATGAAGCCCTTCAAGTACCTCCTCCTGTCCCTCTGGAGCCTCCTCGTCTTCTTCCCGCTCTGGACGATGGTGGTCAACTCCTTCAAGTTCAAGAACGACATCTACCTCGATCCCTTCGGCCTGCCCAAGGCCATCAACCTCCTGGGCTACAAGACCGTCTTCGAGAACTCCCCCTTCCCGCGCTACTTCCTCAACAGCCTCCTGGTGACCGTCGCCTCCCTCGCCCTGATCCTCCTCTTCGGCTCCCTGGCCGCCTACGGCTGCGTCCGCTGGAAGTCCCGCTACTCGAAGTGGATCTACCTGTTCTTCGTCGCCGGCCTGACCGTGCCCATCAAGATCGGGTCGGTCAACCTCCTCCAGATCATGATCAAGCTCGGCCTCCTCGACAGGACCATCAGCGTCATCCCCGTCTACGTGGCCATGGGGCTCCCGATCGCGGTCTTCACGCTCTACGAATTCATCAAGGGAATACCGGGCGAGCTAACTGAGGCGGCCCTCATCGACGGCGCTGGGCCCCTCAAGATCTACAGCTCGATAATAGTGAGCCTGATCCGTCCCGCCCTCGCTACCGTGGCCATTTTCAACCTCGTGCCGATCTGGAACGACCTCTGGTTCCCCCTGATCTTCATCCGGCAGGATTCGCAGCGGACCCTGATACTCGGAGTGACGAGGCTCTTCGGGGAGTATCAGACCGATTGGTCGAAGATCCTGGCCGTGCTCTCCCTGAGCTGCGTGCCCGTGATAATCCTGTACCTCACGATGGCCAAGCAGTTCATCGAGGGGCTCACTTCGGGCGCCGTGAAAGGCTAAGCGCCCGCAGTTCACCGACGCCGTCGAGGCTAGGCCGCCTCCGGGTCGATGGGCGTTGCCGCCGCTGGATAGCTGGATATATTGGGCTATCTCATAATGGCGGAGGCGCCTCATCGAGCTCCTGGAGCCTTCATTCCCCTTCCGCATCGGAAGCGAGGCAGCGCCCGGCTGCTTCCAGATACTCCTCGTCGCGGCCGGCGCGATCGGCGTCGAATGCGATTCGATGAGCGCGACGCTGATCGCGGGCAGCCTCTTCCTCGCCCCGCCGGGGTCGAGGCTGCGGATACGCGAAGGCGCCGGCGCGGTCTATAAGTCCCGCGCCTCCCCCGCGCTTCCGGGCCCGAGACCTGATGGACTATATCGACGAGCGCTATTCGGATCGATTCTCCCTAGCCGACCTGGCGCGGCGATTCTCCCTCGATCCGGCCTACCTCTCGCGCGCCTTCAGCAAGGAGACGGGCTCAACCGTAGTCGAGTACGTCAACAAGGTGCGCATCCGAAAGAGCTACGCCCTCCTGAAGCGCTCCCGCTCCAGCGTGCTGGATATCGCCCTCGCGGTCGGGTACAACAGTCTCTCCCACTTCAACAATTATTTCCGCAGGATCATGGGCACGAGCCCGCGCGAATTCCGCAACCGCGGCGCCGAGTAAAAATAATGCCGGTTTTAGCCGGGGAAAGGACAAGATTCCCCTCCCCGAAAGAGGCACAGTGGAAGCATGGAGGCCTTATGGGCGAGTTGAGGGAATTCCTGGAAAAGTCTCCCATCGCGTCGCGGATAGCCCTGCCGACGAGCGTCGTCGAGCGCCGGCTGACCTTGACGCCCGAGGCGTTGGAAGGGATCGCGGACGGCGGGGTTTTCTCGCCTTCCGACGGAGGGACCTGCGAGCTGGAGGTCGGCGGCCAGTGCGTGGCCAGGGACAGGATCGTGCGCGGGAAGGGCAGGAGCTACCTCAAGGTCACGGAGATAGAGGAAGGAGGGCACCGATGAAGCTCGGGTACGTGAAGGACGTCAAGGTCGAGCTCAGCGTCGAGCTGGGAAGGGCCATGAAGACCCTCAGCGAGGTCGCGGGCATCGGCGAAGGCACAATAATCGAGCTGAACAGGCTCGCCGGCGAACCCGTGGACCTCTTCGCCTCGGGCGAGCTGATAGCCAAGGCCGAGGTCGTCGTAATAGACGAGAGCTTCGGCATCCGCGTCACCGAGGTCCTGAAAAAGGTAGGGTGAATATGGCCGAAATCCTCTCTCGGGGCGATGGGCCCATGATCAAGACCTACTACTTCAAGCGCCCGGATAAATTCTCCAAGGACCAGATCGTCTCGAAGCTGCAGCCCGAGGTGGCCCGGAGGATGGCCCGCATGGGCCGGGTGATGCCCGACGTCGTCAGGGAGGTGGAGCGCGTCCTGGATAAAAAGCTCTCGACTCTCGGCGACGAGGGCAACGCCGCGTCCGGCGGCGTGGAGAGTGTCGTCGATATCCTGAATATGGCGGATCGCTCAACCGAGCGGCTGGTCGTCGAATCGCTCGAAAGGGACAATCCGGAGCTGGCCGAGGAGATAAAGAAGCGGATGTTCGGATTCGAGGACATCGTCCTCCTCGATCGGAAGGCAGTCGAGAAGCTCGCGAAGCGGACGGACGAGGAGCTCCTCCTCCGCGCGATGAAGGCCGCGCCCGAGGTGGTGAAGGCCTTCATCTGGTCCTGCTTGCCCGAGCCGGAGGCCGATAGGCTCAAGGCCCGCTTCGAGGGAATCGGCAGGATATGCCTGAGCGAGGTGGAGGCGGCCCAACAGAAGGTAGTAGCCCTGATTCGCGAGATGGAGGAGGACGGCGAGATCATCCTGGCCCATCCGAACGAGACAGTGGAATAGGCGGCTAGTCCTTTTCGAAGGGCGTCCCGAGGGCCGAGGGTATGGCCGCCCGCGGCCCGGATTCCTTGCGCCGCGTGCGAGAGCCGCCCGCAGCCTTAGTCCTTTTCGAAGGGCGTCCCGAGGGCCGCGGGCGGCTTGGCGTTCATGGCGCGAAGCAGCCTCGCGAGGGCGCGCCTCGGTTTTTCCGGGAGCCTCGCCAAGGCGTTGGACACCCACTCCGCGTTGCCGAGGTTGACGAAGAGCAGGGTGAGGATCATCAGGGGGAAGGGCGCGACCTGGAGGACCTGCGAGGGCACTCCGGGCAAGGCGCTCTGGAGCACCAGGCCCAGCCACTGGAGGAAGGCGAAGAGGTAGGCCCCGAGGGCCACCTTGATCGGGCTCCAGCCCCCGAAGATCGTGATCGCGAGGGCGATCCACCCTATGCCGTCGAGGCCGGAGATCGTGCCCTTCCAGCCCGCCTTTATCGAGAGCGAGTACATCGGCCCCGCGAGGCCGGCTATCGCGCCGCCGAGGATCGTGTAGAGGTAGCGCAGGCCCCCCACGTTGGCGCCGCGCGCGTAGGCCGCCGCGGGCTTCTCTCCCACGCCCCTCAGCACGAGGCCCGGCCTCGTCCGGTAAATGAAGAGCCAGGCCGCGGCGATGAGGACGAAGCTCAAATAGGTCATGGCGTCCTGCCGGAAGAAGAGGGGCCCGAGCACCGGTATGCCCTCGAGGAGGGGTATCGGCGCCATCGAAATGCGCGGTCCTGGCTGGCCCATGATGGGATTGCCGAGGAAGTAGGAGAGGTCGCGGCAGAGCAGCGTGAGCACGAAGCCCACGGCCACCTGGGACTGCTTGAGCGTGATGCTGGAGAAGGCCACGACGGCGGCTACGGCGCCGCCTATCGCGGCTCCCGCGGCGAAGCCGGCGACGACGCTCCCCGTGGCGAGGGCGGCCGCGAAGCCCCCCATCGCGGAGAGGAGGATCATGCCGTTCATCGAGAGGTTTATCACGCCGGCGCGCTCGGAGATCGCCTCGCCGATCGCCGCGAAGATCACGGGCCCTGCGGAGGCTAGGACGCCGGCGAGGCCGAGGAGGAGGATGTCGACGCTCATGCCTTCCTCCCGCCCTTCTTCATGAAGCGCATCCTGGCCCCCTCGGCCAATATAACGAAGAGGACCAGCGTGCCCTGGAGGACTCCGGCCAGAGAGGAGTCCAGCTTGAGCGTGATGGGCAACTGGATGGAGCCCACATTGAGCGCCGCGAAGAAGAGGGCGACGGGGGCCGCGACGGCCGCGCTGAAATTCACGAGCATCGACACCATGAGGCCCATGTATCCGTAGCCCGACGATATCGACGGGATGAGCCTGTGGTACACGGAGGTGACTTGGACGGCCCCCGCGAGGCCGGCGAGGATACCGCAGATCGCGAAGGACGCCATCGTGTACTGCCAGGTCGGGATGCCGAGGAGGTAGGCGGCCTTGGGGTTCTTGCCCACCGCCTTCAAGCGGAGCCCGAAGTAGGTCCCTTGGATGAGGGCGAATACCACCGCGATCGCGACGAGGGCGAGGACGACGGCTATCGGGGCGAAGCGGGATTGCTCGTTGATGGTCGGCAGCCAGAGGGCCTTGTCGAAGGGGACGGTGCCCGACATCGAGGCGACGCCCGGCCGCTTCCAGGGGCCGAAGATGAGCCAGAGGTTGAGGGCGGTCGCGACGTAGTTGAGGCCGAGCCCCCCGAAGATCTCGTTGACGCCGCCGAAGGTCTTCAGGGCTCCTACGAGCATCGCCCAAAGGGCGCCGCCGGCCATGCCCGCGAGGACGGAAAGCGCGATGGCGAGGGCGGGGTCTATCGCCCCGGAGGCGGCGCCTCCCTGGAAGGATCGCAGCGCCCAGGTCGCGAAGATGGCGCCGAAGGTGATCTGCCCCTCTATCCCGATGTTCCACAGCCCCACGGTGAAGGTGACGAGGAGGCCCGAGGTGACGAGGAGGAGGGGCACCCAGGCGACGAGGACGTCCAGGGCCACCGACACGGTGCCGACCGCGCCTCGCGCGATGTTCACGTAGGCGGCGAGGGGAGGTGCCTTGGTCGCCAGGAGGACGAGGGTGGTCAGGCCGAGGGCGAGGACCACCGCGGCTCCCTGGAAGAGCGGCTTGAGCGCTCGTGAATCAGACATGGGAAGCCTCCGCCGTCTCGGCTGTAGCCGAGGCCTCGAACCTCTCCCAGCCCTTGCCGCCGATCAGGCGGCCGAGCTCCTCCACTCCTAGATCCTCCGCGCTCAGGGGAGGGGAGACCCGCCCCGCGAAGAAGACGAGGACGCGGTCGCTGTACTGGAGTATCTCGTCGAGGTCGGAGGAGATGAACACGATGGCCGTGCCCTGGGAGCAGCGCTCCTTGAGCTTGGACCAGATGTAGATCGTCGATTCTATGTCCAGACCGCGGGTCGGGTGCTCGACGAGGATCAGGGAGAGCTTGTCGCGGAGCAGGGCGAGGAGGGCCCGCTGCTGGTTGCCGCCGGAGAGGGACTCCACCGGGCTGTCGGGCCTGCCCTTGATATTATAGGACGCGATGCGCGAAACCGCCTCGCGCTCGGCCTCTCGCCGGTCGATGAAGAGGCCGCGCTTGCCCTCCGCCAGGATGAAGTGGTCTTCGAGGCTCAAGCCAGGCACCAATCCCTCCTCGAGGCGGGCGGCCGGCAGGTAGGCGACGCCCTCGCGCTTGAAGTCGTGGTGGGAGCGGCTGGTCATGTCCGTCTCGTCGAGGCAGACCGAGCCCGCCACGGCCCGCTCGAGGCCCGCGCAGGAGGCCAGGAATATCGCCTGCCCGGAGCCCTCCATCCCGGCGAGGCCGACGACCTCGCCCGCGTACACCTCGAGATCCAGGTCCTTGATCTGGAGCCGGAGGGACTCCAGGCAGAGTCCCCGCGCCGCGAGGACGGTCTCCCCGCAGGGTATCTTGTAGCGCGGCGTCTGAGGCACTTCCTTGCCGAACATAAGCTCGACGAGGCGCTTCGTATCGAAGGGGGGCTCCGAGCTGCCGACGAGGGCACCCTGCCTGAGGACGACCGCCCGGTCGCAGAGGGACTCGACGTCCTCGAGCTTGTGCGAGACGAAGAGGACGGTCATGCCCTCGTCCGCGAGGAGCCTTATCGTGGCGAAGAGCTTCTGCTTCTGCGGCAGGCTGATGCCCGTCGTCGGTTCGTCGAGGATGAGGGCCCGGGCCCCGAGCCAGAGGAGGCGCAATATCTCGAGCTGCTGTCGCTCCCCGACCGTGAGGGAGTCGACGTAGGCCTCGTGGTCGAGGTCGAAATCGAAGCGGACAGCGAGCTCGCGGAATTCCCTCGCCGCCTTCTTGCGGTCGGGGCGCAGTGGGCCTCGGCTTCCCAGGATTAGGTCGTCGATCAGCCTGAGGGGCGGGAAGTCGAGGGGGTCCTGGTGGAGCATCCCGATGCCGCGTGCCAGGGCGTCCGCCGGCGAGCGGATCGTCGCCGCCTCGCCGTCTATGATGATCGACCCGGAGTCGGGGGGCTGGAAGCCCGAGAGGATCTTCATGAGTGTGCTCTTGCCGGCCCCGTTCTCGCCCAATATCCCGAGGACGGAGGCGGGTGGCACTGCGAGGGATATGCCCGCGTTGGCGCGGACCGGCCCGAAGGTCTTGCAGATATCGCGAAGCTCGATAAGCATGCTCTTGTCTCTCCAGCACGATAGGATGCGGCAGAAACCGGAAGATGTCAAAGGAAGAACCGAAAGGACCGCCGCGCGGCGACGCCCGTGGGCGAGGCCGCGCGGCGGCATTCTACGCGAAGAAGCGGGAGCTTATTTGGAGACGCTCTGCCCTTCCATGCCCTGGAGGAGCTGGGGCAGGTACCAGACCTGCTTGTCGGTGGCGGCCTCGCCGGCCTTCAGGTAGGCGCTGCCGTCCTGGAGGGCGAGGGGGCCCTTCCAGAGGTTGAGGCCCTTGGCGAGCTCGGCGATGAACTTGTCGACCGATGCGCTGGCGTCCTTGGTCAGCGTGCCCTTGTTGAAGCCGACCGCGCCGGTGTCGGGGTTGTTGATGTTCTTCCAGTCGGGGGCGTTCCACTCCCAGTGGGACTTCCAGGTACCGGCCATCGCGGCCTTGACGGTGGTCACGTAGGCGGGGCCCCAGTTGAAGTAGGGGACGCCGAGGGAGACGCCCTTGCCCTCGTCGATGGCCTTGGCGTAATCGTAGGGAATGGCGAAGACCTTCTTGCCCTGGGCGGCGTACTTGGCGGCCTCGGTGACGGCCTCGGTCGTGTCGATGCCGGAGATGACCACGTCGTAGCCGGAGTTGAAGAAGTCGTCGGCCACCTGGGTGGGATCGGAGGTGACGCCGGGGATGTTGAACCAGAAACCGATCCAGGTCACCTTGAAGGAGAGCTTGGCGGGATCCTTCTTGAGGTAGTTGACCCAGGCGTACTTGGCGCCGAGGTAGGCGGAGGAGGCGAGGCGGCGGGTCTCGTCGTTGATGAGGGGACCAAGGAAGCCGATCTTGCCGGTCTGGGTGGTCATCGCGGCGGCGACGCCGGCGACCATCTTCATGTATTCCATGCGGCCCATGATGCAGATCATGTTGGGCAGGTCCTTATAGGCCTTGCCGTCCTTCCAGGTCTGGTCCCCGGAAGTCATGATCACGAAGACGTCCTTGTGCGCCTGGGCGAACTTGACCGCCTCGTCGCTCATGTCGTCGGAGCTGAAGATCACGAGCTTGGCGCCCTGGGCGACCAGGCTCTCGCCGAGCTGGGAAACCGTGGTGCCGGGGCGGTCCGCGGAGTTGGCCTTGTCGATATAGACGAGCTTGGTGCCGGGTACCTTCGCGACGACGTACTGGGCCCCGTCGTAGTTAGCCTGGCTCCAACCGTGGTCGTTGTAGGGCCCTACCATCACGAGTCCGATGGTGAGGTTGGCGCCCGCCGCGGGCGGCGCGCTCTGAGCGAATGCGGTCGTGCCCAGTACCGCCACGAGCAGCAGCGCTAGGATTAGCTTAGTGATTTTCCGCATGGTCCTTCTCCTTCGCCGTGGACTGCCCGGCGCTCGTACAGCGCGGACGAGAGACAGTCCCTCCCGGCATTAAAAACTTCCCGGATGGGCGGAAGTATACAGTTGGTTTTCGCCCGCCTACAAGAGGATTTGCGGAGCTGCCTTGTTTTATATAGCCACACGACATGCGTAGACGCATTGTTGTTACTAAGGATAGAAACAGCGAGATCGAAGGCGCGACTCGTCGTGCCGCCAGCTTTCTATAGAAACTCGGCCCTCGCACGTAAGTATAAGCGTGTGAAACCGTACCGATCTCCGAACGAATGCACCCGCTGCCTTCGCGCGATGCGTGAGTAAAAGACTTCCAAGCTGGACTCATAGCTCGTAAAGAGAAATGAGAAAACCCGATTCCACGATATATTATCCCTATGGCAAAAGCTGCCCTTCGATCCTTTGCCGCAGTTCTTCTTTGTTTCTTCGCCGCTTCGTGTACCCCTAGCAACAATAATTACGAGCTCACGGTCGTCGATTCGAATAAGCGGATCGGTATTGTCTTCGTGGATGGAACCGCGGTCGAGGATGTCTATTCCGTTTCGATGTTCGCGCCGAGGAGCGTCAGCATAGAGGCTGAGCTGAGGCAGGGGATTCGAGGTAATTTCGGCGGTTTTGATTTGATGTATCAAAAACCCAATGGCGAAGGACCGCTCGAACAAGAAATTTTCAAGACAGTCCATGAGCCTTCGTTCAGTATCACGCCGAGTGACGAGGAACGCTACGTCCTAGCGCGCTTCGATTGGAATACCTACGAGCCCCTGGCCTTCGCCTCGAACGACCAGGTGCTTTATTGGGACGAGCGTTTCAGGACCGAAACGCTGCGGCTGAAAGCCCGTCAGGATTTCGGAAAGCCGATGACATCGACCATTCTTTACGCCGGGACTTCGAAAAACGGCGTCGAGAACGGCGGGCCTTTCGTGCTTGTCCCCAACTCGTCGCAGGGAAGCGGAGGATACTACCTCAAATCCTGCGCCAACATCGGGTCCAAAGTCGATCTCGGCTCTCTCCTCGGGAGCGATGCGACCAACTATATTCAAGTCAGCCTCGGTGAAATGGGCGCTATAGCGTTGAGCAGCCGAAGCGGCAGCGGCGCCATGGCGATTTTCGGCGCCGACTTAAGCCAGAAAGCTTACCGGCAGTTCGGCGACCAGGGGAATACGGGTTCCGGGTATGCTTCTCTTAGGCCCGATCCCGCCTTCGACGCCGCGATAGTAGAAGCCTCGTGGTCGAGCGGCCAAGCGAGTCTAGTGGTCGAGGGATTTACTTTTACCCATCCCTCCAGTTCTTATGGCGCCTACGATGCCTATATTGCGAGGACGCCGAGCATCGACGATCCGAGCGGCGGGATCGTGAGCCTCGTGCGGTATGACGCGGGAGGCGGCTATCTCGGCAACGCCGACCTCATCGCGCGCGATGCCGGCGGAATCCCCGTCGGCATCGCCTCCTGGTTCGTCGGATTCAGCCCTGACGCCGCGCAGCTCGCTCTATTCGTATGGAGCGATTCGGCGAAATTTACAGGCAAGGCCCGTTTTGTCGCCCTCGACGCCTAGGGCGCCACGGTGTTTAAAACGGATTTCTACGCCGATGGCACTAGCTTCGGTTACGTCTCCTGGTCTTCCGACGGTTCCTGTGTCGTAGCCGGCATCAGTAAAGAGTCGGCGATCGATATTCCGGGGAGCGAGCGGAGCGTGACGCCCCTTCCCACGACGGATGCGAATATTTCTCCTGACGGGCATTGGCGTCTAGAGAAAGTCGATACCGGCGGCCCCATCGACGTTTTCGTAACGGCCGTGGGATCGCCGTCCGGCTCCGGCACGAATGTTTCCTTGCAGGACGAGCGGACATGAGGGCCGGAGCCGGTGTCCGCGCGCTCGCGCTGTTCGCCTCCGCCCTCATGTTCTCCGCCTCATGCTCCTTGCCCGACGATCCGGCGAAGGTGCCGACGGAGCTGAGCATCAGGGCTCCCTACCGCGGAAGCCTGGTCCTCGACGGCGCGCCGCTCGTTTTTTCAAATGCCTCTGATAATTACGAGCTTTCCGTTTTTTCGGACGGGCTCGAGCGGCATGTCCTCGAGTACCTGCCCGACGCCGCATCGGGCTTGGCCTTTTCCCATTTCGTCGTCGAGGAAGCGGACCTCGTCTCCGACGTCTTTGGCAATCCCATCATCATCGACGAGAGGAAGACGAGCCTGACCATCTCGGTCGAGCTCGTAAAGGCGAAGGGCGGGGCGTAGAGTCCGCCTCTGTCCGGATTCCCAGATCGATCAGCATCATTTCGACGGCGGCTTCCAGAGCGGCATGTCCCCGGCAATTCCCCAGGGTATATACGGCACTTCTCGCCTCGCGGGCGGCTTCGCCCAAATCAGCGCGGAAGCTCCGTTGCCGCGTTATGCGACGGAAAGCGCCGATCCATCCCGCCTTGTCGCGCCGCGCTCCTCGCGCGAGCCGTACCAGCAGCGGCGCCCTTACTTCGACTATGGCGTCGAGGGAGGCGATGCGCTCTGTCCTGTGCAGGAGGGCGGCGTTCACGCAGACGAGGGGTTCGAGCCCCACCTTCCTGGCCTGGCCTTCCGCCGCCGAGATGCGCTCGTCGGTGAGGCGGATCGCTATCGGGTGGATGATCGCCTCCTGGTCGGCGAGGGCCGAGGGGTCGGCGAACACGATGCGCGCTATGGCTTTTCTGTCCAGTCGACCGTCCGGCCCGAGGACGGCGGCGCCGAAGCGCCCGAGGATGGCGTCCCGGGCGAGCTCCACCGCCTCGTGCCCCAGGGCGTCTACGTCGATGCAGGTCCAGCCCCGCCTCTCGAGTATCGCCGCGACGGAGTTCTTTCCCGCGCAATAGCCGCCGGTCAGGCCTAATAGCATCGGTGGTATGTGATTTCCATCCATGCCCGGCAAGGGTCATGGCGCGGGACACCGGCGCGATTCGATGAGCGCCGATCAAGAAAACCGGGGCCGAGCGTTTCCGCAGGCGCGTATCCCGCGCCGAGGACCGAGCGAGGCCCCGGTTTTCTCGAAGCTGGGACCCGCGCGAATGATCGTGACGTGGGCATGGATGGACCTCCTAGTGCATGTCTCCCCAGCGCCGGGCGATCTCGACGTCGGCTCGCAGGGGAAGGGAGAGCTGGATCGCGGCCTCCATCTCGCGCTTCATCGCCGCGGCCACGGCTGGGGCCTCGGCTTCGGGCGCCTCGGCGATGAGCTCGTCGTGGACTTGGAGGAGGAGCCTGGGGCGCGCGCTCCCCGGACTCCCCGCCGCGTAGGCGCGGAACGCGGCATCGACGCGAAGCATCGCGAGCTTGACTATGTCCGCCGCCGAGCCCTGGATGGGCGTGTTCACGGCGACCCGCTCGGCCGCCTGCTTCTCCGTCTTGTTGCGGGAGTTAATGGCCGTGATCGGGCGTCGCCTCCCGAGTATTGTCGTGGAGTAGCCCGAGGCCTCGGCCTCCCCGACAGCCTTGTCGATGAAGTCGCGGACGCCCGCGTAGGTGGCGAAGTAGGCGTCGATGAATTTCTGCGCCTCGCCCCGGGGGATCCCCAATTCGTTGGAGAGGCGGAAGGCGGACATCCCGTAGATGACGCCGAAGTTGATGGTCTTCGCGATGCGGCGCTTGTCGGGCGTAACCTCCGCCTCCTCCATCCCGAAGAGGAGGCTTGCGGTGCGGCGGTGGATGTCCACTCCCTCACGGAAGGCCGCGAGCAGGCCGGGATCCTGCGAGAGGTGGGCGAGGACGACGAGCTCGATCTGCGAGTAGTCGGCGGATATCAGCATGTTGCCGGGGCGGGCCGTAAAGGCCATTCGAATGCGCCTGCCCTCCTTGTCGCGGACGGGGATGTTCTGGAGGTTGGGGTCCCTGCTCGAGAGGCGGCCCGTCGCCGCGCCTATCTGGGAATAGTGGGTGTGAATCCTGCCTGCCCGCGAGAAGAGGTCTGGTCCCGCGGCGGACGAGGCCTCCGCGCTTGCCGAGGCCTCGGCGAGACTGGCGAGCGATTCGACGTAGGTGCTCTTGAGCTTGGCGAGGCTGCGGTGGCGAAGGATCTGCCTGGGCACTTCGTCCAGCGCCGCTAGCTCCTCCAGGACGGCGCTGTCGGTCGAGAAGCCGGTCTTGGTCTTCCTTCCCGTCGCGAGCTTGCGCTCGACGAAGAGGACTTCCTGGAGCTGCTTGGGGCTGGCGATGTTGAACTCGTGGCCGACCTCCTTCCAGATGCTCTTCTGGATCGTCGCGAGCTCCGCGTCGAGCTCGACGCCGAACGCGCGAAGCTCCCCGGAATCTACGAGGATGCCCTCGGCCTCCATATCGCCGAGTATGGGCAGGGTCGGCATCTCGATCTCGCGGTACAGCTTGGTGAGGCGAGCGACCTTGAGCTCCCCCTCCATGAGGAGGTGGAGGCGGAGCGTGAAATCCGCGTCCTCCGCCGCGTACGCGGTGGCCTTGCCCGCCGGCACCATGGCGAAGGTCGCGCCCTTGGGAACTACGTCCTCGAAGGCGATCCCGGCGCTCCCGATGCGCCGCTCGGCGAGGGCGCCCAGCGCGAAGGAAGGGGCCTCGGCGTCGAGGAGCCAGGCGGCGACCATGGTGTCGCGCAACGTGCAGGCCATCGGGGCGCCGAAGCGGCGCATCACCTGCCAGTCGTATTTCACGTTGTGCCCGACCAGGACCGCGCCGGGGGCGGAGAAGAGGCGCGTCAGCTGCTTTCGCGCGGCGGCCTCGCTCACGCGCTCCTCCTCGGGGCAGAGGAGGGGGACGTAGCAGGCCTTCTTCGGCTCGCAGGAGAGGGAGAACCCCACCGGCCTGGCGGCGAGCTCGTCGAGGCTGTCCGTCTCGCAGTCGAAGGCGTAGGTGCCCGCGGCGATGCAGCGGTCCACCCACGAGGACAGGACCGCCTCGTCCGTCACTGTCTCGTAGGAGCCCGGGCCAAGGAGCTCCGCGGGCGTGTCGGGCGCGGCGGGCATCGATGTAGGTACCGCGGGGCCTTCCTGGGCCGGTTTCCGGCCGGTGAAGAGATCGGACTGACCGCCGGCGGCTTCCGCTCCCCCCGCGGCCGTAACGAGGCTTTTCATGCCCTCTCGGACGAAGAGGGCGTTGGCGGCGGCGCGATCGAGCCTGTCCAGGGCGAGCTCGTCGAGGTCGGCGACGCCGGTGGGCGCATCGGTATCGAGCGTGATGAGCTTGTATGACAGGAAGGCGCTGTCTCGCCCCGCCTCGAGCTTCTTCCTGAGCGACTCGGGCTTGACCTCGCCGAGACGGGCGTAGATTTCCTCGAGGTTGTGGAATTCGCCCAGGAGCTTGATCGCGGTCTTGTCCCCGACGCCCGGCACGCCCGGCACATTGTCCGAGGCGTCGCCCGTGAGGGCGAGGTAGTCGAGGATGCGGTCTGGCGAGACACCCCACTCGGCCTGGACGTCCTCGGTGCCGTAGGGCTTGTAGGAGAAGCTCGAATCGGGACGCAGGGCCTTCACCCCGTCGCCCACGAGTTGGAGGAGGTCCTTGTCGCCCGAGACTATCCAGCATTCCCTGCCCTCCGCCTTGCATCTCGTCGCGAGCGCCGCGATGAGGTCGTCGGCCTCGAAGCCGTCGGCCCTGAGCACGCTCACGCCGAGGGCGCGCAGGATCTCCTCGACGAGGGGCACCTGGGCGTGGAGGTCCTCCGGCGTCTTCTGCCGCGTCGCCTTGTATTCGGGATACATGTCGTGGCGGAAGGTCTTTCCCGCCGGATCGAACACGGCGGCGAAGGCGCTCGGGTTTCGCTGGTCGAAGAGGGCGAAGAGGAAGCGGAAGAAGCCGAAAGCCGCCGCTACGTTGGCGCCCGCCGAGTTGCGCAGGGGCCTGCTCATGAAGGCGAAATAGGAGCGGTAGATGAAGGCATAGGAATCGAGGATGTAGAGGGGGCGCTTATCCATGGGTAGAGGATATTACGAATAGGCCCTTCACGCAACACGAGTGGCGAGTGCGAAGGCCCTCTTTTTTCGATATTCGGGCCGACGCTCGTTGGTGGCCACAAATCGAGGGACCTGGTTCCTAATGCCGCGATCCTCTATCGATTGCCTCATGAGTTCATGGATACCGTGGTAACACATCGCTTCCGCCCCGGGAAGGCGTGTTTAATACCCTAGGAAATCGACTCATAGGCGATGGCGCTGAAGGCGGTGATATCTCGGCGACCGTCGTGAAATCCTCACGATGCTTCTCGCCCTTGGTCGACCGCGCATCGGGAAAAATCGAGTGCGTGTTGTCGATGCGGGAGCGGGATATGGCACGAGACCAATTCGTCCTCGTTCGAGGCGGTGTCGGCTCCGGAGCTGCGTTGGCTCGGTTCTCGCGGCGCTTCAGGCGAGGACTCGCCTCCGTTGTTCATTATCGCCGATATCCTAGTCTTCTGCCTTGTTATTGTTCGGTGGTGAAAATAAACTTACTTAAAGTGGAGGACTTATGAAGAGAACGATCCTCACGATTTTGTTGATGCCCCTTTTCTGCCTTTTTGCCCAGGATTTGCAACTCGTCCATTACAGCGCAGGCTCTCCCGTGATTCCGCTCTTCTAAAAAATCCATAGGGATGCCGGTCTGAACATACAGGTGACCATCGTTTCCCAAAAAAAAAATGATCGATATGGTAGACAATGGGCTGGCGGCGGCCTGCGTCCTGAGTGAGGATAATATACTATCCGTCTTCACGAGCAAGATTATCCGAGTGGGGCTAGGCGATTCTCCCTTAGGCTACACCAAGATCCTCGCATACGTACGACCTGAGGACAAGGTAAAGTATAGCGATAAAAGAACGTGGTCTAGTTTACGCGTGGGCAATGTAGCGGGAGCCGATACGCTCCGGTACGCGAACATGTCGGGATCCAAGGAAATAATTGATGCCCTAATGGGTTTCATCGTAGGCATGCTCGCCAGCCACCGCTTCGACATCATAGTAATCTCGTACGGAGTGGTAGAGAGGCAGGTGAATCAGCAGAAGCCCGAGGCTGTGAGCCTCGACGCGACCATCGACTTGATTCCGCTCTACCATGTCCTGCCTCCGAAATATGACGGTACCGAAACGGAAAAGAGGATAAAAGAGGCGTTCATCAAAACCAGGGCCGGAATCTTGGGGCTATTCCCCCCAGAAATGAGGGCCAAAAAGCGTTGTCCCGGCAGAAGGAAGGTGCGATAAAAAAACCGAGGCGTCGCCCCGGTTTTCCTCGTTCGAGTATATTTCAGTCATCTAGCCGGAGATATCCACCAGGGCGCCCTCGCCTTGACGGGTGTAGACCGATGAGCGGGAGTTGAGGGGATTGCGGAAGCCCGCTATCTCGGCCCTGACCAATTCCATCTTGCGCTTGAGCAGCGAGCGGTTCTCGGCGTTCCGCCTGAGCACCTCGTCCTTGAGCTCCTCCAGGGTGCCGCGGAGCGCCGGCACCTCGGGATCCTCAGCCGCCGCGGGGTATGCGGCGCGGTATATCTGCTCGAGGGGATCGATGACTCTCTGGAAGGTGAAGATCTCGGAGACGATAGCCTCCTCGATCTCGACGTGGGCGACGAGCTTGTCGACGTCGCCCGACTCGATGTCGGCGCGCTCGTGGTCGAGCACCATGAGGTAGTTCTCGAACTTGGCCCGCTGCTGGACGAGCAGCTCCCGGAAGCGCCTGAGCGCCGCCACCCTCTGCCCCAGCTCCTCGGTGGTCTTCGCGGCCATATCGCCCTCCCCTTAGCCGGCGATGTTGACGCCGACGGGCGTGGACGAGCCGCCCTGCGCCTTGGACGCGGCGTCGGCCCAGGCTTCCCTGAGGTCCGCGAGCATCGTCCTGACGGCCGAAACGCGGGCGGATTCCTTGTGTATGTTGGCCTCGAGCAGCTCCCTGCCGAACCAGACATAGAGGGCGAAGAGGTCCTGGGCTATCTCCCCGCCAGCGTCGAAGTCGAGGGAGGCCATGAGCTCGGTGATGACGTCCTGCACCTTCCCCAGGGCCATGTTGATGCGCTCGATATCCTTGGGCTTGGGCTTCGAGTCTTTCCCGAGCAGGGCTATCGCCGTGTCGGATTGCTTGATCGCCTCGTCGTAGAGCATGACGACGAGTTGTCCCGGGCTCGCGGTCTTGACGCGGGTCTCTCGGTAAGCGGCGAGCGGGTTGGCGTTCATTCCGGTCTTCCCCTCCAGTAAGGTCTTGTTCGATTTTCGGAAGCCGCGGTTCTTCCCTTGATCGAAAAGGGAGCATATCCGTCCGTCGCCATTGCGCTTCGCTCGTCCTTAAGCTAACTATCGTCCAACTTACCCGTGGTCTGCCAGGTCTCGATGGTCTGATATGCCGCATTTAGCGTCGCGGATATTTCGGTCGAGCGCCTGAGCTGATCGGGGGTGGCGGCATTGCGGTCCGGGTGGTTTTGCATTAGGAGCCTTTTGTAGGCGGCCTTGACCTCTGGGAAAGGCGCGCCGTACGCGAGGCCGAGGCTTCGGTAGGCGCGCAGGAGGGCAGCGGGAGGGCCGGAGGAGCGGGAGTAGGCGGAGGAACCCGAGGCGCTCCCGGCGGCGCGGCGCGCCTCCGCCTCGCGTTCGCGGCGGGCCCTGTCGCGCTCGCGCGCCTCGGTCTCGGTCCTGCCGACGTTGAGGAAGTCGTCGAGCTCGTCCATGGCCGCGTCGAGGTCGGAATCGCCGCTGGAAGCCCGGGCACCGGACTTTCCGAACAGTTCCTCGGCGTCGTCGACCGTGCTGGATACCCAGGACTTGAACATTCGCTCGAATCTATCGAAAATCTGGTCCACATTTATCCTCGGTCTAGTAATCTATAGGAAGCCGAACCGAGAATCAACCTGGATGGAGTTGCTTTGAGCGAAAGGCCGCTTTTCGCCGTCATCGGCGGGATAAACCTCGATATACAAGGTAAATCAACTAATTCATTCAGGGCAATGGATTCCAATCCCGGCACGTATTGCCAGAGGCCCGGCGGAGTCGGGCGAAATATAGCCGAAAACCTCGCCAGGCTCGGCGCGAGGGTGGAGCTCGTCTCGGTCCTGGGCGACGACGGCGACTCCGCCTCTCTGGCCGCTTCCTGCGCCTCCGTCGGGATCGGGCTGGAGGGTTCGCTGAGGCTCGAAAATTGCTCGGCCTCGAGGTATCTCTGCCTCCTCGATTCGGACGGCAGCCTTGCCGGAGCCGTCGCCGCCATGGACTCCATCGACCTGCTGACCCCCGAGCGCCTCGCAGAGAGGGCCGGATTCCTCGATTCAGCTGATTTGATCCTCGTCGACGCGAATATCCCCGAGGCCTCCATTCGCTGGCTGGCGGCCCGCTATCCGAAAGGCGACGGAGGCCCCCTCCTGGGCTTCGATCCCGTATCCGCCGCCAAGGCGCCGAGGGGTGCCGCCTCGCTCGGCTCCTTCGCCTTCGCCAAGCCCAACCGCGTCGAGGCCTCCCTCCTCGCCGGCCTCGGTCCCCGAGAGCCCGGGCTCGTTCCGGAGGCCTTGGCCCGGCTCCTCCTCGGGAAGGGCTTGGGCGAGGCCTTCATCTCTCTCGGCAGCGACGGACTCTTCGCCATGGCCTCGGAAACCTGGATAGCGCGGCTTCCTCCCTCCCCTCCGCGCGGCCTCGAGGCGGTCAACGCCTCGGGCGCCGGGGACGCGGCCTGCGCGGCCATCGCCTGGGGCCTCCTCCGCGGCATCCCCCTCGGAGAGCGCTGCGCCCTCGCCCTCGCCGCCGCGATGCTCGCCGCCGCCTCGCAATCGCCCGTCAATCCCGATATGGACGCGGATCTCCTGATGGAGACCGCGAAAGGAATCCCTCGTGAACGAGTATCTTGACCTCTCCGACGAAGTGACCGAGGCGCTCCGAGGCGGCCGGCCCGTAGTGGCCCTGGAATCGACGATCATCTCTCACGGCATGCCGTATCCGCGCAACGTGGAGACAGCCCTCCGCGTCGAGGCGGCCGTGCGAGGCGCGGGAGCCGTCCCCGCCACGATCGCCGTGCTCGGCGGCCGACTGAAGGCGGGCCTCGACTCGGGCCAGATAGAGGCCTTGGGGCGTCCCCGCGCGGGCGCCGAGGGCGGCTCGGGAGTCGCGAAGGTGAGCCGCCGCGACCTTCCCCGCGTAGTCGCCTCGGGGGGGGACGGGGCGACTACCGTCGCGGCCACGATGATCGTGGCCGCCATGGCGGGCGCGAGGATCTTCGCCACGGGGGGCATCGGTGGCGTGCATCGCGGCGCCGAGCGCAGCTGGGACGTCTCCGCCGACCTGGAGGAGCTCGCGAGGACCGGGGTGGCCGTGGTCTGCGCCGGGGCGAAATCCATCCTCGACCTGCCCAAGACCCTCGAGTACCTCGAGACCAAGGGCGTGCCGGTAATAGGCTACGGGACGGACGAGTTCCCCGCCTTCTATACGAGCCGTTCGGGCCTGCGCCTCGAGGAGAGGGCCGACAGCCCCGCCCAGGTCGCCCTCCTCCTCGCGGCTAAATGGGGTCTCGGCCTCGGTGGGGGGGTCGTCATTGCCAACCCCGTGCCGGACGCCCATTCCATGGACGCCGCAGCGATCGGCGCGGCCATCGAGACCGCCCTCGCCGCCGCCGGGAAAGCCGGCATCAAGGGCAAGGACGTGACGCCCTTCCTGCTCGCCAAGGTCAAGGAGCTCACGGAAGGGGAGAGCCTCGAATCCAACATCGCGCTCGTGCTCAACAACGCGGTCCTGGCGGCGAGGATAGCCGTCGAGTACTCGAAGCTCTAGCCTGGGCCGGGCAGCCTCGCTCGGTCGTAGGAAAACCTGACCGAGACGCCGGCCTCGAAGGTCGGGTGTACCGCCTCGTCGAGCATCTCCGAGTTCCTCGTGTCGTAAAGCGTCACGAGCAGCTCCGCGCTCTCCCGGCCCCTCGCGAGGATGGCTCCCGCCTCGGCGAACCAATCGGCGTCCAGGCGTTTGGCGTATCGATCGATGAAGATATACGGGTAGGCGCGGGCGACGAGCGCCAGGCCTTCGAGAGGCAGCTCCACCTCGACGGCGGGTTTGAGGAACCAGGACGCGCGCGGCTGGGCCAGGCTGCTGCCCCAAAACGCCAGGAGCGAGCAGTAGCCGATGCGAAGGTATGATAGGACCGTCGCGGGACCTAGGGCGAGCTCGGGCGGGGCGAGGCCTACGGCGAGGATGTCCGAGGATACCTGCGAGTATGTCAGGCCGGGGCTGCCGAGAGGATGCTGGCTCGTCCGGGAATACTCCGCGAGTAGATGGAAACCGTCCTTGCCGGGCTCCGTGACCGCGAGCGAGGCGTATAGCCCGTACTCGAACTGCACCGCGTTCATCCAGAATGCCGCGACGTTCGCGGCAGTGGTGCCCGTTCGGAGGGGGCCGCACATCAGCGTGCTTTCGAATATCGAGCCGAGGGCGAAGGCGTCGCCGAGATCGACGAAGGCCGGGCTGGCGCTCACCCTGAAGTAGAAACTGTCGACCTCGTCGTGGGCGAACGCGTAATTGCAGTACTCGAAGGCGCCTCCCATTCCCGCAGGCAGGCCGGGCCTCGTCGCCGCGGCCAGCGGGTCGACCGAGAGGACCGGCTCTGGGAAATCCTTGCAGGCGGCGCCGGGGGGGAGCAATGCTATCGCCGCGATCGCGGCTAAGGCGATCCTGAGGTTCGTCATAGCCCCATCATATCATCAGAACTCCTCGAAATCCGAGTCCTTGACGGCGGCGATCGGCGCGATGGCCGTCGCGTTCACCTTGAGCGCGACGCCCTT
This sequence comes from Spirochaetaceae bacterium, assembly GCA_025355995.1. GTDB lineage: Bacteria > Spirochaetota > Spirochaetia > Treponematales > Rectinemataceae > UBA1306. Next base: position 21,068 of record JANXYQ010000094.1, on the reverse strand, counting down.
CGCCGTCCCGGGCTTAGGCTTTGCGGCGATCCGTGGACGCGCCGGGGTCGCAGGCGACCTGCCCGACGGAGCCTGCGCCTTCGCCGGCCTTTGCCGCGGCGTCCTGGCCTCGGGTTTTCTCTCCGCGGGCGCCTCGCTCCTCGCCGTCGCGGATAGCCTGAAGTAGCCTATGGTATCGAGGGCCTGCGAGGCTTGGCCAGTCAACTCCTCCGCCGTCGAGGCGAGCTCCTCGGCCGCGGCGGCGTTCTGCTGCACGACCTTGTCGAGCTGGGCCAGGGCCGAGCCGATCTGGGCGGCGCCGGCGTCCTGCTCCTTGCTGGAGGCGACGATTTCCTGCACGAGGGCGGCGGTCCGCTTGATGTCCGGCACTATCTCCGCGATGATCGCCTTCGTTCCCTCGGCCGCCGATACCGTCCGGGCGGAGAGCTGCGTTATTTCGCCCGCCGCGCCTTGGCTGCGCTCCGCCAGCTTGCGCACCTCGCTCGCCACCACCGCGAAGCCCTTCCCCGCGTCGCCCGCGCGCGCGGCCTCGATCGCGGCGTTGAGCGCGAGCAGGTTGGTCTGGCGGGCTATCTCCTCGATGATGCCGATCTTGGAGGCTATCTCCTTGACCGCGGCCACCGCCTCGGCGACTATCGCGCCGCCGCGCTCGGCGCTCTCCGCGGCCTTTCGGGCGATCGACTCGGTTTGCATCGCGTTCTCCGAGTTTTGCTTGATGTTGGAGGCCATCTCCTCCATGGAGCTCGAGACCTCCTCCATGGACGCCGCCTGCTCGGTGGCGCCCTGGCTCAGGGACTGAGAGGATTGCGAGACCTGGCGGGAGCCCTCCGAAACGTTCAGGGAGGACTCCTGGATATCTCCGATGACTTCCCTGAGCTTGAGGGCCAGGGTGCCCGCGCCTTTCGCGATGCCCCGCGCCTCGGCGAGGTCGCCGATCTCGGCCGACAGGTCTCCCCCCGCCATGGTCAGGGATCGGGCCGCTATCGCCTCGGGCTCGCCTCCGACCGACTTCATGACATTGGCGGCGAGCGCGAGCGCCATGACCAGGGCGGCGGCGAAGGCGACGACGATCGCCACGATTACGAAGAAGGTCACGCTCGAGTAGGTGGTCCTGCTCTTCGCGTACGCGTCCGCGGCTGCGGCCTTATTGAGTGCGACGAGGGCGAGGATGGGCGCGTTGGCGTCGACATAGGCTTTCTTGAGGGAGCCGTGCATCTCGGCCATGGCCTCGGCCGTCTTGTTCGTCTTGCTCAGCGCCTCGACCGGCGCCCAAGCCTTCTCGTAGGCGAGCCAAAGCTCCTCGAGGAGCCTTATCTGGGCACCGTCGGCCTCGTTCGATACGTAGCCTTTCTTGTATGTATCGATATAGCCGGCGATCAGCTTGGAGAGGCGGCCGATTTCGGTTCCCCAGGCGGTCATCTCCGCATCGGAGTTCGAGATGATGTGCTCGAGCTGGGCGATCCGGTAATTCGAGGTCTCGGTGTCGATCGAATGGGCTAGGTCGAGGCTCGGGAGGCTATCGGTCGCGATCGAGACCGTCTGAGCGTTGAACGCGCGCATGCCGTTCACGCTGGCGAAGCCGAGGAAGGCGAGCAGGGCGATCACGAGGCCGAAGGAAAGCAGTATCCTGGTCCTGAGTTTCATGGGAACCCCCCGGATAACTATAGTTTGGGGAACCCATTTAGCAAGGGAATCGGGGATTATCGCGCAAAGGCCCCACTTTCCCCTCTCTCCTCCGGCGTGCTACATTCCAACCGATATGGCAACGAAAAGCTCCTCCGGCTACGACGAATCCAAGATCAAGACCCTCAGCTCCCTCGAGCACATACGCCTGCGCACCGGCATGTACATAGGCAGGCTCGGGGACGGGGGCAACCCCGACGACGGGATATACGTCCTCCTTAAGGAAGTGATCGACAACTCGGTCGACGAGTTCATCATGGGCGCGGGCGACCGGATAGTCGTGCGACTCGAGCGTGACGAGGGCACCGGCCTCTCCCGGGTGTCGGTCCGCGACTACGGCCGCGGCATCCCCCTCGGGAAGGTCGTGGAGGCCGTCTCGGTCATCAACACCGGCGCCAAGTACAACGACGACGTGTTCCAATTCTCGGTCGGCCTCAACGGGGTCGGCACCAAGGCCGTGAACGCCCTCTCCTCCGCCTTCCGCGTCGTCGCCTATCGCGAGGGACGGCAGTTCGAGGCCCGCTTCGAGCAGGGCGTCCTCAAGTACAAGCGCGAGACCGAGTCGAGGAAGGAGCCCAACGGCACGCTCGTCGAGTTCACGCCCGACCTCGAGATATTCGGCGAGTACGCCTACAACGTCGAGTTCATCGAGAAGCGGCTCCGGCACTACGCCTACCTCAACTCGGGGCTGACGCTCACGTTCAACGGGACGGACTTCGCCTCGAAGAACGGCCTCCACGACCTCCTGTACGACGAGGTCGGCGACGCCACGTTGTACGACATAGGCTACAGCCGGGGCGACAAGATCGAGTTCGCCTTCACGCACACGGGCAATTACGGCGAGGAGTACTTCTCCTTCGTCAACGGCCAGTTCACATCCGACGGCGGGTCCCACCTCTCGGCCTTCCGGGAGGGATTCCTCAAGGCCATCAACGAGTTCTTCCAGGCGCAATACAAGGGCGAGGACATCCGCGAGGGCATCGCCGCGGCCGTCTCGGTGAAGCTCAAGAACCCGGTCTTCGAGAGCCAGACCAAGAACAAGCTCGGCAACACCGACATCAAGCCCTGGATACTCCAGGAAGTGAAGTCCGGCGTCGACGAGTTCCTCCGCAAGAATCCCCAGGCGGCCAAGCGCCTGCAGGAGAAGATCGCCGCCAACGAGAAGCTCCGCACCGAGCTGAACGTGGTCAAGAAGGAGGCCAAGGAGGCGGCGCGCAAGATCGAGCTCCGCATCCCCAACCTCAAGGACTGCAAGTACCACCTGGGCGACCCCAAGGGCGAGCTCTCCACTATCTTCCTCACCGAGGGCCTCTCCGCCGCCGGCTCGATGGTGAGCTCCCGCGACGTCTACACCCAGGCCATCTTCAGCCTGAGGGGCAAGCCCGAGAACATGTACGGCCGGTCGCGCACCGCGATCTACAAGAACGAGGAGCTGTACAACATGATGATGGCCCTCGGCATCGAGGCCGACATCGAGGGCCTGCGCTATGGGCGCATCGTGATCGCGACCGACGCCGACTACGACGGCTTCCACATCCGCAACCTCCTCCTGACCTTCTACCTGACCTTCTTCGAGGAGCTCGTCACGCAGGAGCGCGTGTTCATCCTCGAGACGCCGCTCTTCCGCGTCCGCACCAAGAAGGAGACGCGCTACTGCTACAGCGCCAAGGAGCGCGACGAGGCGGCCAAGGCCCTCGGCGCCTCCTCCGAGATGACGCGGTTCAAGGGGCTCGGCGAGATCAGTCCCGCGGAGTTCGGCCAGTTCATCGGCGAGGACATCCGCCTGGTCCGCGTCGACGTGCAGACACTCAAGGCGGTGCCGGAGATCCTCCAGTTCTACATGGGCAAGAACACGCCCGAGCGCCGCGAGTACATCATGCAGAACCTGATAAGCGATCTGTAAGGGACGGATATGGCCTACATAAAGAAGATCTTCAACGACAACTACATGTACTACGCCTCCTACGTCATCAAGGACAGGGCGATACCCGACCTCGAGGACGGGCTCAAGCCCGTGCAGAGGCGCATCCTCCACTGCCTCTTCGAGCTGGACGACGGGAAGTTCCACAAGGTGGCCAACGTGGTGGGGCAGTGCATGAAGTACCACCCCCACGGCGACCAGTCGATCTACTCCGCCCTCGTCGTGCTCGCGAACAAGGAACTGTTCATAGACAAGCAGGGCAACTTCGGCAACATCGCGACGGGCGACGAGGCCTCCGCGGCGCGCTACATCGAGTGCCGCGCGACGCCCCTCGCCAAGGACCTCCTCTACAAGCCCAAGATCACCGAGTACGTCGATTCCTACGACGGGCGCAACGTCGAGCCAGTCACCTTCCCGGCCAAGGTCCCGGTCATACTGATGATGGGCGCCGAGGGCATAGCCGTCGGCATGAGCACCAAGATACTCCCGCACAACCCGGTCGAGGTCATCAAGGCGGAGATAGCCGCCCTCAAGGGCAGGCGCTTCAAGCTCGAGCCTGACTTCTCCACGGGCGGCTTCTGCGACGCCTCCGAGTACGCCGACGGCCTGGGCAAGGTGCGCGTCCGCGCCAGGCTCGACCTGTCCGACGAGAAGCGCATCCTCATCCGCGAGCTGCCCTTCGGCTCCACGACCGAGAGCCTCATCGCCAGCGTCGAGTCGGCCGCCAAGTCCGGGCGCATCAGGATCGCCTCGATCTCGGACTTCACTACGGACAAGGTCGAGATAGAGATCAAGCTCCAGCGCGGCGTCTACGCCGCCGACGTCGTGGACGCCCTCTACGCCTTCACGGAGTGCGAGCAGTCGATCTCCTGCAACCTCCTCGTGATCAAGGACGACCTGCCCGTGATCATGAGGGCGACCGACGTCGTCAAGCACCACGCCGACCGGCTCCTCGACATCCTCAAGCGCGAGCTCAACCTCGAGGCGGCGGAGCTCCTGGACGAGATCCACGCGCGCACCCTCGAGCGGATATTCATAGAGGAGAGGGTGTACAAGGCCATAGAGAAGATGAAGACCCAGGAAGGCGTACGCAAGGCCGTGCTGGGCGGGCTGGAGCCCTTTAAGAAGGAGATCAAGCGGCAGGTGACCGACGAGGACGTCGAGCGCCTGCTCAAGATCCCCATCCGCCGCATATCGCTCTACGACATCAACAAGGCGAAGGACGAGCTGGACCTCCTCAAGGCCAAGCTCGCCCAGGTGCGCAAGCACCTCGCAGCTTTGGTGGAGTACGCGGTGGCCTTCCTGGAAGGCATAGCGAAACGGCTCGAGAAGTCCTGGCCCCGCCGAACCGAGCTCTCGTCCTTCCGCCAGGTGGATGTCAAGGTGGCCTCGCGCCGGGACCTGCCCCTGCGCTACGACGAGGCCACCGGCTATCTCGGAACCTCGGTATCGGGCGGCGAGACCCTCTTCCTCGTCTCTCCCTACGACAAGATCATAGCCATCCGCCGCAACGGGGTGTACACCGCGATGACCGTGCCGGAAAAGCTCTTCGTCGACAAGGGCCTGCTCTTCTGCGGGAGCGCCGAGAAGGAAGAGCTCGGCAAGAACCTTTTCACCGCCGTCTACAAGGACGGCGAGAGCGGCTACGCCCACATCAAGCGCTGCCGCATCGAACAGTACATCAACAACAAGGACTACCAGCTCATCCCGGACGGGGCGCAGCTCCTCCTCTTTTCCGCCGACGAGCGATTCGAGTTCACGATCGTCTACGAGCCGAAGCCCCGCATGAAAGTGAAGGAGGAGGCCTTCCTCGCCTCCGATTTCGAGGAGAAGGGACTCAAGGCCCAGGGCGTCCGGCTCTCGGCCAAGGAAGCCGCCGCGGCCCAAGTCGGCGTGAGCAAGGTAGCCAAGCGGGCGGCGTCGGCCGCCGCCGCCGCGGCCCGCGCGGAAGAGCTCTTCCCCGCGCCTCGCGCTTCCGGCGCGGCCAAGGGCAGGAAGGGCGCCGCGAAGGGCGCTCTCAAAAAGGGACTGCGGGCCAGGGCCGAGGCCATAGCCACCAAGGACAAAGCGAAGGCCCCCAAGAAGCCCGCCGCGGCATCCAAGGCCGCGAGATCCACCGGCAAGAAGGCGCCGAGGAAAAAGTGAGAGGCCGCTGCACTGCGAGGTATTGACAATCGAAGCCGATCAGGGTAATTTTCCCTGGTTCTTGGAAACGTTCTTTCCCCTGTAGCTCAGTTGGCAGAGCGTCTGGCTGTTAACCAGAATGTCCGTGGTTCGAGCCCGCGCGGGGGAGTAAAGAAGCCGTGATCGCTTTCGCGATCGCGGCTTCTTTTTTACCCCGCGCGGGCTCGAAGGGAATGCGCTCCGCCCGCGCGCCGATCATTTGAGGGGCGCGAGAGCGCATTCCCCGGCCCGGAAGCGCGGGCCCGCACGGGCTCGCGAATTCCGTGAACCCCCTCGCCCCTTTCGACGACTAATAGCGATCGGTCTCGAATAAAAGGAGCCGCAACGATGAGAGCCTGTTTTCTCGCCGCCTGTCTCGCCTTCGCCGTCTTGGCCGCGGCGAGGGCCGAGGATCCGCTAGCCACGATCGATTTCTGCGAAGGTCAGCTGAGCCTCGCGCGGGACGGGGCGACGCTCGCCGCGCCGGGCATCGGGGACGAGGTCTACGACGGCGACCTTATTTCCACGGGGCCGGGAAGCCAGGCGACCCTGAAGTTGGCCAAGGCTACGGGGATGAGCGGGAGCATCAAATTGGCGCCGAGGACCTCCTTATATTTTAACCTCGATGCCATCAAGGGCGAACGCCAGAGCGAGGTCGAGCTCATCGCAGGCCAGATCGGCGTTAAGATCAAGAAGCTCGGCGGCTCCCCCGGCTTTACCGTCGCCACGGAGAGCGCGACCTGCGCGGTCCGCGGCACGGAATTCGACGTGATCGCCTCGCCGGGCGGCTCCATCCTCGTAGGCTGTTCCGAGGGCGAGGTATCCTGCGTATCCGAGGGCGTATCGACCTCGGCCCTGCCCGGGCAGGCGGTGGAAAAACGCGTCGGAGCCAAGATAGCTCGCAGGGCCGTCGCCTCGGCCGATTTCGCGGGGTTCAAGGAAAAATGGCTGGCGGACGAGACGGCGGACTTCGCGCGCGACGCGCCAAAGGCTGCGAGGCTCATAGCGGCGCGCTACCTCGAGCTTTCCGACAGGCTCCGGGCGAACCACGCCCGGATAGCCGCCGATGGCGCGCTCAAGGCCTGGGCCCAGGAGGAAAAGTCGGGGGCCGGCGCGAGGATCTCCGATGCCGAGCTCGAACGCCGCCTGACGGAGGTAGGCCCTCTCCTCGCGGAGTCCCGACGCGTTCTTGGCGCGATGGAGAGGATAGCCGCGCGCGTCGACGCCCTTGGGGAGCTCGTCGGAGGAGACTCCGCGGTGCAGGGCCAGAGAGTGCGGCCCGGCGTGACGGTGGCGGATTTCTTCAAGCGCTTCGAGGCGGCGAAGGACGCCGACCTCAAGCGCATCGCCGTCCTTCGCCGGGCCGAGAGGCAAGTGAAGCGCGCGAGGATGGAGCGAGAGGCAGGAAAGCGGGGGAACTGACCGGCCCTGCCGCTCAATTGTCGTCGGTATTGAAGAGCTTCGCCTCCATCCCGTCGCCGACGGTCGCCGCGAAATCGATCATGTCCGAGAGGTCCTTGTCCTTGAGGTACACCGGAATCTTGATCGAGAAATAGACCAGGTAGGAACCGTCGTCGGACGCCTCGAGGTTCCAGGCGCCGATCTTCTCGGTGTTGTTGTCCTCGAGCAGCTGGGACATCTGGTCCGAGCTGGGCACGGCGTCGAAGTTGCCCGCGTTGGACCAGATCTCGCGGATTTCGAGGCCGCCGTAGGTCTCGGTTTTGGACATGATATAGACTGTCTGCGTGCGGTTCCCGTCGAGGTCCTGCTGCAGCGAATAGTTGCCCGACTTGGTCGTCGTGTAGTGCAGGCCCAGCTTGTCGAGTTGTTTCCCGAGTCGGGCGTCGACGGTTCCATCCGCGGCGAAGGCCGCCGCTGCGGTGAAGGCGATCGCGGCGGAGAGGCAAAGTAGTTTACGGTTCATCGTGTGCTCCTTGCCACTAGTTTATTGCCCTAGCTCCGCGCCGGCAATACGAAAGGCGAGAAGCCGCGCATTCTTTTCCCGCGTCCTCGAATACGATAAAAAAAGCGCCTTCCGCGGGGAAGGCGCATGATTGGCGCAGGGATCGCTTAAGTCAACGACCTATCGGACCGAGGACGCGAAAACGGGATATAGCGAAGTGTCCGACCATTCCCCCTCGCGGACTTCTCCTGCGATGCTCGGGATCGCGAGTATCTCGTCGGGCAGGATCAAGTCCTCGTCCTCGGGATGCTTCAAGACATCCTTGTTCGCGCGGTAGAGCACTATCCACTTCTCGCGGTCTCCGTAGACGAAGGGGTAGCCGGCGATCTTGGAAAGGGAGTCCCTATCCTCGGGGACGAGCCTGACCCTATAGGAAGCCGGCAAGGCCGCCTCGGCCTTCGCCGCGGGGGAGGCGGCTTGGATAAAGGCGAGCTCCGCCTTCGCACGCCTCGCGAGCTCGGCTGCGCCATCGTAATCTCCGGAGTCATAGGCCGCGAGCGCCTCGCCGCGAAGCTCCATCGCGGCGATCGCGTGCGAATCCCTAGCCGAGCCTTGCGCCGCCGCGGCGGGGGCGAAAAGCGGCGCTATCAAGAAAAGCGCGGCCGAAAGGACGAATGCCGGTTTCCTACCCATCAGTCTATCCCCCTTTCCGAGAGCGCCGCGTCGAGCGAGTCCAGCTCGGCTTTGGTGGCATCCATTTTCGTTTTCGCGTGCCCGTAGGCCGCGGCGAAAGCGGCGGCGGCCCGATCGTACAGCGAGGAGGAGCCTTCGAAATCCCGGGAGGAATAGGCGGCCTCGGCCCGCGAATGAATGGCGAGGGCGGAGGCGAACTCGTCCTTGACCGCCACCTCGGCCTTTATGCCGGAGGCCCTGTCCTTCTCCGCTTCCGAGCTCAGCTTCCTATCGGAAGCGTAGTACTCGAGGGCGGTCCTGCTCGCCAGGCCGTAGCGGAGTATCGCCTCGTCGACCGATGCCCCCGCTGCCGGAGCGTCCCGAGGCAGCAGGTCCCGCGAGGCGGCGAACTTCGTTTCCGCCAGAGTCCAATTGGACGGATCCCATTTCTCGAAATCGCGGGCGACGATCGCCTTCCTGGCCGATTCGGCGTCGCATAACTTGTAAAGCACCTCGAATGCCTTCGAGGATGCGCGGTAGCCGGCGGCGGCGGCTTCGTAGTCGCCCGATGCCTCTGCTGCCGTGGGGACGGCGAACTCCGCCTCGGCGAAGGAGAACAGCTCCGGGAAGAGCCCGTCGGCTCGCTTGCCTAGGGCCGTATCGCGTAGGGCTTCCGCGCGGCCCCTCTCCTTCGCCGCCAGCATGGGCAAGCTTTCCGAGATCAGGCTCCCGAAGCGCACGGAGGAGTCGGCGAAAGAGGCCGTCGAAGCCGCGTTGTCCTTCCCGTAGCCGCCGATTCCCTCCGCGAAGGCCGCGTCGGCCGCGGCGTAGTCAGCGGGCAGGAGCTCCTTGAGCCCGAGGTCGAAGGCCCTTTTCCTGAGCGCGGCGGCTTTCGCGCGCTGCGCGTCGGGAGCGGGGACCGCCGCCGGCTCCGCTGAGGCCGGCTCGGCGGCGGCTGCCGGCGGAGGCGCGGCGGGAGACGGCGCTTTGGCGGCCTTGGGCGTAGTCGCGCATGATGCGGCTATGGCTAGCGCGGCGATCGCGCCGACTATCTGGGCTATCGGATGTCTCGTCATTGAATAAGCTCCTTCGAGGCGCGAACGCGCCTGACTTGAGACTAATCTAGGGGAGCGACGAGGGCTTGGTCCAATACTATTTTGCTTGGCATCCATACCTTTGAAGTATTTGACAGGACGCGTCTTCGCGCATATGTTCCTGTCGAGGGCACGATGCACCTAAGAATCGACAGGACCTTGCGCGATATCGCGGAACGCGAAAACCTGCTACTCGCTCTCGTCCCGGGGATGTCGCGAAACGCGGTACTCGAGCCGGCGTTCCACGAGTTAGCGCTTTTAGAGTCCGTACTGCTGCGATCGGGTTTCTCCTTCGCTTGCGAGGCCGTGGAAAGCCGCGAAGATCTGCTAGCGACCTTGCGCAGCCGACGGCCTAGCCTCGTCTTCTGTCCTTTCCCGGGCTACGGACCGAAAGGCGACAGGCGCGAGGTCCGCGAATGCCTCGAGCGCGAGGGCGTGCCCTTCATCGGGGCCTCCTCGCCCGCCCTCGAGCTCTGCCTCTCCAAGTCCAGGCTCAAGGGAGAATGGGAAAGCCGGGGCATCGATACGCCTAGCTCGTTCAGGATACGCAGGACCAGGACCGGATCCATGGCCGGATTCAGGCTCATCGCCAATGCGAAGGACTATCCCTACATCGTGAAGCCGAACGGCGAGAACGAGAACCGCGGCATCCACGCTCGGTCCGTAGCCTTCGATCCCGGCGCGCTGCTGTCGAGCGTGGAGGCCGCCCTGGCCGAATACGACGACTTGCTGGTCGAGCACTTCGTCGGGGGCGAAGATAGCCGCGAGTACACGGTCGCGATGATCGGGAACGGCGACGCGGCGCTGATGATGCCCGCAGAAATCAGCCTCAAGGAGGAGAGGCCCATCCGCGTCGTAACGAGGGAGGACAGGCTGCACAACCTGACGATCGCCTCTCCCGTCGACGACGCCGCGGAAAAAGCCCGTCTCGGAGCCTTCGCCCGGAGGGCCTTGGCCGCGTCGGGCGCACGGGATTACGCGCGCTGCGACCTCATCGACGAGGGAGGGCGTCTTTTCGCCCTCGAGGTCAACGGCCAGCCCAAGATACCCGATCCCTGGTTCGATGCCTGCTCGAGCGCCTACGGCCTCGAGCGGGAGCACTATCTCGCCGCGATCGTCGTCGCCGCGCTCCATCGCTATCGCTCGGCCGGTCTGTATCGCCGTGAGCTGCCCTCCGGTCTCCGAAAGTCGCTTCCCGTCGCCGTGTTCGAGCGGCTGACGTCCTAAAGGTCGCTTGCGCTCGCGGCCGATTCCACCTATTTTATTGGCATGGAACTTCGGCACCTCAAGTATTTCTCCGCGGTGGCGAAGGCCCTGAGCTTCTCGAGGGCCGCGGAGGAGCTGCATATCTCGCAGCCGCCCTTGAGCCGCCAGATACATGAGCTCGAGAAGGAGCTGGGCGCGGAGCTGTTCGACCGCGCGGGGAAGTCGATCCTGCTCACCAAGGCGGGCGAGTACCTCAAGATCGAGGCTCAGCGCCTGCTCGACAGCGCCGAAATGGTGGCGCGGACGGTCAAGGTGCTCGGGGAGTCGGAGGCCAACAGCCTGCGGATCGGTTGCGTGAATTTCCTGATGTATTCGACCCTCCCGCCCTTCTTCGAGCTCGTTCACGAACGCGAGCCGGGCATGAGGTTCGAGCTCTCGGTCATGTCCACCGAGGCCCAGGAACGCGCGATACGCTCCGGCGCCATCGATCTGGGCTTCGTGCGGGCCTGGTTGCACGAGGATGGACTGGCCTTCGAGCCCCTTTCCGAGGAACGACTGGCGGTCATTTTCCCCTCCACTGCGCAAGTCCAGGACGATCCCGGCGCCTGCATGGCGATGCTGCGGGACAGCGCCTTCGTGGCGATCTCCCCCGCAACCGCGCCGGGACTGGCCGAGAAAGTCCGATCGATCTGCGCCGAGTACGGCTGCGTCCCCAATGTCGGGTACGTCTGCAGCGACGCGTATTCGATCATCAAGCTCGTGAGCACGGGGCTCGGCTGGTCGATCGTTCCCGACCTGGCCTATCGCGACGCCGCCGTGGCCGGGGTCAGCATCGTGATGCTCCCCCAAACGATGGTTCTTGGGCTCTGCCACGGCAAGGCCTTCCTCTCCGACCGCGAGGAGAGGTTCATCGCCCTAGCCAAGGAATATTTCGCCGACCGCGCGCGCCGGAATCTGTCATAAGGGCGAGCTCGCCCTTGACACCATCAGCGAAGATGTCTATTTTCTCATCAACGCTTGGACCTTAACGACGGTAGTCGTTACGACGGTAGTCGTTGCACGAGGCCGAGACGCGAGGTGCTCATGTCTCTCATAGAACTCGAGAACGTCTACTACTCTTACCCAGGTTCCGCGCGCCCAGCCCTCATCGATATAAATCTCTCGATCCGCGAGGGCGAATACGTAGCCGTCGTAGGGGCGAACGGATCGGGCAAGAGCAGCCTCCTCCGGCTCCTGAACGGCCTTCGCGAACCCGACTCGGGCGAGCTGCGGATAGGCGGGGTGCGGACTCGAGGCGAGGAAGGCCGCGCCGTGGCCCTCGCCTCCGTCGGGCTCGTCTTCCAATCCCCGGCCGACCAGATAGTATCCTCTTCCGTAGAGGAGGACGTCGCCTTCGGCCCCGAGAACCTCGGGCTGCCGCGCGAAGAAATAGCGCGCCGGGTCGATGAGGCCCTTATGGCCGTCGGCCTAGCCGATCTGAGGTCCAGGGCCTCTCATTTCCTATCCGTCGGGCAGCAGCAGCGGCTGGCCGTCGCGGGCGTCCTCGCCCTCGACGTCGGCTGCGTCGCCTTCGACGAGGCGACGGCCATGCTCGATCCCGAGGCCCGAGCGGCGATCCTGGGCCTCATGGACCGGCTCGTCTCCTCCGGGAAGACCGTCGTGCATGTCACCCACGATATGTCCGAGGCTTCGAGGGCGGCGCGCGTCCTGGTCCTAGACGCGGGCTCGCTGGTCTTCGACGGGTCCCCGAGCGAGCTGTTCGCGGGCGGGCGCGGCCTTCCTTCCGTCCAAGCCCTCGGGCTCCCCGATTGCGCAGCGCTCTCCCTCGCCCTCGCCCTGGAGCCCGTCGTCGCGGAATCCGCGCGCGCCCTCGCTTCGCGGATCTACGCCGCCCTCGCTTCACGGACCCCGGGGGAGGGAAGGGGGGGAGAGCCCTTCCCCGAGGCCCCCGTCGCCGACGCCGCTTTCGTGCTTTCCCGCGCGCGACATTCCTACCTCCGAGGCACGGAAAACGAGACGGAGGCCCTGCGCGGCGTCGATCTGGCCGTGCCGCGGGGCGCGACCCTAGCCTTGGTGGGCAGGACGGGCTCGGGCAAGTCGACGGCGCTGCAGCTCCTCGACGGCCTCGTCGCGGCGAGCTCCGGCTCGGTGCGAGCCTTCGGGACGGAGCTTTCCGATCCCCGCGCGGACCTGCGTTCCGTGCGTATGCGCGCCCCTCTTGCCGTCCAGAGGCCCGAGTCAGCCCTCTTCGAGCTCTATGCGGCCGACGACGTCGCCTTCGGCCCGCGCAACATGGGGCTTTCGGGGAAGGCCCTGGTCGAACGCGTTAGGCGATCGATGGAGGAGACCGGACTCGGCTACGCGGAGTACCGGGATAGGAAGACGAGGTCTCTCTCCGGCGGGGAGAAGCGGCGGCTGGCCTTGGCCGGCGTCCTCGCGATGGACGGCGACGCCCTGCTCCTGGACGAACCCACGAGCGCCCTCGACCCGGCTACCAAGCGCGCCGTGCTCGACCTGATCCTCGGCTCCCGCAGGTCGGGGGCGACCGTCGTCATGGCCACCCACTCCATGGAGGAAGCCGCCAGGGCCGACCTCGTCGCCGTCTTCGACGGGGGGAGGGTAGCCGCGGTCGGCGCCCCGAGGTCGGTCTTCTACGACCGCTTCGACGCGGCTTGGGGAATACGCAGGCCCTTCGCCTGCGAGGTCGCGATCGAGCTGGAGGTCCTCGGCCTGAGCCTGGCTTCGCACCCCCTCTCGATAGGGGAGCTCGCCGCCGCCCTCGAGGGAGCCGCCGCGTGAGGGGCATCGAGTTCTTCCGCAACGTCTCGATAGGCCAATACAGGGCCGGATCTTCCTACGTCCATAGGCTGACGCCGGCGACCAAGTACCTGTGGCTCCTGGCCCTGATGGTTTCGGGCATCGCGTCCGCATCCTACGCGGGCGCCCTCCTGCCCCTCGCGCTCGCCCTCGCCCTGGGCGCCGCGGCGGGCATCGGCCCGGGCTTCCTCCTCAGGGGCGTCAAGCCCATAGTTCCCTTCATCGTATTCACCGGGCTTCTCCAGGTGCTCTTTTCCTGGCCCGGGGACGGCTCGCGCGTCCTCTTGGCCCTGGGGCCGATAAGCCTCTCGGCCAGGGAGGCCCGCCTCGTGCTAATGACGGTCGCTCGCACGCTTTCCCTCATGACCGCGATCGGGCTCTTCACCTCCGTGACGAGCGAGGGCGAGACCGTCCACGGCATCGAGGATCTCCTGGCCCCGCTCGAGAGGCTGGGCCTGCATCCCGCCCGACTCGCCCTCGCCGTCGGCATCGCGCTGCGCTTCGTGCCGATGATAGCCGGAGAGCTCGAGTCCATAGCCAAGGCCCAGGCCTCGCGCGGCGCTGACTTCGGCTCGGGCAGGGGCGGGCCGATCGCCAAGGCCCGCGCCTACCTCCCGCTCTTCGTGCCCGTGACCGTACGGGCGCTCGAGCGCGCGGAGCTGCTCGCCGAGGCGATGGAATCCAGGGGCTACGCCGAGAAGGGGCGCACGAGGCTGGCGTCCTACCCCGAGCAGGGGGGCGAAGCCCTCGCGAGGCTCGCCGCGGTCGCGGCCTGCCTCGCTTCGTTCGCGATGGATCATTTCTTTAGCCGCTAATAAGGAGACGAAGATGGCAAGCAAATTCACGGTACGGAAGATCGTCATCGCCGGCGCGCTGGGCGCGCTGTCGATCGCCCTTTTCCTCACGCCGATCGGGTACATCCCCTGGTTCGCCGGTGCCTCGCTCACGGTCATGCACGTGCCGGCGATCCTCGGCGCCGTGCTCGAGGGGCCGGTCGTGGGGATGATCGTCGGAGGGATCTTCGGGATTACGGCCCTGGTGAAGGCCGCTACGGCGCCCCTGGGTATTTACGACCCCTATTTCGTGAATCCCCTCATCTCCGTCCTGCCGCGAATCCTCATCGGCCTCGCGGCCTGGGGCGCCTACAGGCTCTTCCGCGGGAAGCTGGCCGCCCTCGCCGCGGCGACGGCCGGCGTTGTCGGCTCCCTGACCAACAGCGTCCTCGTCCTCGGCGCCCTCGTCGTCTTCAGTCCCTTCCCCCTCGCCGCCGCCGCCGCGGTCTTCGTCGCCAACAGCCTCCTCGAGGCCGCCGTCGCCGCCGTCCTCACCCTGGGCGTAGTCGCGGCTTGGAAGGGCATCGAGAGCAGGACGGGCAAGGCCAGGTTGGCCGAGGAGGAGGGCGATCATGCTCCTCGCGATCGACGCCCGTAATAGGGCTATAACCGTAGGCTTCTACGAGCGAAGCCCCTCCGGGATGCCGGGCAAGGGCGTCTGGCTCTCCCGCCGTCGTCTCGGCGCCGTGCTGGGGAGGAGCGCTGACGAGTACGCCATGCTCCTGCGCGCCTTCGCGTCCGAGGCCGGCGGCGCCGCAGAGGCCGGCGGAGTCGACTCCGCCTGGATGTCGAGCGTAGCGCCCTCGCTCTCCCGCGAGCTGGCCTGGGCGGTGTCCACGGCCTTCGGCCTGAGCTGCCAGATCGTAGGGCCCGGGGTGCGGACGGGCGTGAGGATACGCAGCGATCAGCCCTCCGAGGTCGGCTCCGACCTAATCTGCGCGGCCGCCGCCGCGCGGGAGCTCGTCGGGGGAGCCTGCGTGATCGTCGACTTCGACGCCGCCATCGCCTTCTCGGCCATAGGCCGCGCGGGCGATTTTCTCGGCGCGGCCATCGCCCCCGGCATAGGCACCTCCACGGAGGCCCTCCGCTCCGCCGCCGCCCTGCTTCCGGAAGTGACGATAGACGGGCCGCACGCGGGCCGCCCCGACGACCCCTGGCCGGCCATAGGCAAGAGCACCTCCCAGGCGGTCAAGGCCGGCTTGGCGATAGGCTTCGCCGGCCTCGTCGAGCGGATCGTGCGGCGCCAGCGCGAGGAGATCGCGCAGATGGGCGAGGCCGATTCGCCCGAGACCGTATCCGTGATCGGCACGGGCGACGGGGAGGGGAGGCTGCTCTTCGCCGCGCTCGGGCTGGGCCGCTTCGTCCCCGACCTCGCGCTCCATGGCCTGGCTATCGTCGCCGAGCGCGCCGCCCCCGCGCCGAGACCCCTGGCCTAGGCCCGGATGAGGGCGACCGCGACCACGAGGGCCGCGAGGGCCCAGCGGTAGAACACGAAGGCCTTGACCGAATGCCTCTGAAGGTAGCCAAGGAGGAGCTTGATGCAGAAGAAGCCGCTGGCGGCGGCGACCGCGAAGCCGACGGCGATGAGGGGAAGACCCGCGGCCTCGGTTCCCGCCTGGCCCAGCCCTCGCGCGAATTCGTAGAGGCTCTTGGCCCCCGCTCCCGCGATGATAGGCGCGGAGAGGAGGAAGGAGAAGTGGGCGGCCGCCTCCCGCTCCAGGCCGAGGGCCAGGCCCGCGGAGATGGTCGCGCCGGATCGCGAGACGCCCGGGAAAATCGCGAGGGCCTGCGAAAGCCCGATGAGGATCGCGTCCTTCCAGCCCATCGCTCCCATGCCGCGCGCCCGCTTGCTGAAGCGGTCCGCGAGGAGGAGGAGGGCCCCCAGGAGAGCGATGATGGCGGCCATCGCGATCATCGAGCTCCCGAGTATGGGCGCGCCGACCGGGTGGAAGAATTTCTCGATCCTGCCCTCGAAGAGGACTCCCGCCAACGCACCGGGAACGCAGGCGACGAGGATGAACCAGGCCATCCTTCGGTCGGGGTCCTTCCCTATCTTCAGCTGGCCTACCGACGAGAACCAGGCGCCAACGATCCTCACCCAATCCTTCCAGAAAAAGACGATTATGGCCGTCAGCGTCCCGAGGTGGAGGGCTACGTCGAAGCCCAGGCTCCTGAACAGGGGATCGTCCCAGCCGAAGAGCCAGGGGACGATGACCAGGTGGGCGGAGCTGGAAATGGGGATGAATTCGGTGAGTCCCTGGACAAGGCCCAGAATGATGGTTTGTATGAGTTGCATCGCAAGACTATGCGGCATTTTTCCGCAAATATCCAGATCGCCGCAGCGATGCCCAGAAAAGGGCGAGGAGCGCCGCGCCCCCCAGCTCCAGGCCGAAGGCCAGCCAATAGATGTCGACGATCCTCATGCGGGCGGCCTCGTAGAGCCAGCTGCCCAAGGCGGGCCCCAGGAGGCCGCGCAGCCCGACGAGCGTCGCGTGCAGGCCCATATAAAGGCCGACCCGTGAACGGTCCGCGAAGAGGAGTATCGTGAAGAGCGGGAGGAGGTCCCAGCCGGCGTTCGCCATCCCGTTCAGGAAGCTTCCGGGAACGAGGTGGGCTGGCAGCGAGGCTAGGGCGAAGCCGAGGAAGCGGGTGGAGGAGAGCAGGACGGTAGCCAAAAGGAGTAGGAAGGGGTCCGTCCTGTTCGCGAGCCTCGCGCAGATGAAATAGCCGAGGACCGCAGCCGCGAGGGGGACGGTCCCGAGCACGAAGCCTGCCGCCCCGTAGCCCGCGCCCAGCTCGTCCACGATGCGGATCGGCTCGAGCGGGATCAGGATCTTATCGGGAAACCCGATGATGAAGAAGATCGCCATATAGGCCAGGAAGGGCCTGTCCCCCCTCAGGATGGCGAGGGAATTCCGGAAGCTCCCCTCTTCCCCGGAGCGCTCCTCCCTCGCCTCCGCCCGCCGCCTCGGCCTCACCTTCCTGAATAGGAGGGAGCTCGCCGCCCCGGCCCCGGCGGCGATGGGGAAGAGTATCCTGTAGGCCCCGGGGAAGGCTTGGAGGAAGGCCCCGGCGAAGGCCGCGCAGAGGGCCGAGATCGCCATCATCATGATCCTGATATGCCCCATGGCCCTCGCGCGGTCGGCGTCGGAGTAATTGGAGCGCATGAGGCTCGAATAGGCGGGGCCGCCGAAGCTAGAGACGATATAGTAAAAAGCCATGATCGCCAGGAAAGCCGAGGGCGACGCGAATAGGGCGACGAGGGCCAACGAGGACCGGGCGATGAACGAGGGCCAGAAAACGTAGGCGACCAGGTCTCCGTTCCTCGCGAGATGGCCGAACCAGAGGTTGAGGAAGAGCCCGACGAACTGGCTCCCCATGAGCAGGGCTAGCATCCCCGAGCTCATGCCGAGCTTGCGGCCCACGACGCCGACGAGGGGCATCGCGAGCCCGTTGAAGACGCCGGCCCAGAATCCCGCGCGGCCGTCGTAGAAGAGAGTAGCCCGGTCGGAGAGGGCGTAGGACCCGAAGTAGGACTTGATGAACGCTTTTTTCGGGGGCATAGGAGTTGGGAGGATACCGTTTTCGTTCGCCTTGTTGAAGCGGAGGGGGTATCATATCCCCATGGAAACTAAACGCGGATTTCCCGGAATCAGCCCCTCGGCCTGGGAGCACCCCGCCGACGGCGCCGCCCTCGCTGCCTTCTCTTCCATACCCCTGGCCGGCGATCTCCTGCGCAGGGCCGTCGGTTCGACTACGGAGCGCTCCCTTCGCCTCGCCGCCCTGGCGAATTCCGCGAGGGTCACCGATTCGCAGTTCTCCTATCTCCGCGCGATCCTGATGGAGGCGGCCGAGCGGCTCGACCTGAGGCCCCTGCCCGAGCTCTACGTCCGCCTCGACCCCAGCCCCGACGCGAGGGCCCTCGGCGTGGACGAGCCCTTCATCATGCTGTCGAGCGGCGCCCTCGAGCTCTGGGACGAGGAAGAGCTGCTCTGCGTCCTCGGCCACGAGGTCGGCCACATCCTCTCGGGGCACGCCGTCTACAAGACCCTGCTCGGGATCCTCATCAAGGCCTCGTCCATCATCGCGGGCAGCCTGCCGCTCGGCGGCGCGGCCATCGCGGCCGCCGCCACAGCCCTCAAGGAATGGGACCGCAGGAGCGAGCTCTCGGCCGACCGCGCCTCGCTCCTCGTCGTCCAGGATACGCCGGTAGTCTTCCGTGCCCTCATGAAAAGCGCGGCAGGCCCGAGGATAGCCTCGATGGACGTCAACGAGTTCTTTCGCCAGGCGCGGGACTACGAGACCGGGGGAGGGGCCCTCGACTCGCTTTTCAAGCTCGTCGACGTGCTCGGCGAGAGCCATCCCTTCCCGATAACGAGGATGACCGCCCTGCAGGAATGGGAAAAGGGCGGGGCCTACGAGGCGATACTCCGCGGCGAGTACCCCCGCAGGGGCGCCGAGGGCGAGCGCGACGCCAAGCGCGACTTCGAGCGGGCTCGCGACTCCTACGCCGGGGAGTTCGCGAATTCCGAGGACCCCCTCGCGAAAGCCGCCGGCAAGGTCATGGATGCCTTCGGCGGCCTCTTCGGTCAGGCGGGCGGAGGAAGGACGGAGGAGGGCGGGAGCCCTGGACATGGCGCCCCTCGCTCAATCGAGGATGTGATCGACGAGATCTTCGGTTCCCGACCCTAGGCCTTTCCCCTTGACCAAGGGGGGGGCGTCCCTATATAAAACATGGGCTGTAACGCGGCGAGATAGCTCAGCTGGCAGAGCAAGCGGCTCATATCCGCTCGGTCGTGGGTTCGACCCCCTCTCTCGCTATCGTTCTTTAAAGCCTCCATTAGGAGGCTTTTTTATTGCACGGAAAGCAATTACTCTTTTCTTTCACGTCGCTCGACCTCCGCATTCCTACGGATAGTCCTCTCGAGCGCGGCGATGTCCAAGGGCTTGACGAAGAAGGCAATGGGATTCAGCTCGTCGGCCTGCTTCCTGATCGACGCGTCCGAGTAGCCGGTGATGAAGATCACGGGCGCGTCGAACAGCAGCTTGATGCGCCTCACAGCTTCGATCCCGCTCATCTCGGCCGCGAGGTTGATGTCCATCAGCACGAGGTCCGGCCTGCATTTCTCGGCGCGCGCGACGGCGTCCTCGCCAGAGGCCAGCGAGGCGTCGACGGCGAAGCCCATGTCCTTCACCTTCATGATGAGGTAGAAGGCCGATAAGGCCTCGTCTTCCGGGAGATCCTCGAGGAAGAGTATCCTCAGCTCTCCGCTCTCGCTCAATCGGGCTTCCCCTTGCCGGGCAGGGCGAAGAAGAACGACGCCCCCTCGATCGCCATGTTGAAGGCGATGAGCCTGGAGCGCTCGGTAATCTCCTCGATGCCGGCCATTAGCTCGATCCCGGACTTCAGCTCCTGTCCGAGGGCCTCCAGTCCCTTCGCGGAGTCCCTGTCGTGCTTGCGCATCTCCGTGAGCGCGGCGCGGACCCGCGCCATGGTCCCCCTCGCGCCGTTGGCCAGGGCCGACACCGCGGCGGAATCGTTCCCGCGGACTACGTCGCCTCCTCCGAACGCCTGCGCACATACGTGAGCGGTGAATCCGGGAGCTACGAAGCCGAGATCAGGATGAGGCACAAGAATGGCCATTGGGTCTGGGTCCTCGACAGGGCGCGGATAGTTGAGCGCGGCCCTCGCGGCGAGCCTCTCGGGCTCTCGGGCCTGATACTAGACATCAGCGGCATCAAGGCGGCCCAGGGGAGGCTCGAGGCTACCGTCGGCGAGAAGAACGTGCTTCTCCAGGAGCTCTTCCACCGAACCAAGAATACGATGCAGCTAATCAACGTCATGCTGGAGCTCAAGAAGCAGGGGCTTGGGTCCTCTCCCTTCGACCAGGCCATCGAGGCGGTCCAGGGCAAGATCATCGCCATGTCCCTGGTTCAGGAGAAGCTCTACAGGTGAGGGGACCTCTCCGTCCTCGACCTCGTCGAGTACGTCTCCGAGCTGGTCGACCTGATCAGGGACGGGACCCCCATAGTGCCAGCCAACGTGTCGATCAGCAGTTCGACGGTATCGGTGCCCGTATCGATCGACGCGGCGATCCCCTGCGGCCTCATCGTCTCGGAGCTGGTCTCCAACGCCATCGTCCACGCCTTCCCGGACGGAAGCGGGGGCGCATCGAAGTCTCGGTCGCGCTCGAGGACGAGGAGATATCCATCGACGTCAGGGATGACGGCGTAGGGTTGCCCGCGGGCTACGACCTCCGCGCGGGCTCCCGACTCGGACTACGGACCATCTTGGGCATAGGCGAGGAGCAGCTGCATGGGCGCATTGAATTCGGCTCGGGCCTCCGAGGCTTCTCCTGCAAGCTGACTTTCATGGACGTGTACTATCCGAGGCGGCTATGAGCCGTACGAGGATACTCATAGTCGAGGACGATTTCCTCAATAGGCAGCTCCTCCTCTCGATCGTACGCCAAGTACGGACTCTGCGACGTCGCCACGGACGGCAGGGAGGTGGTCGATGCCGTGACCCTCGCCTACGAGTCGGGCAGCCCCTACGCCCTCCTATTCATGGACACCATCCTCCCGGAGGTGGACGGGCAGTCCGCGCTCAGGCAGATTCGGGCCTACGAGTCCTCGCGCGGGATCCCGGGCAAGGGGGCCTGCAAGGTCCTCATGGTGACGGCCTTGAGCGAGCCGGGCATGGTGGAGGAGGCCTTCGCGAACAGGTGCGAGGGCTACATCAACATGCCCTATTCGAGATTCATGATCGACAAGGC
>JANXYQ010000091.1 GCA_025355995.1 Spirochaetaceae bacterium | reverse complement strand
CTCTTCTGCAACGAGAAGTCCTGGGGCCACCTCGATGCGGGCGCCAAAAAGGTCATCATCTCCGCCCCCGCGAAAAGCGCCGACGAGACGAAGAAGATCCCGATGTTCGTCGTGGGCGTAAACCACGAGAAGTACGATGCCGCGAAGAACGACGTCGTCTCCAACGCCTCCTGCACCACCAACTGCCTCGCGCCCCTCGTCCACGTCCTCCTCAAGGAGGGCGTCGGCGTCGACAAGGGCCTCATGACCACGATCCACTCGACCACCGCGACCCAGAAGACGGTCGACGGCGTGTCGAAGAAGGACTGGCGCGGCGGCCGCGCGGCTTCCGCCAACATCATCCCCTCCACCACGGGCGCCGCCAAGGCGGTCGGAGAGGTCCTGCCCGAGACCAAGGGCAAGCTCACCGGCATGTCCTTCCGAGTGCCCACGCTCGACGTTTCCGTCGTCGACCTGACGTTCACGGCGGCCCGGGACAGCTCCATCGAGGAGATCGACGGCCTACTCAAGAAGGCTTCCGAGACCTACTTGAAGGACATCCTCGGCTACGGTACCGAGGAGCTCGTCTCCACCGACTTCATCCACGATCCCCGCTCCTCGATCTACGACAGCCTCGCCACGAAGCAGAACAATCTGCCCGGAGAGAAGCGCTTTTTCAAGGTCGTGAGCTGGTACGACAACGAGTGGGGCTACTCCAATCGCGTCATCGATCTCCTCAAGTACATGGGAAGCAAGAAGTAAGCTTGAAAAGCCCGAAGGGCCGTCCGCAAGGGCGGCCCTTTTTTTAGGTTCACCATGGAGGCAGATATGATCAAGACGGTCAAGGACATCCAGCTCAAGGGCAAGCGCGTGATCATGCGTGTGGACTTCAACGTACCCATGAAGGACGGGAAGGTTCAGGACGATACCCGCATCGTCGCCGCGATACCCACCATCAAGTACGTCATGGAGCAGGGCGCCAAGTCCCTGGTCCTCATGAGCCACCTGGGCGACCCCAAGAAGGACATGAAGAAAGCGAAGGAGAAGGCCGAGAAGGACGGGAAGGCCTTCGACGAGACCGCGTACATCGCTGGCAAGCACCGCATCGCGCCAGTCGCCGCCTACCTCGCAGGAAAGCTCGGGAAGCCGGTGGTATTCGCCGGAGAGGACTCCTGCTACGGCAAGAGGGCCTTCATCGAGGGGCAGCCGGACGGAACGATCGTGATGCTCGAGAACACGCGCTTCCATAAGGAAGAGACGAGTGAGGATCCGGCCGAGCGCGACAAGCTGGCCAAGGAGCTGGCCACCTACGGCGAGGTATTCGTCAACGACGCCTTCGGCACAGCCCATAGGGACCACGCCTCGACCGCCTCCATAGCCAAGTTCCTAAAGGTCTCGGTCGGCGGCTTCCTCATGGACAAGGAGGTCAAATACCTCGAGCCCATAGTCACCAATCCGACCAAGCCCCTCGTGGCCATCATTGGTGGCGCCAAGGTCTCCTCCAAGATCGCCGTCCTCGAGTCCCTGCTCAAGAACGCGGCGGCCCTCGTGATCGGCGGCGGCATGGCCTATACCTTCCTCAAGGCCCAGGGGCATACGATCGGCAAGTCCCTCGTCGAGGACGACCAGCTCGACACGGCGAAGTCCATCCTCGCGGCCGCGAAGAAGCTCGGCGCCGAGATAATCCTGCCGGTCGACCACGTCTGCTCCGACAAGTTCGACGCCGCGGCCGCGCCTGTCGCCGTCGACGGCATCGACATCCCCGATAATCTCATGGGCATGGACGTCGGGCCCAAGACCCTCGCCAAGTACACGGCGGTACTCGCCGCCGCGAAGACCATCGTATGGAACGGCCCGGTCGGCGTCTTCGAATTCGACGCCTTCGCTGCGGGCACCGAGGCTGTCGCCAAGCTAGTGGCCGAGGCGACGGCACGCGGCGCGACGACGGTCGTGGGCGGCGGCGACTCCGTGGCGGCGGTCAACAAGTTCGGCCTGGCAGACAAGATGAGCCACGTTTCCACGGGCGGCGGCGCCAGCCTCGAACTCCTCGAGGGGAAGAAGTTGCCGGGAATAGAAGTCTGCAGATAGCTCGTAACGGCGGACTTCGATTCCCGGCAGCTGTGCCCCGCGCAATGGAATCCGCGCGGCGGGGAAAAGGAATCGAAGTCCGTCGCTAAGTTAATTTAGTGGGCCTCGACGCCGGTATGACGGTCGCCGCGAGTCGGGCTTGTTCCCTCCAGCCTGAGCCGGTATCATCGTACGATGAGCAATACCGACCGCGTAGAGGCGGAAAGCGCCGTCATCGACGCCACTACCATAGAATACCTGCGCAAATGCTCGATAAACCTGAGCCCGGAGAAGTACGAGATCACCAAAGTCGACGCGACCGTGATGGTCCTCGACATCCGCGGTTTCACGGGGCTCTGCAGCCGCGTCGATTCCGATACCATCTGCGAGATAATCAAGGAATTCGTGCTCTCCGCCCTGGAGATCTCGCTTTGCCCCTTCTGCGACTACGTCAAGACTCTCGGCGATGGTGTCCTCTTCATCGGCGAGGGGCAGCTCGACGAGGTATTCGCCGAGCTCCTTTCCTCGTATAGGAACCTGATCTCCTCATTCGAGGGCGACGAGCGGCTGTCGCTCATCGACGGCATCGGGCTTTCGGTCGTCCACGGGGAGGTATTCAAGTACGAGATTCCCGCGGTGCGGGGCTTGGGCTACAAGGACTACTTCGGCACCCTGGTCAACCTCGCCTTCAGGCTGCACGAGGTCATCAAGGTCGGCGCGGGCGGCGGAGTCGCGCAGGGCTCCAAGATAGTCATGACCGACGCCACTCTCGGCCTACTCAAGAGTCAGCCGAACCGCACTCTGGCGGTGACCGCCGCCCTCAAGGGCATACCCGAGGATATGACACGAGGGATATTCATCATCGCGCCGGAGGACTTCGAATGAGGGTTTACGTGGTCGGAGGCACGGGCTGCTGGGCTCCGCCGCCGCGGTGTTCGCCGCCGGGGTCGACGAGCGCGTTGAGTTCCCGCCTCCCGTGTACGATAGGTACCTGAAATACAACGTCGTTCCGGTCGACCGATTCCTCTCGGCAGCCAAGAGGTCCGGGCTCAAGAAGGCGGTAGTGCTCGGCTCCTATTTTGCCTATTACGCGAAGGCGAGGCCCGAGCTCGCCCTCGAGAGGCACCATCCGTATATCCGCGCGAGGCTCGAGCAGGAAGCGGTCGCGATGTCGCATGACGCCCCAGAATTCGCCTCGATGGTGCTCGAGCTGCCGTACATCTTCGGCGCCCAGCCGGGGCGCACGAGCGTGTGGGTCTTCCTGGTCGAGCAGCTCCTCGCCATGAATGGGCCCTGCCTGTACACCAGGGGCGGCACGACCATGGTCACGGTGCGCCAGGTGGCCCAATGCGTGGTGGGCTCGATAGAAAGAGGCAGGGGAGGGACCTGCTACCCTGTCGGTTGGTACAACATGGAATGGCGGGAGATGCTCGCGATCATGTATCGGCACATGGGCCAGCCGCGCAAGCTAATCCTCACGGTTCCCGATTTCATGTACACGCTCAACGCGAGGCGCGTCGGGAGGGAGTACAGGCGCAGGGGCGTCGAGGGCGGCCTCGACCTCGAGCGCCTCGTCGACATCCAGACTTCGCGGCTCTTCATCGACCCCGCCGCGATGCGCGATGAGCTTGAAGTCGCGGAGGACGACATAGAGGCGGCGATAGGCGAATCCGTGCGCTCGAGCCTCGAGACGATAAGCGGGAAGAAGCTGCTGGAAATGAAGGCCGAGTAGGGGCACTTTACTCTGACGCCCGCGATTATGTAGGATATCGTCGAAATCGACGAGGGCGAGCCCGCCATCGGCCCAGCGCGGCCCGCGGCTCGGCATAGGAGAGGCCATGCGTTCGTACTATATCGCCGGAAACTGGAAGATGCACAAGACTGTCGCCGAGTCCGTCGCCCTCGCCAAGGAACTCAAGGAAAAGCTGGCCGGGTGCGGGGAGAAGGTCCTCGTCGCCCCGGCCTTCACCGCCCTCGCCGCCGTCGCCGAGGCCCTCAAGGGCTCCAATATCCTGCTCGGGGCCCAGAATATGGGTCCGGAGGAGCAGGGCGCGCACACCGGGGAGGTCTCCGTCCTGATGCTCAAGGACCTCGGCGTCAAGGCCGTGATCCTCGGCCATTCCGAACGGCGGCATAGCTATTCCGAAGGCGACGCCCTCATCAACAAGAAGGTGCTGCTCGCGCTCAAGCACGGCATCGAGCCCATTCTCTGCGTGGGCGAGACGCTCGAGGAAAGGGAGGGCGGCACGCTCGAGGCGGTAATAGGTATGCAAGTCCGAGAGGGCCTGAAGGGCGTCGAGGCCGCGGCTCTCAAAAGCGTCACGATCGCCTACGAGCCCGTATGGGCCATCGGCACCGGCAAGACCGCCACTCCCGAGGACGCCGACGCGGTGCATGCCTACATTCGCAAGGTCCTCGCGAGCCTCTACGGCGAGACGGCGTCCAAGTCCATGTGCATACAGTACGGCGGCTCGGTCAAGGCCGACAACGCCGCATCCCTGATGGCCAAGCCGAACATCGACGGGGCCTTGGTGGGCGGGGCGAGCCTCAAGGTCGATACCTTCGCGCCCATCGCCCTCTTCAGGTAAAGGTGCTCCCGACGACTCCGGGAGGCGCGAATCGACCGCTCGGAGCCGGCTTTCGGGACTTGCGCAAGGGCGAGTTTTACGGATAGGATGCTTATACATCGTCTTACGCCCTCGAGCCGCCGCGTGGAGCGGGGTTCCGGCGCGGAGGGCGTTACTGTAAACTTGGAGTCGATTAAATGGGCATACTCGGTATCATCCTTCTCGTGCTTTTCGTGATCGCCTGCCTCCTCCTCATACTGATGGTGATAATTCAAGACTCTGACTCCGATTCCCTCGGCGGCGTATTCGCGGGCGGCAGCAGCAGCGCCTTCGGGTCCCGCTCCACGAACGTCGTGGTGCGCTTCACCTACGTCCTCGGCGCGATATTCTTCGTGTGCGCCTTCTCCCTGGCCATAATCAACAAGTCCTCGCTGGGAAACGTCGAGAAGGCCGCCGCGCAGAATC
Source organism: Spirochaetaceae bacterium (assembly GCA_025355995.1). Taxonomy (GTDB): domain Bacteria; phylum Spirochaetota; class Spirochaetia; order Treponematales; family Rectinemataceae; genus UBA1306. The sequence continues at coordinate 41,015 of JANXYQ010000091.1, read as the reverse complement.
AGGCAAAGGATTCGACCGCTACCGACTGGTGGAATACGAAGCCCCAATCGGCCGCGCCCGACTCCCTAAAGGGCGCCGACGGGGCGGTGCAGCCTCCGGCCCAGCCCGTTCCCGTTCCCGTTCCCGCGACGGGGACAAAATAGCGCTTCGCTAGGGCGCAAGGAGGGGCCTGAATGCTTCTTCAGCGCGTATTCGCTGCCTCCAGCATCAAGATCGGGCTGGAGAGCGAGGACAAGGACGAGCTCTTCGAGGAACTCGTGGACCTCCTCGCGAAGCAAGACGGCAAAGACTTCCCCAGAGCTTCCGTCCTCGCGGCCGTACGGGATCGCGAGGACAAGATGTCCACCGGGATAAAAAAGGGCATCGCCCTGCCCCATGGCAAGGCCGAAGGCCTTTCGGGTCTCTCGGGGGCGCTCGGCATATCCAAGCGCGGCATCGAGTACTCTTCTCTGGACGGCGAGCCCGTCTACCTCGTCTTCATGCTTGTTTCGTCCCCCAAGGATTCCGAGCTCCACCTTGCCGCGCTCAAGCGCCTCGCAGTCTTGCTCGACGACCCGGAATTCTACACGGATCTCCTCCGATCGGATTCTCCCGAGCGAGCCAGCTCGATAATAAGGAACTACGAATCGAGGCTGGTAGACCTAAACCCGGGGCGGTAGCTTAGCGAGAGAGGCGGCGGACCTCGCCGCATCGGAGCGTGGCATGCCTTCGAAGGATCTGCTGGAGAAGCTCTTCGACGTCGAGCGCGAGGCCGAAGCCCTGGTGTCCGAGGCCCGCGAGGAAGCGGGCAGGCGCCTCGACGCGGCAAAGACCCGGGCCCAGGAATACTACACCGAGGCCTACGACGCGGCCCTCGCCAAGGCGGTCACGGCCCGCGAGCAGTCCGAGAAGGCGGCCCGCGAGGAGTACGAGGCCGCGACCCTGACATACCGAAATGAGCTCGAATCCTCTCGCCTCGACGCGGACGCCTTCGCGGCGGCCTGCGCGGCCGCTTTGGGGGAGGGCAGCTAGATGCCCGACGGCTTCGAGGGCGCGTACGCCTACGCGAGGGTTTGCGGATCGCTCGCTCGAAGCTATCTAGGAGAACGTACCGCCGCTTTGGCTATGAGCTCCCGCGTGGGCGAGGCCTGGAGGTCGATTTTCGGCGAGCCGCCCCCGGCCCTGCCCGAGGCTGAGCTCGCGACCGCGGCCGAGCTTGCCGTCCGGGCGCGGGCGGTGAAGGCCCTGCGCGGCATCGCCGGCTCCCTGATCCGGGCCGTGCCCTTCTTCGAGTCCTTGACGCGAAGGTGGGAGTTCGCCTACCTGAAAAACGTCCTCGCCGCGGTCGCGGATCGCTCTACCGAGGCGCCCGGAACCGGCGATCCGGAGCTCGAGCCGGGCTTCCACGCCTCGGCCTACCCCGATCTCGAGGCGATGCTGAAGGACGGACGATACGGATGGGTGGTCGAGGCGGGCCTCGAGGATCTCCCCGCGGTCAAGAACCGCCTGGATCGCCAGTATTACACGGAGTTATGGGCGGCCCTCCGGGAGCTCCCGGCCGGCCTCGCCGGCTCCATTCCCTACCTGCTCAGGCTCGAAGCGGAGCTCCAGAACCTGCTCTGGGGTCTCAGGCTCAAGCGTTATTACTCGATGGGCGCCGACGAGATCGAGCCCCTCCTCATCCGGCTCAAGGGCGTCGACGCGGTATCGCAGACCCTCCGGGCCATCGGCCGAAGGGCGGATGCGCGCTCGGAATGGGCGCTCTGGAAATGGGAGCGGCTCATCCCCGACGCTCGGAGGGAGGACGGTGGCGAATGGTATTTCGACGTGCGCGGCTTCGAGGCTGCCGCTCATGACTTCCTTTTTCAAAGGCTCTATCACCGGCTCCATTTCGAGCTCGATAGCTATGTCCCGCTCTACTGCTATTTCAGAATCAAGGAGTTCGAGACTACCGCCATCCACGGAATCATCGAAGGCATCAAGCTCGAGGCTCCCGCGGCCGAGATGATGGCCTTCGCCGCCAGGACCACGGGAGGCCGCCCGTGAGCACCGTCCCGATGCGGAAGCTAGAGCTCATCGCGCTCAAGCGGGACATGAACGCGGTGCTCGAGCGCCTGGGCCATGCGGGCTGCTTCCAGATCGCGACGCCCGGCACGGCCGCAGGCGCGGGGGCGAACGCGGCGGCGAGTCCATCGGCGAACTCTCCGGCTACGCCCGAGGAGGAGGGCGGAGCCTCTCGCTATAGGCCGAGCCTCGACGCCCTCGAGGAGCTCAGGCTGTCCCTGGACCTGGGGTATCCGGAGAGCATCCCCGAGGGGACGCGCCTCCCCGGGCCCGAGGAAGAGGCCGCCCTTGCGGCTATGCTCGCGAGGGCGCGGGCCATCGACGACGCATCCAGGTCCAACGCCGAGCGCGCGGCCAAGGCTCGGGAAGGGCTCGAGGAGGCGAGCGTATTTGCCGGCCTTACCCTGCCTTTCCGCGAGCTCGATCGGCTGTCCTATATGACGGTCCGTATCGGGCGAGTCGACCCCGAGGTGCTGCCGGCGATCAGGAGCGCCCTCGGGGAGAGGGCTATCGTCGAGGCCGTGGGCAAGAAGGGCGATATAGTGGCCGTCGCCTCGCGCAAGGGCCGCTTCGCCCTGGATACCGAGCTCTCGAGGGCTGGCTTCTCGCCGAGGCAGTTCTCCCAGGATTTCCAGGGGGTTCCGCCGGAGCTGCCGGCTGCCCTGGAGCGCGGCCTCGCCGAGCTCGACGCGGAAAGGACGGCGATAGAGCGCGAGCGGGCCGGCCTGCGCGAGGAATTGTCCCTTCCCTGGGGTCGGCTCGCCGCGTCCTTCGCGGTCGCCTCGTCCGTGGAAGAGGCGAGGCTGTCCCTCGAGTCCTCCGCCCAAGCCTATCGCCTCGAGGGCTGGGCGCCCAGGGACGAGGTAGGACGCCTGGCCCGATCGATAGCCGAGCGGACGGCCGGACGGGTGGCCTTAAGGTCCTTCGCGCCCGAGGAGCTCGAGAGCGTGCGAAGGGGCGCGGAGGAGGTGCCCGTCCTCCTCAAGCGGCGGCCCTTCGTTTCGAGCTTCGAGCGGATGGTCCTCTCCTTCGGGACGCCGCAATACGGCAGCGTCGATCCCACGCCCTTCGTGTGCGTTTCCTACGTACTGTTCTTCTCTATAATGTTCGGCGACCTCGGACAGGGCTTCCTCATTTTCGCCTCGGCCCTGGCGCTATACTTGGGGTTGTTACCCTCCTTCCTGAAATGGCGGGCCTTCACCCCGATAGGCATCGCCTGCGGCGCCGGCTCGATGCTCATGGGCTTCCTCTCGGGTTCTTGCTTTACCTTCGAAAGCGCCCTCGTTCCCCTCACGCGTGTAGTGAGCTCTGCGCTATTCGGCGCTCCCGTCGATCGCTTCCTCTCGCTCATGCCCCAGGGAGGCTCGGGGAAGATCCTCGTCTTCTTCGGCTTCACCCTCGCCCTCGGAGTGATAGTCAATTCGACGGGGCTCGTAATCAACATCGTCGACAGGCTTCGCGCCGGGAGGCCGGGCGAGGCGATCTTCGCGAAGACCGGCCTCGCGGGCGCCCTGTTTTTCTGGTGGGCGGCAGGAATGGGCGTCCGCGCCTTCCTGGGCTCGCGGCCGGCCTGGTTCGACGCCGTGGGCCTCGGCCTTCCCCTGCTCGCCCTGATGCTCGAGGGACCGTTCTCCGCGCTCGCGGAAAAGCGCTACGGGCGCGGGGCCGAGCGCGAAAGCGACGCCGAGCTCGAAAGCGCGAAGCGAGGGGACGGCGCGATCGCGGAAACGGTGAAGGGTTTCGTCGCCGTGCTCGAGGCCCTCTCCTATTTCCTCTCGACTTCCCTGAGCTTCCTCCGAGTCGGGGCCTTCGCGCTCTCGCACGCGGTCCTCTCCTTCATCGTCTTCACGATGGGCGACCTGGTCAGGCAGCGTTCTCCCGCCGGCTTCGTCGGGCAGATCCTTATCGTCCTGGCCGGGAACGCCATCATCGTCTTCCTCGAGGGCCTCATCGTCGCCATCCAGATCGTAAGGCTCCAGTACTACGAATTCCTCTCTAAATTCCTGACGATAACGGGAAGCCCCTTCCTTCCCTTTAAATTCCAGTTTCGAAAGGAGCAGCCATGAGTAAACGCGCCATCGCGGTCTATCTCTTCCTAGCCGGGCTCGTCCTGTCCGCTTTCTCCCAGGAGTCTGCGCAGGCCGCCTCGTCGGCCGGCGTGCCGCTCGCCGCCTGGAGGTACCTGAGTGCCGCCTTCTCCGTGAGCGTCGCCTGCATAGGCGGAGGCATAGCCGTAGGCAAGGTCGGCGCCGCGGCCATGGGTGCGATGGCCGAGGATCCCAGCCTCTCGGGCAAGGCGATCCCGTACCTGGGCCTCGCCGAGGGCATCTGTCTCTGGGGCTTCCTCGTCGCCCTGCTCATCCTGATGCTCTAGCATGGCCGATTTTTTCGTGGTCGCGGAGGAGGAGATCGCGCTCGCCTTCCGCATGGTCGGCGTCGAGGGCCGAGCCGCGTCGAATAGGGAGGAAGCGGTCGACGCCTTCCGTTACGCGACGGGTACCGGGGCGGATCCCTCCGGCCGCGCCTACCGGGGCATAGCCGCCAAGGTGCTTATCCTCACCGAGGAGGTCGCGGACCTGGTCTCGGCCGAGGCGATGGAGTGGCAGCTGGGCGGCGGCTTTCCCCTCATCGTGGAGATCCCCTCGCGGGGACCGGCCAAGGCGGGCCGCAAGAGCCTCGAGGACGCGGTCCGCGAGGCGGTAGGCGTGGGCATCTAGGGAGCATCCATGGAAGAGATCGTAGGCGCTGATGCAATCCGGGTCGAGATACTGGAGGACGCCCGCAAGAAGGCGGCGCGCCTGCTCGTGGAATGCGCCGAGGAGTCGGCGCGAACCGTCGCCGCGATCGAGGCGAAGGCCGTATCTGTGGTGGAGGAGATAATGAGGGCAAGCGAGGCCCGTTCCCGGCGCTTCCGCATGGAGACGATGGCCCGGTTTCCCCTTGAGCGGACAAGGATGCGGACGGTCTTCGTCGACAAACGGCTGAGCGAGAGCCTCCGCTCATATCTCGACGGCCTGGGAGAGGCGAGCGTCGCCCGGCTCGCCGAGGGAATGCTGGCGCGCGGTGCCGCCTTCCTCGCGGCCAAGGACGTCATCCTCGGGCGAAGGGGGCTATCCGAGGGGGCGGCTCGGGCGATAGCGGGACGAATCCTCGCCTCTGCCGCATCGGTGGAAGTGGTCCAGGACGAAACCCTGCCAGCGCGGGGCTTGGTCGCACGCGATGGCGAGGGGAGTCTAGTACTCCGGGCGACGATGGATCTCGTGGAGGAGAGGCTCCTCGATAGGCATCGCAGTGAGCTCTCTCAGGCGCTCTGCGCAGAGGCGAGGCGACTATGAGCGCTCGCCCGAGCCCCCCCGAGGTCATCAGGGGCCGCATAACGCGCGTTTCCGGACCGGTGGTCCTGGCCGAGGGCCTGGGCGGCGCCGGGCTCTTCGACGTCGCCGAGGTCGGCGAAGCCAGGCTCGCCGGCGAGATCATCCGCGTCGACGGCGGCGGGGCAACCATTCAAGTCTACGAGGAGAACACGGGCATGAGGCCGGGCGAGAGCGTCCTATCCCTCGGCAAGCCCCTCTCCCTCAGCCTTGGGCCCGGGCTCATCGGCACGATATACGACGGCATCCAGAGGCCCCTCGAGCGCCTGAAGGAGAGCTCCGGCTCCTTCATCCGCGCCGGCGTGCGAGGCGAGAGGCTTCCGCTCGACAGGATGTGGGCCTTCGCTCCGGCCCTCGGGCCCGGGGACGAAATAGGGCCCGGGACGCTCGTCGGAAGGGTGCGCGAGACCGAGCTCGTCGAGCATCGCGTGATCGCTCCCCCAGGTACCGTCCCATGCAAGGTCTCCAGGTCCGTGCCTGCGGGGGAATACACCTTGCGCGATACCGTGCTCGAGACCGAGGCGGGGGAGTCGCTGACCCTGGCGCAGGAGTGGCCGGCTCGGCGAGCCAGGCCCTCGCGCAAAAGGCTTCCGCCCAATGAGCCCCTGATGACGGGCCTGCGGGTGATCGACCTCCTCTTCCCCCTTTCCAAGGGAGGCTGCGCGGCCATACCCGGGGGCTTCGGCACCGGCAAGACCATGGCGCAGCACGCGATCGCCAAATTCTGCGACGCGGACATCATCGTCTATGTCGGCTGCGGCGAGCGCGGCAACGAGATGACCGACGTACTCACCGAATTCCCCAAGCTCGTCGATCCCAGGACCGGCCGCTCTATCATGGAGCGTACCATCCTCATCGCCAACACCTCCAACATGCCCGTGGCGGCGCGCGAGGTATCCATATATACCGGGATCACCCTCGCCGAGTATTACCGCGACATGGGCTACGACGTCGCCGTGATGGCGGACTCGACCTCGCGATGGGCGGAAGCCCTTCGGGAGCTCTCGGGCCGGCTCGAGGAGATGCCGGCGGAGGAGGGCTTCCCTGCGTACCTGCCCACAAGGCTCGCGGAGTTCTACGAGCGCGGCGGGCGCGTGGAGACCCTCGGCGGCCGGAGCGGCTCGATCTCGATAATCGGAGCCGTCTCCCCTCCGGGCGGCGATTTCTCGGAGCCGGTGACCCAGCATACGAAGCGCTTCATCCGCTGCTTCTGGGCGCTGGACCGCGACTTGGCGAACGCTCGGCATTACCCGGCGATCTCGTGGATCGACTCCTACTCGGAGTACGCGGAGGAGTTGAGGGAATGGTGGGACCGCAAGGATCCCGCGTGGAAGGACCTTCGGGCCCAGGCCCTCGACCTCATGAAGCGCGAGCAGAGGCTTGAGCAGATAGTCAGGCTCATCGGGCCGGACGCGCTGCCAGACGAGCAGCGCCTCATACTCGTTACCGCGGAGATGGTCAAGAACGGCTTCCTCCAGCAGAGCTCCTTCGACGATGTGGACAAGTATTGCGTGCCCGAAAAGCAGATCCTGATATTGCACACGATCATGGAATTCCATCGCAGGGCCGAGGAGGCGATTAAGGCGGGCGTGCCGCTGACGGAGATCGTCGCCATGCCCGCGCGAGAGCGCCTATCCCGCCTGAAAAGCGAGGTGGCCAACGACAGGATCGAGGAGATCAGGGCGGCAGAGCGCGAGATGGCAGCCGCCTTCGACGGCCTCGCCCGCGTATACTCGCGAGAGGAGGCGACATGAGGGGACTCGAGCATCGCGGGCTCGAGCGCGCCGAGGGGCCGATCATTATCGCGCGCAGGCGCGAGACCGCCGGCTACGGCGAGCTCGTCGCGGTGTACGGCCGGGACGGGGCGCGGAGGATGGGGAAAGTAGTGGACAGCTCCGATTCCGCCATCGCCGTCCAGCTATTTACGACCAATACGGGCCTCTCCCTGGACGAGACGCGGATCGAGCTCCTGGGCGGGCCGCTGGAGCTGAGGGTCGGTCCGGACCTCCTCGGCCGCGTCTTCGACGGACTCGGGCGGCCTTCGGACGGCTATCCCGAGATACTCTCCTCCGACAAGCGCGACGTGAACGGCTCGCCCATCAATCCCTCCGCCCGAGTCTACCCCAGGGACTTCATCCAGACGGGAGTATCGGCCATAGACGGGATGAACACGCTGATCAGGGGGCAGAAGCTGCCCATCTTCTCCGGCAACGGCCTCCCGCATAACAGGCTGGCCGCCCAGATAGTGCGGCAGGCGAAGATACTCTCCTCCGGCGCTCGCGAAGGGGCCGACGAGTCCTTCGCGATCGTGTTCGCCGGCATGGGCATCAAGTACGACGTCGCGCGCTTCTTCGTCGATTCCTTCGAGCGCTCCGGCGTGCTGTCGCGGGTCGTCATGTTCCAGTCCCTGGCGGACAGCCCGACGATCGAGCGCCTCGTGACCCCGCGCTGCGCCCTCACCGCCGCCGAGTACCTCGCCTACGACATGGGAATGCACGTCCTCGTCGTGCTGACCGACATGACCAATTACTGCGAAGCCTTGCGCGAGGTTTCCGCCTCCCGCGGCGAGGTGCCCTCGCGCAAGGGATATCCGGGCTACCTCTACTCGGACCTGGCCTCGCTCTACGAGCGCGCGGGACGCATCGAGGGCTCGGCGGGATCCATTACGCAGATACCGATCCTCTCCATGCCCAACGACGACATCTCCAATCCCATCCCGGACCTGACCGGCTATATAACCGAGGGGCAGATAGTGCTCGACCGCGAGCTCTTCCAGCGGGGAGCCTACCCCTCGATAGCCGTGCTTCCCTCGCTCTCACGGCTGATGAAGGACGGCATCGGCGAGGGCATGACGCGCGACGACCACAAGGAAGTCTCCAGCCAGCTCTTCGCGGCCTACGCGCGGACGAAGAGCGTGCGCAACCTCGCCGCGATCATCGGAGAGGAGGAGCTCGCACCCCTGGACAAGAAATACCTCCGCTTCGGCGAGCGCTTCGAGTCCGAATTCGTCTCCCAGGGAGAGGACGATGACAGGAGCATAGGGCGGACGCTCGACCTCGGCTGGAGGCTTCTCGCCGTCCTGCCCACGGAGGAGCTCGTGCGCGCGTCGCGCGCGATGATCGAGAAGTACCTGCCGAAGGAGGACGGCGATGCCGGCGCAGAACGTCGCCCCGACTAAGTCGAACCTCCTCCGCGAGAAGGAGAGGCTCGCCCTCGCGGAGGAGGGCTACGACCTCCTCGAGCAAAAACGCGAGATACTCATGCTCGAGCTGATGAAGCGCATAAACGAGGCGCGGGTGCTCGAGCGCGAGATGCGGAGGCGGGCGGACGCCGCCTACCCTGTGCTCCGGAGGATGCTCCTCGCCGCGGGACGCGACAACGCCCGCGACCTCGCCTCGGGCGTCAGGGCCGAGTTCCAGGCGAGGGAGAGGAGGGTGCAGGTCACGGGCATCTCCATGCCCGCCTTGGAGGCGGTCGCGCCGGAGCGGCGCCTGCAATCCTCCTTCATGAACTCCTTCGCGGACTCGGACGAGACCGTGGCGGAGTTCTCTGCGCTGCTCGGGCTCGTGGCCTCGATGGCCGGGCTGCGGGCCATCGTGTGGCGGCTCGCCAAGGAGGTCCGCAAGACCCAGAGGCGGGTCAACGCCCTGGAGAAGATGGTCATACCGGAGTCCAAGGCGATAAAGACCTTCATCGAGGACAGCCTGGAGGAGAGGGAGCGCGAGGCCGTTTTCTCGACCAAGCGCCTAAAGGCCAGGAAGGAGAGGGAGGCCGGCCGATGAGGGGACTGCTTTCCAAGGTAGTCGTCCTGGCCGAGGGCCTGTATTCCTCCTCCGCCCCGGTCAAGTACGCGATAGCCTTGGCCAAGCTTTTCGGTACAGAGGTGCTCGCCGTATACGCCGTCGACACGGCCGCCATCCGGCATTTATCCAGGAGCCGAATCTTCATCGACGAGGAGAGCGAGGAATACGAGCGGAGCCTCGAGGAGACGGGGAGGCGGCGACTCGCCCTCGTCGAGGAGCTGGCGCGGACCAAGGGCGCCGTCGTCTCGACCAGGCTCCTCAAGGGCTCGATCGCGGGCGAGGTCGTGCTCGTGGCCGAGGAAACCGGGGCGGACTGCATACTTCTCGGGGGGTGGGAGCACAACGGCGATTTTCGGGATATAATCATCGAGGCGAATCGCGAAATCGCGAATCTCGCCCCCTGCTCGGTCCTTCTGGTCAAGAGCAGGGACGCCGAGCGTGCCTACGACAACCTGTAACCGGAGGATCAATGCGCGTCGCCCTCGTCTATATCCCGGCCAAGGCCCCCGAGGCCCTCGCCGCCGTCTCGAAGAACATGGCTCGAGCCCTGGAATCGGCCGGCCATTTCGTCGACCTCTCCCAGGCGAGGGCCGATGAATCCCCCCGCCTCACGGGCTACGATTACGTGGTAATCGGGACGGAGAGCGATACCCTCCTCGGGAAGATCCCGGCGCGCGTAGCCCAGTACCTGGCCCAGGCGGGCATGGTGACCGGCAAGAGGAGCATGGCCTTCCTGCGAAAGAGCGGATTCAGGCCGGAGAAAGCCCTCGCCCGGCTCATGAAGGCGATGGAGGCAGAGGGCATGATCGTCAACTGCGCCGAGGTCGTCTCGAACGAGGCGAGCGCGGTCGCGGCCGCCCGCGAGGCTCCGGTGGAGCGGTACTAGCCGAAGGCCGAGCGGAGCGTTTGGGCGTGGATAATTACTACGATGTCCTCGGGATCCCGCCCGAGGCAGGCACTAGGGACGTAAAAAGCGCCTTCAGGCGCCAAGCGAAGAAGCATCACCCCGACCTTAGGCGGGAGGACGGCTCTCGCGCGGCGAGCGCCAGGGCGGCGGACGCGGCCATGCGACTCCTCCTCGTCGCGTACCGCGTGCTCTCCGATCCCGAGAAGCGCAGGGCCTACGACCGCAGCATCCGGAGGAGGGCGGCCGAGGAAGGCGGCTTCGATTACCGCCTCTTCCTGAAGGCCAGGCCCGACGACCCGGAGAGCCAGGCCAAGCTCATCGTCTTCGACCTCCTCCACGGGCTCGAGGACGAGGCCCTCGACGTCTACCAGAGAGCCAAGACTTTCAGCGATTTCCGCCTCGAGCGCTACCTCGAGCGGGGCGAGGCCATGGACGCCGAGTTCTGCATCGCCGAGGAGTACGAGAAGCGGGAGCGATGGCTGAAGTCCTATTCCCTTTACAAGCGCCTCATTTCCATGGAGCTGGAAAAGCCCTGGTTCCGGTATTTTTTCGAGGTGGTCATCCTCCGGTTCAGGAGCCTCGTGCTCCTCAAACTGCAGAGGGCGCTCGACGACGAGGATTACGTCGACACCCTCGAGGAGGCGGCCGGCCTGGGGCTTCCCAAGCGCGACGTCGCCCAGATCCTGCGGAAGAAGGGAGAGGTTCAGCTCCGCCTGCACGACACGCAAGCGGCGCTGGAATCGCTGAGGAGGGCCTTCGACCTCGAGCCGAGGCTCGCAGGCCTCTCGGCGCTGCGGCGGCGGGCCGGCATACAGGCATGACGCCGGAATGCTTGCGTAAAGCCCATTTTTCGTTTACTTTCGTCTGCGGCGGTTGTTTACCTATCATGCAAAAGGATTATTCGGAAGTCTCCCGGCTTTTGAAGAACCCTAAAAAGGACAATTCGATGCGCAATTCCTTGGCGAGGGTCTCCCTCGCGGTATCCCTCCTCGCTTTTCTCTCCGTATTCAGCCTCTCGGCCCAGGCCGCCTCCCCCCTGCCGACGCGCAAGCCGGTAGTCATGGTCAACCTGAAGACTAACGAGCCCTATTACCTGGAGACTTTCAAGGCCGATATCGATAGGCTCGAGTCCGGCCTCAGCGCCATCTCAGCGCAGCCTTACAAGCTCGCCTCGAAGGACAAGTACAACATCCTGCTCGACACTATCGACATGATCCTATTCCGCCAGTTCTGCGAGCGCGAGGGACTCAAAGTCTCCGACGCCGACATCGCCGCGCAAATAGCCCAATACAAGAACGGCATTGGGGCCGGAGCCACCGACGCCATGGTCGAGGCGACCCTCAGGCGAAACGGTGTGTTCACGGACGTCAAGACCTACGTCAAGCAGGACCTGCTCTTCGCGGCCTACCTACGGACTAAGAAAGCGGACGAGGTCAAGGCTATCGGCAACCCCAGCCCCGCAGACGTGCTCAAGGCCTACGACGACATGAAATTCAACTTGCGCCGCCCGAGCTCCTATCGCTTCACGATGATCCTGGCGCGGACCCAGGGCAAGAGCGACGCCGATAAGAAGAAGGCCGGGGACGCCATGCGAGCCATCGCTTCCAAGCTCAAAGTCAACGCCACCGACTTCGACGATTACCTCGTGCGAGGAGCCATGGATCCCACCGGGTCTGGCTACCAGACCATGATGAACCTCGTCCTGGCCAAGACCCCTGAGTCGAAGAAGCAGTACCCCGCCCTATACGACGCCGTCTTCAAGCTCAAGGAAGGCGAGGTAAGCGACCTGATCGAGGACGATTCGGGCTACAGCATCGTGAGGGCAGGGGCCTTCCTTCCGGAGAAGGTCCTCGGCTTTGACGATCTCATCGAGGGCCTGTCCAGCGCCAAGGCCGCCCAGGCCAACCCCTCGGCGACGGTATTGGCCCTCGTCGTGAACGACCTCAGGACGACTAAATACGCAGATCTCCAGAAAACCACCCGCGATGCCCTCAATGCCAGGCTCCGCAAGGAGGGTATGATCACGATTTCCCCGGCCAATCTCGTCGGCGTCCTGGACGACGCGGAGATGACCGCCCTCAAGGCCCTCAAGGGCAGCGGCTACAACATCGTGCTGCAGTAGGCCGGGAAGTGGCATCCAGGAGGAAAGCGCGTATACTCGCCTTCCAGGCCATCTATGCCTGGGATTCGTCCGGAGGCAAGGCCGAAGGCCTCCTCGACTTCGACTGGCTCGACGAGGAGAAGCGCATCGCCCTCGACGACGAGGTCTCGGCCTTCGCTCGACTCCTCATCGCGGGGACCCTCGAGTGTGTCGCCGTCGTCGACGAGGCGATACGATCCCATCTCCAGAATTGGTCCTTCGAGCGGCTAAAGCGCGTCGACCTCGCCGTGCTTCGGATCGGGGCCTACTCCCTGCTATTCCAGCGGGACATACCGGCCCAGATCACGATAGACGAGGCCATCGAGATAGCCAAGGAGTACGGCTCGGAGGACTCCTACCGTTTCATCAACGGAGTGCTCGATGGTATTTGGAAAACCGAGATCGCAAAGGGCTAGGCGAGCCGCTCCGCGGCCCCCGCGAGCGACGGCCCTTCTCGCCGCCGCCTTCCTCGCCATCACCCTCTCGACCTGCCTCTCCTCCTGCGGCGCCGCGTCCGAAAGACGCCGAATAGCGGCTTTCTCGACATCCCTGCGGTCCCTCGACTACCTCATCGGCTCGCGAGCCGCGTCCAAATTCGAGAGAGCCTTTTCGGCCGCCTCGTCGTACGCGCGAGAGAGCTCGGACTGGCTGTCGCTGCTCAAGAGGGCGAGGGCGGCTGCGGCCGCCGGGGACGGCGGCCGCTACGCGAAGACGGCCGATAGGGCGCGGAAAGCCTTCCCCGCCTCCGAGCCGATCGCCGCCGTCGCCGCGCATGCGTACTTGGGCTCGGGCCGCCCTGCGGATGCCCTGGCCCTCTTCCCAAAACCGCTTTCGCCCGACGGTCGGCCATCGCTATGGGCCGAAGCCTTCATCGCGTCCCGGGGAGCGCGCGCGCAAAGCGCCGATTACGGGAGGCTCGCCGAGATCATCGGGGATCCCCGGGCCTTCCTCGGCGCGGCTGCGGCGGCCCTGGCCTCGGGGGACGCCCTCTCCGCCCGAGCCTGGCTCTCGAAGGGCCTCGCCGCCGGTGTACGCGCGCCGCCCCTTCTCCTCTGGGACTGCGGCCTCTACGAGGCCCTTGCCGCATTGCCGGATGCGGCCTCCGCGTCGGGCGAGCTGGCGCTGATGGGCGACGCGGCGTGGATCATCGGCGACAGGGATTTGGCGAAGCGTCGCTGGGAGCGTTCGATCTCCCTCTCGCCCCGGCGCTCCTGGAAACCCTACGCGGAGTTGGCATATGTGTCGGCGTCGAGTGAGGCCGGCGATAGCTATTGGGCCAGGCTCAAGGCCGCTTTCCTATCGGGCCCCGATTCGGCCGATCGCGACGGCGCCCTCGCGGCGTACTCCTTGAACCTCGCGCGTCGCGGACGCGAGGCCGAAGCCCTGGCGGCCCTCGAGGGCGCGGCCTCTACCGATGGCCGGGGTTCCGGCTATCTCGCGATCCTGGCGGTGCTCATCAAGGGCAGGGCCGAGAGCGAGGGCCGCTACGTCGCCGAGCTCGAGGGGCTCGCGGCCGCGCGACCGGAGGATCCCGAGGTCATCGGAGCCGCGCTCCGCGAGCTGGCGATACGGGGAATGTACGGCGAGATGGCCGTGCTCAGGGAGAGCGCCGCTCGAAGGAAAGTCGCCCTGGCCTACGGCCAGTATTACGATGCGCTCATGCTCGCCGCGCGGGGCGATTTCCCGGCCGCAGTCATCTCGCTAAGGGCGGCTCCGTCGGCGGATAATTCGTCGGGCGACTATACGTCGGGCGACTATTTGTCGCCGCGGGGCTACGCGATCGGCAGCCTTTACACCTCGATGGGCGACTCGGCGAAGTCGGCCCAGGCGTTTTCCGAGGCCGCCGCCTCGGCGCGGTCGCCCCGGGATAGGTGCGAGTCCCTCAAGGCCCTCGGGCGCGCGCTCGGCGCGTTCGGCGACGCCGCCGGCGCGGCGAGGGCCTACAGGTCGGCTTCCCTGGCCGACCCGAGAGATCCGGAGGCGTCGATATTGGCCCGCGCGGCGACCGGCTCGAAATAAATGGTACGGAGGCATCGCATTGATACGACTTAAGAATGAGGAGCAGCTGGCCGGCGTCCGCAAGTCCTGCGCGATGCTCTCGGAGCTTTTCGCGCACGTAATCCCGATGGTGAAGGAGGGCGTAAGCACGGGCGAGCTCGATGAGGCGGTACGCCGCTATGTCGGGGCCCGCGGAGCCCGCTCCTGGTTCCTCGGATACGGGGACTACCCCGCGAGCATCTGCGTGTCGGTGAACGAGGAAGTCATCCACGGAATTCCCGGCAAGCGCCGCCTCAAGGAGGGCGACATCGTCGGCCTCGATTGCGGGATCGAGCTGGAGGGCTATTTCTCCGACGCCGCCATCACGCTTCCGGTCGGGAAGGTATCCGAGGAGGCCGATCGGCTCATGACCGTTACCAGGGAATGCCTGGATAGGGCCATCGCCGCGATCAAGCCGGGCGCCCGGATCCATGACATATCGAGGGCCGTATTCGCGCACGCGACGGCGAACGGCTACGGTGTCGTGCGCCAATACTGCGGGCACGGCGTCGGCTTCGAGGCTCACGAGGATCCCCAGGTCCCGAATTACGTGAGCCCGGGGCCGAATCCGCGCATCGTGCCGGGCATGGTGCTCGCCATCGAGCCGATGATCAACCTCGGCAAGGGCGACGTGAAGGTGCTGGACGACGATTGGACGGTGGTCACGTTGGATAAAAAAATATCAGCTCACTACGAGCACACCATTGCCGTTCTGTCCGATGGAGTTGAGGTCCTCACTTCGTGGGCGATGCCGGCATCGCGGGCGTAAACTGCGTAAAATCTTCCTGTTTCCCCGCCGATGGCCGGCTGGAACGTAACCTTACGCGATGGGCTTTATTATATTCATGCTATGACAACGAACCACAAGGAGCGTATCATGTCGTTCGTAAAGAAACTCTACTCGCGTAATTTTTTCATCCTTAACCTAATCCTGGTCGGCGCCCTCATCGGCGGCGGAGCTACCTATCTCGGGCTTTCCAGGGGGGCGCGCAGCGCCGCTCTCCCCTCCGCCCTAATCAGGGCCGAGTCCCCGGCGGCACCGCTCCCGGCGGACGTGAAGGCCGCCCTCAGCCAGGCCGAGGCGGTGCAGAACGCCTTCCGCTACGTCGCTGATAAGGTTCAGCCCTCGGTCGTCGAGATCAACGTCGTCGAGAAGGCCCAGGCGCCCAAGGCCGCGCCGCAGGACCAGCTGCCCTTCCGCTTCTTCTTCAACAACCCCGACGACGGCTCGGGCCAGCCTCAGCAGCCCTACGCCGAGAAGGGCCTCGGTTCGGGCATCATCGTCCGGCAGGACGGCAAGACCGTCTACGTCCTCACGAATAACCACGTGGCCGGGAACGCCAGCGAGATCACGGTGATCACCCAGGACGAGAAGGAGTACAAGGCGACCCTGGTTGGGAGCGACGCTCGCAAGGATATGGCTCTCGTGAAATTCGAATCCGATTCGCAGGGCTTCTCCGTCGCCGCCCTCGGCGACTCGTCGAGCGTGAGGGTCGGCGATTGGGCGATCGCGATCGGCAGCCCGCTTGGCCTCGTGTCCTCGGTCACCGCGGGCATCGTGAGCGCCGTCAACCGCTCGGGCGGGCCGGACGGCAACATCAACGACTTCATCCAGACCGACGCCTCGATCAACAAGGGCAACTCGGGAGGGGCCCTCGTGAATATCAGGGGCGAGGTCATCGGCATGAACACCTGGATCGCCTCGTCGACGGGCGGGAGCATAGGCCTCGGCTTCGCCATCCCGATCAACAACATGAAGAAGGCGATAGACGACTTCGTCAGCAAGGGCAAGGTCGAGTACGGCTGGATGGGCGTAGGCCTCGACGCCCCCGACAAGGCCAGCGCCGAGGATCTCGGCGCCGATCCTAAGAAGGCCGTCATAGCATCCTCGATCTTCAAGTCGAGCCCCGCCGAGAAGGGCGGCATTCTCCCGGGCGACGTGATACTCAAGGTGAACGGCGAGGAGATAAAAGGCATGGATCAGCTGGTCCGCCTCGTCGGCGACCTGCCCGTGGGCAAGTCCGCCTCGATCGACGTGCTCCGGAACGGGAAGAAGCAAACCCTCTCGGTCAGCATAGAGGTTCGTAAGGACAGCACGGCTGCGAACCAGGGCAATTACTATCCGGGCGTCACCATCCGCTCCCTGCAATTCGAGGATATCGACCAGGGCAAGCTGCCCAAAGGCGTCAAGGGCGTATTCGTCCTGAGCGTCAGCGACAAATCGCCCGGTTCCATCGTCGGACTGAAGCCGCAGGACATAATCACGGAGGTCAACGACAAGGCCATCAGCAACGTCAGGGAATTCTACGCCGCGGTCAATGATCCGAGCGCGAAGAAGCTCTCTTTCACGGTGAATAGGGATGGGGAGACCGTTTCGACGCTTGCCTATGTCAAGAAGTGAAATTATAGTCTAGGTGCGCTGGCTTCCAGCCGGCGACCGGAGCCCGTCCCGCCCGGACGGGCTCTATTTTTTTGACCCTCCGGCGCCGATATATCTATCGTAAGGGGTAGCCCGTGAAGAAGGAATTCGTCCCGTATAACGTCATTCGGAACAACGCGATCAAGATGGCGTACAGGATCTACAGCGAGGGCTTCATACCGGACGTGATCTACGTCTCCCTTCGCGGCGGCGCCTATATCGGCAACGTGATGAGCGAGTACTTCAAGATCGTCCGCAAGGAGGCGGCCCGACCGGTATTCTACGCCGCCGTCGTGGCCCGCTCCTACGCCGGGATAAACCAGCGCGAGCAGGTGAGGATCGACGGCTGGACCTACAGCCCCGAGTACCTCAGGAGCGGCGACAAGGTCCTCCTCGTCGACGATATCTACGATTCGGGGCGCACGATAAACCATTTGGCCGAAGTCATCCTCGCCAAGGGACTGCCTCGGCAGGACGTCAAGATCGCGGTGCACGACTACAAGGTCTGCGAATACCGCCGCGAGAAGCTGCCCATCGTCCCGGACTACTGGTGCCGCAAGCATGTACTCGAGGACCCCTCGGACGAGGTATGGATCCACTATATGAGCCACGAGCTCGTCGGCCTCTCCGAGGCCGAGCTCGAATCGCACTACTACTCCGAGGATCCCGATCTCCGCGAGGCCTTCGGCCCGATAAAGAAGTGAGGCGTATGACGCGTCCCGACCGCAATGCCTGGCGGGCATTCTCCGCATTCCTCATGCTCGCGGCGCTGGCTACTTCCTCGGCTCCGGCGCAGGCCGCCGGCGAGCCCTCGGCCCTGCCCGCGCCTGACCAATCCTTCGTCTCGGGCAAGGACCTGGTAGTCTATCCGCCGGACCACGGGACCTCGTTCTTCCGTTTCCTGCCCGACGGCCAATATATACCCTATGATCGCAGCCTTACCCTTTCCGCGACCCCGGGGGAAACCCGCGCCTATCTCATGCAAGTGACGACGGATCGGGGGGGATCCGCGGAGGCGCCGGTCACCGGCTACGTCATCGACAAGACTCGGCCCCGAGCGCCGAGCGCCGAGCCCGCGACGGGGCTTTTCCGCGAGGCCCTCAAGCCCGTCCTCACGGGAGAGGAGGGTGCTGACATATTCTGGACCCTCGTCGGCCCCGACGGCGGCTCTCCCTCCTTCTCCCGCTACGGCGAGGATTCGCGGCCGAGCCTGCGACCCCCTGCCTCCGGCACGGCGACCTATACGGTCCTCGCCTATTCGGTCGACCAATCGGGCAATCGGAGCTATCCCTCGCGATTCGTGTATCGACTTGCGGAGGCGGGCCTGCCCGCGGCCGCCCCCCAACCCGACTCCTTGGCCATAGCCGTCGACGACTCCCTTCCCAAGCCAGAGCTCGAGGCCGCGCGCGGCTACTCGGAGCTCAGGCTCGCCGTCCCGCCGGGAGCAGCCCTCCTCCTCGACGTCGATCCCGAATCGCCCCCGTCCTATCTCGGCGACTTTGAGAGGATCTCGGCCGACGGCGGCGTCGCCAAGCTGCGCCTGCCCTGTCCCTACGGTTGGGCGGGGGACCTGACCGTATATTACGGCCTGCTCAGGGACGGCGTGGCCACGTATTCCACGAAGCCCCTCGGCGTCCACCTGTCGAATCCCGCCGACGAAGTCCCCCTGCCGGCAGCGCCCGAGGCGCCGACCCTCGCCGCCGATCCCGCCGGCAGGGGAGCCTTCGCCGCCTTTCCCTCCTACGACGGAGCCCTCTTCGCCTCGGTCGACGGTTCCGCGCCCTCGCTCTATGCCGCGCCGATCGCGCTGCCCCGAGAGAGGAGCTCGGTCAAGATAAGCTGGTACGGCGAGGACGACCTCGGCCAGCGCTCGGCCTCGAGCTCGATCCTCCTCGCCCTGCCCGAGCTCCTTCCCGATATCGCGTTGACGGGCGTCGCGGATGGCGCCGCGATCGCAGGCGACGTAACGCTCAAGCCTGCGGCGAAGGCGACCCTGCGATACGAGATACGCCTCGACGGCACGATTCCGCCCGAGCCCACATTTTCCTCCCCGCTCCTCGGCGATTCCCTCGCGCTCTCCTGTCCCGCAGGAGAGGAGCGAGCCGTCGTGCTGCGCTATCGGGCCTTCTCGGGAGGCTCGGGCGGGGAGGGACGGGTCCTGCGCTTTTCCCTGGACCGCAAGCCCCCAGACCCGCCCAGGCCGGCGGAAACGCCGACAGCCTATTCCGACAAGGCGGTGAGCCTTTCCCTAGTGCCCGGCACAGGCGGGAAGGATGTCTTCGCTTCGGTCTCCGCCGACGGCATCAACGGCCCCTTTGCGCCGGTCAAGGCTAACCTCGAGCTCGCGGGCTCCGACGCCGGCCCGGTGACCTACATCGTGCGCGCCTACGACTTGGATGCGGCCGGGAACAAATCGACCGAGATGAAGAGCCTAACGATCATCGTGGACCGCTCATCGGTTTACGCGGCAGAGGACGGCGGGGACAAGGGCGACGGCTCGCCCGACCGGCCGTTCAAGAGCATCGACGCCGCGCTCGCGTCGGCCCTGAAGTCCGGCAGGAGGAGCGTGAACCTGCGTGGCGCCTTCGAGATGCGCGCGCCGGTCGTAGGCAACGCGGAAATAAGCTTGGCCGGCGGCTTCGGCAAGCTATGGGCGAAGGATCCTTCCGCGCGCGCGACGGTCCGCGTCTCGCTGCTGAAGGGGCAGACCGCCTTCACCCAAAAGGGGGGCTCGCTCTCCTTCAATAAAGTGGATCTCTCCGCGGATTCGGCAGGACCCGGTCCCCTCATCTCACTGTCGAACGCCTCCCTGGCCGTCGCCGATTCCTCGATTGTCGCCGGAGCCGACGGGGACCTCCTGATCGTCTCCGCGCTTCGTTCGAGGATCGCCTTCAGCGGCTCGCGGATCAAGGCTACCAGGGCGATGTCGGGCACCGCCTTCTCCTCCGATTCGAGCGATATCTCCATTTCCGGGAGCACCGTCGCGGGGGCGAAGGGAGTCCGTATCTTCGGCGCCTTCGACATGGACGGAGGTTCCCTGTCGATCAGCCAGTCCCTCATCGACAGCGGCTCGGACCTCGGCTTGAATCTGCTGTCCCTGAGGTCCGCCTCCCTCCTCGTCGACCGCAGCCTCATCAAGGCCGAGGGCGGCTCGGGCTTCCTGCGCCTCGGCTCCTTCAAGAGCGTAAAAGGGGAAATTAAGAACAGCAAGGCCCTCGTCTTGTGGAAGGGACCCGGTGTGCTCTTCGAGATCTCCGATGGAGGCCCCGCCTTCAGGCACGATACGATCGTCGCGGATTCCGACAAGGGAGGCCTTCGCTTCTTCGACGTGCAGGGCACGCCCCCCCAGGTTTGGAATTGCATACTCGAGTGCTCCGGCGGCGGCTCCGAGCTGTATCGATCCGGCTCCGCCCCGGGGCAGGGCGTGCTGGTCGCCGATTGCGTCTGGGGGTTCGACAGGCTTCTTTCGGGAGCGTATGAGGCGAGCGACCTCGACTCCCTCAATGCTCTCAACGCCGACCAGGCGCTCTATTCGGCGAGGCCGATCATATCGGAAGCGCCCGAGCGTACCTTCGCCGCAGCAGTCAAGGCCCAGGCTCCCCTTCGCCCGGACTCCGCCTGCGTGAGCGGCGCCCTTCCCCTCAGCTCGGGATACGATGTCGACTTCAGCGGGCATCGCCGGCCCGGACCGGGTCGAGAGGTCCCCGGAAACGCGGGCCCCGATATCGGCGCGGAAGAACTAGCCGACTAGGTCATGGCATGAAGATTTCGGTCCTCCTGCTCGCGGCCTTTTTCTCCTCCGCCGCAGCCTATCCCCAGGGCGTGACGGCCTACTTGCCGGCCAAGTCCGCCGCCAAGGCCGCAAGGCTGCTTGCGACGATGGACGAAGCCTCGGCCGCTATGGACGCGAGGCGCAGGGCCGCGAGGGAGGCCCAGCTCAAGGCGGAGGACGAAGCGCTCGACGCCTTCGCGCGCATCGCTTCCTCGAAGGCGAGCGGAATTTCGTGGGTCAGGGCGGACGGCTCGGGCAAGTCCGCCGATGCGCCCGCGGTTTTCGCGGCGGCGCGGACGAGGGCCGCCGCGTCCGCGCGGCTCCTTTCCGCCATCGAAGAGGGCATGGCCTCAGCAGCAGAATCCCTGGCCGAGACCATACTCGCATCCGGGATCGGGGAAAAGTCCTCCATCGGCCTCGAACGGTACTTCGAGGGGAAATCCAAGGACGCATTCGCCTTTTTTCCGGAGATCGCCGAGCTGGTGACGCTCCTGCGCAGGGAAGGAGCCGCGGGAGCGCGCGAAGCCGCCGCTTCGATGGCGCGCAGGGAGCCCGAGAGGATCGCTCGATCGCTCGTCGCGGCCAAGGCGCGAATTCTCGCTCTGTCCCCCACCGCGGCCGGTCCGCTCGAGCGCCTCGAGGGCGCCGCGGCTGCGTACGAGGCGTGGATTTCGGCATCCTATCTCGCCTCGTACCCCGGCGATCTCGCCGCTGCGACGGCCGTGGAAATCTCATCCCTCGGCGAGGGCATCGCTTCCCTCGACGCCATCGGGCAGGAACGGATGGCGGCCCTACTCGCTGCCATGTCGACTCGCGGCCCTCGCGAATGCGCCGCGGCCGAGGCCGCTAGCCGCCTATCGGCGGCCTGGGCCGGATCCCCGGCAGCCGGTCGCCGCTACCTCGCCTCGCTGTGCGGGGTGAGCGAGTCCGTGCTGTCCGTCTTCGCTTCCGCGGCGGGGCGGGCGATCCCCCTCGCCCAGGCGCCCAGCGCAGCGACTGAGCCTCTCGCCGCGATCGCCGCGCTGAACGGCCTCGAGGTGGCGATCGCTGACGAGGAGGAGCCGGGCGCGACGCGGCGCGGCCCCGAGCCGGCCCTCCTACTATTGGAAAAACGGGGGTTCGCCGAGGTCGCGAGGCGGGAGTCCCGCTATGCGAGCCTATTCGCTGAGGCTTCACGACGCATCTCCGCAATTTACGCTCAGGCGGCCGAGGGCGCCCAAGCCCGGCTTGAAGGCTCGCCCCAGGTAGCCAAGGCTGCCGCGCAGGCCTTGGGCTCGGCCCCAGCGAGCCTACTCGTAAGGATGATCGATCTACAGCCCCCGCCCGAGGCTTTCGGCCGCGAACTGGCTTTCTTCGCCACCGCGACCGACGCCGCCGGTCAATCCATATCCTTTCCCGTCCGCGCCGACCTAGCGGCCGCGGAGTACGCCGGCGAATTCGCGCGCGCGGCAGGCTTCACGCAGAAAGCCGAATTGACGAAGGTCGAGCGAGCCCAGGTTTTGGCCAAATACGATCAAGTCGTCGTGTCGGCTTACGACCCCGAGGGCTCGAGACTGGCCTTCGCCATCGATGCCTTCCCGAAGGAAGGGAGCCCCGCCCGCCTCCTTCACCCACTCGATAGGGCCGACCTCGAGCTTGCCCTCCTAAGGGGCTGGCGCCCATGAGAGCCTCGAAACGC
The DNA here is from genome assembly GCA_025355995.1 of Spirochaetaceae bacterium. Taxonomy (GTDB): domain Bacteria; phylum Spirochaetota; class Spirochaetia; order Treponematales; family Rectinemataceae; genus UBA1306. Next base: position 18,845 of record JANXYQ010000091.1, on the reverse strand, counting down.
GGGGCCCTCGCGCTGACGCTCGTAGCCGCCCTGGCTTTCGCCTCCTGCCCTGCGCGCGAAGGCGCGACCAAGGGCGGCGGCCAGGGCGCAGGATCGGCGGAGGGCGCCCTCGAAACGAAGGGGCCCGATCCGCGCGCTGCCTTCGAGAGTTCGGGCCTGCTCGGCGGGATCGCGGCGAGCCCGGAATCGCCGGTGGCCCTCATCGCCGCCTCCGGCCTGCCCGAGGCCGGCGTTTCACTGGCACTCGGCGGCGGGCTTTCGACGGCCGCGATCGCGCGGCGCCTCGACCCTCGGTCCGCTTCGGAGCGTCAGGGCTACGAGCTCGTCCTTGCCTCGGGCGCGCGAGCGAGCCTACCCGGACCGATCCTGGCCTTAGCCTCCGCGGGGGAGAGGGTGATCGCCGCCTGTGCCGATGCCCTCGCCCCGGGCCGTGGTTCTTTACGCGGCTTGCTGGCCGAACGCGAGGGGGAGAGGCTGACCGAAGCCTGGAAAAGCGAAGGTCCGCCGGCTAGTCGTCTCCTCGCCGTTCCGGGGGGGCGAATCGCCGTCGCCGACGAGGCCGGGTGGCTTCGCCTCCTCGACGCCTCGACGGGAGCCCAGCTGTGGTCGCATAGCCTGGCGGCGGGGGCCGCGGATATCGCCTATGCGCCGGGAATCATCGTCGCGGCGGCGGGTTCCATGCTCGATGCCTTCGACGAATCGAGCGGAACCGCGGTCTGGAGCGCCGCTTTGACTGCCCGGGCCCGCTCGATATCGGCGGGCAACGGCGTCGCCCTCGTCCTCGCCGACAGCGGCAGCCTCTCCGTCTTTTCCCTCGCCGACGGCAAGGGCATCGGAGCCTCGCCCGGCCCCTTCGATCCCTCGATCCGGCCGATAGCCGACGGCTCGCGCGCGATAGTCGCCCTCGTCGGCGGCGGCGCCTCGGAAATCGAGACGAAGAGCGGTCAGGTCTTGCGATCCTGGGCCTGGGAAGGCGTCACCTCGTTCATCGCCGCGGACAAGGATACGCTTTACGCCGGGATCGACGGGCGGACGGGGCGAGGCATCCTGCTCAACTCGAGGGCGGGCGACGCGGCGAGCTCCCTGGCCGAGCTCGGCTCTCCCGCCTTCGACTCGCCTCAAGCCGTTCCCGGTGCGAGGGGAGGGCTCCTCCTCCTCCTCATAGATGGATCCCTGGTGCTAGTCGGAAAGGACCGGGATAGGGGTTCGGCGATATCGGCCCTAGACGCCGCCATCTCGGCTCCGCCCGATGCGGCTGCTGCGCTCGAGACCGCCCTGGGCCGCTTCAAGCCCGGCGACCTGGCCGAACCGAAGCGTTACCTTCGGTTCGATCTCTTCTCCCAAGGAATGCCCGTGGATACCGAAGTCGCCTTCACGGCATTTCGCTACGATTGTCTGGCGAGCGGGAAACGCAGCTTCGGCGCCAAGCCCGGGGCTGCCGGCACGGTGGTCGCCATCTACGACGATGCCGGCCGCGAAATCGCGGCCAGCATAGACGAGGTGGGCTCTAGCTCGAGCGCGGGAGCCTATATGGAAAAGGGCAAGCGATACTGGGTAGTGGCCGGCTGGACGTTCCAAGCCACGCCCACGCGCTTTAGGCTATACACTAAATAACTGTGCCCGAGGGAATTATCCCATTCTTGGGGATGACTATTATCCCGTCTACAATATAATACATGGAGAAGTCGCCGTCGGGTCTTTCCTTGGGATCGATGCCGATGCGGCAGTTCTCGCCGATTCGAGCGTTCTTGTCGATTATTGCGCCCTTGATGATCGAGCCTTGAGCGATGCCTACGTCGGGCCTGCCGGCGGCCTTATTCGCCGCCTTTTGCGCGGGGATCTCGTAATAGTCGGCGCCCATGCATACCACTCCGTCCAAGCTCGCCCCCGATTCGATGACCGTCCGCACTCCGACGATCGATCTCGTGATCGACGCGTTCGTGATGATACAGCCCTCGGCGGTCAAGGCCTGGTTGATGGAGCAATAGTTGAGCTTGGAGGCGGGCAGATTGCGCTTGTGGGTGTGTATGGGCCTGTCTTCTTCGTAGAAATTGAATTTCGGATTGATGGCGGTGAGATCAAGGTTGGCCTCGTAAAAGGACTTGATGGTCCCGATGTCCTCCCAGTATCCGTCGAAGACATAGGCGTTCACTTTCTCCTGGGTGAGGATGGTGGGGATGATCTCCTTACCGAAGTCGTTCTCCGAGCCCGAGAGCGCCTTCTCCATAAGCTCGGCGTCGAAGATGTAGATGCCCATGCTCCCGAGGTAGTCCTTGCCCCCGCGGCGGTCGCCCTGGAGTTCCTTCGGGATCTTGAACGAGTCTATCGCCTTGGTGGGGCCCGGTTTCTCCTGGAAGTCGACGATGCGGGAGTCCTTGTCGATGGCCAGGATGCCGAGGGCGCTCGCCTCCGAGCGGCTCACCGTCGTGCAGGCTATCGTGAGCCTGCAGCCGGACTCGACGTGCTTCTCGAACATGTCCGCAAGGTCCATCCGGTAGAGCTGGTCGCCCGATAGGATGATGTAGTGGCTGGGATTCTGGGGCCTGCAATGGACGAGGTTCTTCCGCACGGCGTCGCCGGTTCCCTCGAACCAGCCCGAGTGCACGAGCGTCTGCTCGGCCGCGAGGACCTGCACGAAGCCCTTCGAGAAGCTGTCGAAATTGTAGGTCCTGCCGACGTGGAGATGCAGGGAGGCCGAGTTGAATTGCGTGACTATATAGATCTGGTTGAAGCCGGCGTTGATGCAATTGGAAATAGGGATGTCGACGAGGCGGTACTTGCCCCCGAAGGGAACCGCGGGCTTGGCTCGATCCTTGGTAAGGGGGAAAAGACGGGTTCCCTTGCCTCCTCCGAGCACGATTGAAAGGACTTTGGGCATCTGAATCTCCTCTCTCGCCGCCGTTTACGAAAGGTGGCGATAACGGGTACAGTATAGACCATGATCAGGCCTTCTGCCACGTCGTTCATCGAGGATCTGCTCTCGGATCCGGAAATCGGGCCGCGCGTGGCCCACGTCGAGCGCATGTCGCTCCGCGAGGCCGTGTGGGCCCCGTTGCCCGACGACCTGGCTCCCTCCCTCGCCGGAGCGCTGGCGTCCCGCGGCATAGACCGCCTCTATTCTCACCAGGCGAGGGCTTACGAGCTCGCGCGCGACGGGAAGGATTTCGTAGTAGTGACTCCCACGGCGAGCGGCAAGACGCTGTGCTACAACCTTCCCGTCATCCAGACGCTCCTCGAGGAGGGCACGGCGAGGGCGCTATACCTCTTCCCAACGAAGGCCCTGTCCCAGGATCAACAGGCCGAGCTCAACGAGCTGGCACTGGGCGGGCAGCTGCCCCTCCGCGTGTATACCTACGACGGCGACACGCCGGATTCCCTGCGCGTGGCGGCTCGCGACACCGGGCGCATCGTGATCTCGAATCCCGACATGCTCCACTCCGGGGTCCTGCCCAACCACGCGAAGTGGATACATTTCTTCTCGAACCTCCGCTACGTCGTGGTAGACGAGATGCACGCCTATCGCGGGGTCTTCGGCAGCCACGTCGCGAACGTCCTGCGCAGGCTCCTGCGAATAGCCTCCTTCTACGGCGCCTCTCCCCGCTTCATCCTCTGTTCGGCGACGATAGGCAACCCCGGGGAGCTCGCTCATTCGCTCATAGGCCGCGAGGTCGAGGAGATAGAGGAGAACGGCGCCCCGCGCGGCGAGCGCGTCGTAGTCTTCTATAACCCGCCCCTCGTCGATCCGGTGCAGGGCATACGCAAGAGCACCGCGACCGAGTCCGAGTCGCTCGCGCTGAAGCTCCTCCGGGCCGGGGTAAAGACCATCCTCTTCGCCCGCTCCAGGCTCAAGGTCGAGCTTATCGCCTCGTACATCACCGAGGCCCTCGCCAATCCCTACAACCGCAACGAGGGCATCCGCGTGAGCCCTTATAGGGGAGGCCTCCTGCCGAGCGAGAGGCGGGCTATCGAGAAGGGCCTCCGCGAAGGCTCGATACACGGCGTCGTCTCGACCAACGCTCTCGAGCTCGGCATAGACATAGGCGGCCTGGACGCGGCCGTCGTCGCGGGCTTCCCCGGCGCCTTCGCGAGCTTCTGGCAGCAGGCGGGCAGGGCGGGCAGGCGGGGCTCCGTCTCGCTCGCGATCCTCGTAGCCTCCTCCTCGCCCCTGGACCAATACATCATCTCCCATCCCGAATACTTCTTCGGCCGCAGCCCCGAGAAGGCCCGGATCGATCCCGACAATCCCTACATCTTCATGGACCACCTCAAATGCGCCGCCTTCGAACTGCCCTTCGCGGAGGGCGAGGTTCTCGGCGCGGCGGGGGAGGCCGTCGAGGACTCTGAAGGCTCCGCTACCGAGGTAGGCCTCTCCCTTCTCGAGGAAGAGGGCATCGTGCGGCGCACGGGCGGCCGTTGGTACTGGTCCGACCAGGGCTACCCGAGCGAGAGGATATCCCTGCGATCGGCCACCGCCGACAACGTCGTCATCGTCGACGAGACCGGGGGCGGGGCTAGGGTGATCGGCGAGATGGATCGGCCGAGCGCGAAGGAGCTCATCTTCGACAACGCCGTCTACATCCACCTCGGAAGGCAATTCATGGTGAGGAAGCTCGACATAGATAACAGGATATGCCACGTCGCCGAAAAGGACCTGGAGTATTGGACGGATGCGGTCGTCAAGACCGACATCGAGGTGCTCACGGAAGACGAGCGCTTCCTCCTCGGCGCCGAGGGGTCGAAGGCGGTCGCCGAGTGCGTCCTCGGCGACGTCCTCGTCCGGACCCAGGCCGAGAAATACAAGAAACTCCGCTTCCACAGCCATGAGAACATAGGCTACGGCGAGATAAACCTTCCATCGGAGGAGATGCAGACCCGCGCGATCGCCATACTCTTCCAGGCGGGGACGAAGGCAGGCGACGCCCTCGCGGCGAGCTCGAGCGAGGCGTTCAAGGCGGCGGTGCTCTCGGGCGCCGGGCGGCTGCTCCACGACATCGCGCCCGCCTTCCTGATGTGCGATGGACGGGACCTCGGGCGGGTGGAGCGCGTCCGCGATCCCCACTTCGGCTGCGGCGCCCTGTATTTCTTCGATCGGTACCCGGGAGGGACCGGGCTCGCCGAGGGACTCGCGCGGCTCCTCGGTCCCTCGGTCGCCGCGGCGAGGGAGCGGCTCGTCGCCTGCCCCTGCGGCGGCGGCTGCCCCTCCTGCATAGGCGTCGATTTCGCCGACTCGGGGAGGGGCGGCGGCGGACCCGCGTCCGGCCCGGAGGTCAAGGCGCGGGTGCTGGAGCTGCTGGGAGCCCTGGGCGGTGGCGCCTAACCTCAAAGGCCGCCTGGCCAGGATACGGAAGCTCGGCCTCGTCAAGGCCGCCGAGCTGGGCGAGGCCGCGGATCCCGGGCGGGCGGGGCGCTCCCGCGCGTCCGGCGCGGCGCGAGGAACGGCCTCATTCTTGGGCGGCTGGGACAAGATCGGGGAGCTGGCCTGGGCGCGGACCCTACGCTACTCTCTCGGGCTTCCGGAGAGCCTAGACCCGACGGTTTTCGCACCGCTTAAGCGCCTCCGGGCGATGGGCGGGGCCTCGGAGCGCGTCCTGATCGACCGGTTCCGCTTCTTCGACCTCGAGACGACGGGTCTCTCGGGAGGCACGGGAACCGTCGCCTTCCTCGCCGCAGTCGGCCGGGCGGTTGACGGCGAATTCGAGTTGACGCAGCTCTTCCTCGAGGATTATCCCGGAGAGGGCGCCTTCATCGAGCACCTAGTGAGCCTCCTCCAAGGCGATGCCTGCATCGTGAGCTATAACGGCAGGGCCTTCGACCTGCCCCTCCTCAGGACCCGCTGCGTGATGAACGGCATCGTACCGCCCGAGCCGGAGATGCACATCGACGCGCTCTTCGCGTCCAGGAGGCTATGGAAGCGAGTGCACGGCGGCGCCTCGCTCGGACTCCTCGAGCGCCAGGTCCTCGGCGTCGAGCGCGGCGAGGATCTGCCCGGCGCGATGATACCGGAGGTTTGGCTCTCCTTCGCTCGGGAGGGCGACCACCCCCTGATGCGCCTCGTGCTATCGCACAACGCAGAGGACGTAGTAGGCCTCGCCCGGCTGACGGCTCGAGCGCAGGCGATCTTCGACGACCCGAGGGCCCGATCCTGCGCCTCGGACCTGGATCTCTATGGGCTGGGCCGCACCCTCCTGTTGGCCGGCAGGGTGGAGGAAGGCGAGGAGCTGCTCGAGGCGGCGGCGGGCGAGGGCGACGAGGCGGCGGGGCTCCTCCTGTCCCTGCGCTACCGCAGGGAGAGACGAGCCGAGGATTGCCTGCGTGTATCCGAAATGCTGCCGGGGACCTATCGCTGCGCGATCGAGAGGGCCAAGCTCCACGAGAGGCTTTCGGGAGACCTGAGCGCGGCGGCGCGCTGGGCGAAAGAGGCGCTTCGGCTGGCCCAGAAGGACGCGGATCGCGAGGCCGCCATCGCGAGACTGGCGAGGATAGAGCAGAAGCTGGGCTAGGTGCTGTCCCTATTCGACTTTCCGAGGAACCAGCAGCGTTTCCCCGAGCTGCCCGCAGGCGCCCATTACGCCTCGCCCGCGCCTCATCCGGCGGCTCGCGACGACTCCGGCCGAGTCGAGGACGGCCATGTAGGCCTCGAGCTCCTCGCGCGTCGGCTCGACGAAGGGCAGCCCGGGCACCTTGTTCCAAGGAATCACGTTGACCTGGACCTGCAGGCCGCCGATCCAGTCCACCAGCTCGCGTGCGCTCGCGGGCGAGGAGTTGACCCCGCCCATGATCGCGCACTCGAGGGTGACGCGCTCGCCAGTCGTGACTTGATAGCGAGTCAGGGCGTCCTTGAGGGCGGCGAGCCCCCAGCTCCTGTTCACGGGCATGAGGCGGCTGCGCAGCTCCTCGTTCGCCGATGTAAGGGATACCGCGAGGCGGACCGGAGGGCCCTTCTCCGCGAGCTCGAGGATGCCGGGCACCAGGCCGCTCGTCGATATCGTGATCTTGCGAAGGGAAATGCCGACAGTCCCGGATAGTATCGATATAGCCTTTCGAACCGCGCCCAGGTTGGAGCAGGGCTCGCCCATGCCCATGAACACGACGTTGGACGCCGGGCCGCGGCGGGCGGAGAGGAAATGGAACTGCTCCATGATCTCCCCTGCGGAGAGGTCGCGGAGGTAGCCCAGGGTCCCCGTCTTGCAGAAGGCGCAGGCCATCGGGCAGCCGACCTGGGAGGATAGGCACGCCGTCTTTCGGCCCTCGATGTCCTCGAGCATCACGCACTCCACGGCCGCGCCGTCGGTCAGGCGAAGCTGGAGCTTGAGCGAGCCGTCGGGATCCTCGAACTCGGTCGCCGGCTCGGACGAGGCGATGCGCGGGATTAGCGCCTTTAGTCTCTCCCTCTCCAGGAGGGGGAGGTCGGTCATTTCGTCGAAGGAAGTCGCGCCGCGCGCGAGCCAGCTATGGACCTGCCTGGAGCGGAAGGGAGCTCGAAAGGCGCAGGCGAGCGCCAATTCGGCCGGGGACATGCCATATAAGGAATCCATGGAACCTCAATAAAAAGGGATGCTCTCCGCAGGCCTGGCGAAGCGTCAGCGAAGCTTTAGGAACGCTGAAGCTTCGCGGCGGCGTCCTGGACGTAGATATTGCGGATGCCCATGCGCTGGAAGTCCGTGAGCACCTCGAGGGCCTTTTGGCGATCCCCCGTGGCTTGGTAGCACAGCGAAAGCTCTAGATAGAGGCGGTAGTTCTTGGGGTCGTTCTGGATGAGCTTGCGCAGCGACACGATCGCGTCCTGGGTCTTGCCCTGCATGCGGGCGATCACCGCGAGGCCGAGCACGGCGTACACGTCGAACTCGATATTCAGGGCGCGCTCGTAGTAGTCGGCGGCCTTCTCGTAGTCGTCCATGCTCCGGTAGGCGTCGCCCGCGCGCGTGAGGATCACCTTATTCTTGGGGTCCTTCACGAGTATGCGGTTCCAGAAGTCCAGGGAGCCCTCGGGGGTGCCGGTGCCGCGGTAGCAGTCGGCCAGGCCGAACAGGGCGTAGAAGTTGTCCGGTTCCTTGCCCAGGGCCTTTTCAAAGTAGGGGACGCCCAGCTCGAATTGCTTGAGCTTCCTGTAGCAATTGCCTATGGAGGTGAGGACGCGGATGTCGACCTCGTCGCCTTGGAGGTCGACCATCCGTTGCCAATAGCCGAGGGCGTCCTTGTACTCCTTGAAATCGTAATGGAGATGCCCGAGACCGATCAGCGCGTAAGGATTGTCGGTCTCCATCTCGAGCACGCGCAGGTAGATGGCCTTCGATTTCCGGAAGTCCCTGACCTTGCGATACGCGTCGGCGACGCGCGTGAGCACCGTGATGTTCTTGTTGTCGTGGAGGAGGTACTGTTCCCAGATCTCGATCGCCTTCTGATATTGGTTGAGGGCCTTGTAGCAGTCGGCCAGGCCGAAGAGGGCGTAGTTATTCCCGGGATGGTAGACGAGGCATTTCTTGTAGTGGTCCACGGCCTCGCGAAACGCACCTCGCTTTCGAGCGGCGTCGCCGAGGCCTACGAGGGCGTAATTGTTCTCCCTATCCCGCTCGAGGATCCGGGCGAAGCATTCCTCGGCTTCCTCGATGCGGTTCTCTTTGAGGTATTGGTATCCCTTCTTGGAGAGCTCCGCGATCTCGGCGAGCTCTTGGTTCGGAGCATCGTGCTCGCCTTCCTTGCGGACGGACTCGGGAATGTTATTGTCGCTCACTTCGCTTCCTCTTCCTCATTAAGTAAATGTTGGATAACCAGCGCGGCGGTGTTGATGATGCCTTCCGAGCGCTTGTCGTCTCGCGCGAGGCGGTACATCTTCAGCGCGTCTATCGGCTTCCTATCGGACAGGTACTTGTCGCCTACGCGGATGAGGCCGTCCGAATAACCGGTGGTTTGGAAGATGCGCCGCGCCGCTTCGACGTCGCCGCGATTGAAAAGCTCGTTCCCCTTGCGGTTGAGCTTGACCTTTCGGTCGCCCTCGACGCCGGGAGTAGGCAAGTCGGCCGTCTTGATGAGGCAATCAGCCGGGAAGCGATCGAATAGGTTTTTATCCATAATATGCTGCCGTACTCATAAAAATATATAGGATAAGCATCCAATAATCAACCCGCGATTAGTCGTACCGGGTTGTTTTACGGTGATGCGCGCGATACTTTTAATTTCGTCGCATGGCGAATGGGCGAAATATGGCGAAAGCGCCTACGAAAGGCTCGTCACCCGCGATCGGCGCGGCCCAGGCCCCGCCCGCGGCTTCGCGGCAGCCGAGCGATAAATCGCCGCCATTCCTCGCGGTTGTTTCTACCGAACAATGCGTATCGTTCTCCGCGGCCGAGAGAGTCGCTGCCTGCCTGCGCTCCAGGGACCCTTAGGGGCGCGATTTCCTGTAAAACCTCACGCGCGACCTGCCGTACTCCCGCTCGTCCTCAAGGGCTAGTGCGCCTATCGCGTCCGGAGGCGCATCTTCCGCGGGATAATGCACGAGGACCAGGCCACCCGGAGCTGCGGAGGGCCCGTCGGCGAGGCTCGACAGGAGCTCGACCCGATAGCGGTACGGGAAGGGCGGATCGAGGAAAACGACCGAGAAGCCGGTCTTGTTCCGCAGGATGAACCTCTCGACGGGCATGGACTTGCAGTCGATCCTCTCGGTGGCTATCGAGACATTGCGAAGTAGGAGCGCGAATTTTCCCGGGTCCTTCTCGACGCAGGCCACGGGAGACGCGCCCCTGCTCGCGGCCTCGAGCGCGATGACTCCCGAACCCGAAAAAAGATCGAGGAAGGAGAGCCCGGTTAGGTCGCCGAGCACGGCGAAGACCGATTCGCGCATGCGATCCATGGCCGGCCGGATCTCCAGGCCGCCCTTGGGGACGTCGACGCTCCTGCCTCGGTACTTGCCGCCGGTTATGCGCATCTGCGCTCAGCCTTCGTTCCTGCGCCTGAGGGCGCGGTGCATCTCCCTATCCAATTCCTTTTCCCTTATGTCGGAGCGCTTGTCGTACATCTTCTTTCCCTTGCAGAGGCCGAGCTCGATCTTGATGAGTCCTTTTTTGAGATAGACCGATAGGGGGACGAGGGTATAGCCTTTCTCCCGGACTCGACGATCTATGCGCTTTATCTCTTGGGCATGGAGGAGGAGCTTCTTCTTCCTCTCGGGCTCATGCTGGAACGCGGCCGAGGAGAAAGGGTATTCGGAGACGTTGAAATTCCTCATCCATACCTCTCCGTCGCGGACTTCGGCGAAGGCGTCCGGGAAGGAGAATCTGTTCTCTTTTATGGATTTGACCTCGGTGCCGAGGAGGCATACGCCGCACTCGAAGGTCTCGTCTATCGCGTAGTCGAAATGAGCTCGCCTATTGACGGCCACGACCTTGACGCCCTCGGGTATGCTCACGCGAAACGATTATAGGAACCGCTTTCCCGCTTGTCAACGCGGGGGAAAGGCTAGCTCTGCGCGGCGCGATCATGCTAGTGTCCTTGCGCGATGTTCAAACCACGTTTCGGGGACGATCTTGGCCGGTAAGCGACGATCCTACGCGGAGGCCGTACAGGGTAGGCGCAGGACAGCGAAGCGCCTGTCCGTACTTCTCCTCGTCTTCCTGTGCTACGAATTCCTCTCGGGTTTTTTCCTCGCCACGTACTCCATGAGATCCCAGGCTATGGCTCCGACCGTCCTGCCGGGCGATCGCTTATTGGCGACGCCGCTCGCCTTCGGACCGCGCACGCTTTTCGGCAAGCTCCGGGGTGTCTCGCGCCCCGCGAGGGGAGACGTCGTCGTGGTCGAACCCAATTATGCCAAGCGACTGGGCTTCTGGGCCCTCCTCTCCGACTCCCTCGTTCGCTTCGTGACCTTCCAACTCGTCTCTCCTGCCTACGCGCCCGCAACCGGACCGGAAACGAAGAAACCGACGACCAGCGGCTCCGCGAAGAGCGACGGCATTCCCTCCGCACCGACGCTTCAGCGGGTCGTCGGCCTGCCGGGAGATACGATCCGGATGGACGATTTCGTCTTCAAGGTCAAGATCGCCGGAAGCGACCAGTTCCTGACCGAATTCGAGCTTTCGTCCAATCGATATGACATTTCCCACGAGGATGCGCCCATTGGGTGGAAGGCCGACCTGCCCGGGTCGGGACAGATGGAGGAGAGGGTCCTCGGCAAGGACGAGTACTACCTCGCGGGCGACGCCCGCTCCTCATCGAGCGATTCTCGGCTTTGGGGTCCCGTGCGCTTGGATCGCTTCGACGCGAAGGTCCTGCTTCGATACTGGCCGCTGAAGCGCTTCGGTCCGCCTTGATGGACCTTCGCGGCTACGATGCGTCGCCGGACTTCGTAACCCCACGATCCCTCTATATCCACATCCCGCTCTGCGCCTCGAAATGCGCCTATTGCGATTTTTTCTCGGTAGCCGCTTCGCCTCGGAGTCCTGACTACGATGCGGTCCACATCGAGCTCGTCGACGCCATCCTTGAGCGAGCCTCGATCCTATCGGAGCGATTCGGCGCAGACGGCTATGAAACGGTTTATATTGGCGGAGGGACTCCGACCATTCTCTCGCTGGATGCCTTGGCCAGGCTCCTCGAGGGCCTAGGCCGATTGTCCATGGGCTCACGCTCGATACCTCCGAAGGAATGGACGGTGGAGGCGAATCCCGACAGCCTGGACGCCGAAAACCTGGAGCTGATGCGGAGCTTCGGCGTCACCAGGCTCAGCATCGGCGTGCAGAGCCTCGACCCGGACGAGCTCGGGGCTCTGGGCAGGAGACATGGACCCGAGGCCGCACTCGGCGCGGTCCGGCTCGGGGCCAATGCGGGAATGGCCGTTTCGGCCGACCTGATTGCGGGGATTCCGGCGGCCAGGGATTCCGCCCGCGATTACGGCGATTCGGGAAAGCTCGCGCGGTTCGCCCTCGAGCTTATCGGAGCGGGCGCCAAGCACCTGTCGGTCTACGACTTGACGGTAGAGGAGGGCACCCCGCTCGCCGCAGCCAAGGACAGGTATCGCTTCCCCGGCGAGGATGAGGACTGGGAGGCTCGGCAAAGGCTCGAAGCCAGCATTCGGGCTATCGGGATGCGCCGCTACGAGGTTTCAAATTACGCCGGGAAGGGGGACGAATGCCTCCATAACCTCGCGTATTGGCGGATGGACTCCTATGTCGGCGCGGGGCCGGGAGCCGTCTCGACCATAGGAACGAACTCAGGGACATCGCTTAGGATCGAGGAACGGAAGAGAATCGAGGATTACCGCCGCCTAGCCGGCGCGGAGGCGAAGGAGACACGGGTCGGGCTGCGCGATTCCGCTTTCGAAGCCCTCATGATGGCCTTTCGTACTTCTTTCGGGCTCGAGCTCGAATCCTTCCGGAGGCGTTTCGGACGCGAGGCCGAGGACCTCATCGGCGACAGCCTCCGTGCCTGGAGCGCGCGGATCGTCGCAGGCGAACCCTTGCCTGGCGCTTCGGCGAGTCGAGGGCCCGCCCTCGATGGAAGGGGACTCGACCTCCTGAACCGCTTCTTGCTCGTGTGCATGGGAGAAATGGAATCGAAGCTGCCCGAAACGCGCGAATAAATCGGCTTCGCATAAGGATGCGGCTTTGTATCCGAGTTATACTTTATCGGAGGCTTTGAGTGGCCATTCTTTCTATTCAGTCCCACGTTGCATACGGCCATGTCGGAAATAGGGCCGCCGTTTTCCCCCTCGAAAGATTGGGATATGATGTATGGCCGATCAATACCGTCCAGTTTTCCAACCACACCGGCTACGGCTCATGGACGGGGGAGGTCTTCACCTCCGCCCATCTCTCCCTCGTATGGAGCGGGGTAAAGGCGCGAGGCCGCGTCGGGGATTGCGAGGCGGTCCTAACCGGCTATCTGGGCGCGGCCGAGGTAGGCCACTTCATCCTTCAAGCGGTCGACGACGTGAAAGCCGCCCATCCGGGAGCCCTCTATTGTTGCGACCCCGTCATGGGAGACTTCGGCACGGGGTTTTTCGTCGACGAGGCGATATCCGATTTCATCATCGGCCATGCGATCCGCTCCGCGGATATCGTCACTCCCAATCAATTCGAAGCTGAGGCTATATCCCATTCCGTGATCGAGAGCATAGACGAGGCCAAGCGGGCCTGCGAGGCCATCCATGAAATGGGTCCATCCATAGTCCTGATGACCAGCTTCAAGCCGGCCGACCAAGGCGACTCCGCGATATCGATGTTCCTATCCTCGAAAGAGGGATTTCATATCCTCTCGACGCCGGAGTTCCCCCTCGATCCGCCGCTGAGCGGGGCGGGAGACCTGAGCTCAGCCCTATTCCTCGGGCACTACCTGGCCTGCAAGGACCCGGTGTCCGCCCTCGAGTCGATGGCCGATTCGGTATACTCGGTCTTCGAGAGGAGTTACTCCGACGGAGGGAGGGAACTGCGCATCGTACAGGCTCAGGAGTCGATCGCGGTGCCCCAAAGGCGCTTCGAGGCGAAAAAGGTCTAGGTCAAAGGACGCCGGAGCCCCCGAACGACGCTCGTATGAAGGAGAGCATGGAGGCTACAGCCGCGTCGGGGCCGTCTTCGGCGCTCTCGCCCAGGAAGACCCGCAGCCTTTCCCGGTAATAGGCGGAGCCGAACGCGAACTGCAGCGCCAGGAATAGGTCGTCCAGGCAGAGCGCGGCCGCGCGATCGTCGCAGGGCGGCGAAATCTCCCCCGTTTCCCTGGCTCGGGCTACCATCGCACTGTATTTCGTCGCCGCCGCGGATTCGATGCGGGCGGCCAGCTCGGCCGCGAGGGGCGTGAGCTCTTGGGTCGTGCAGGCGATGTATATCCTTACCATATCCGGGTCCGCGGAGGAGGAATCCACGGCCGCGCGCAGTATCGCCTCGACCCTACCGTAGAAGGTCGGTTCGGCGGCGAGGATCGCGTCGAGCATGGACTCCAGCTGCTCGCGGCTCGCCTCGATGATCGCGAGGAAGATGTCTTCCTTGGAGCGGAAGTACTTGTATAGCGCGCCGACGCTGATGCCGGCCTCCTTAGCTATATCATTGACGTTCGCGCCCGAGAAACCCCGTTCCGCGAAGGCTCTCTTCGCGCTATAGAGGACCCGCTGGCGCTTGTCCGCCGAGATGCGGTCGAACATCGGCGTCCAGGCGGGGCGCGATTCTCCCGGTTCGTGCATATCGCATTATAGGGGCTGCGAGGCCGCCTGAGAAGCCGCGTCGTCGGGGCGCAGGCGGGGGAGCCTGGCGATAAAGGATGTCCGGCCGGGGCGGCTGGTGAAACCTAAGAATCCCCCGTGCTCGGCCATGATGGAGCGCGCGATATCGAGGCCCAGGCCGCTGCCTATGCCGGGGGCCTTCGTGGTGAAGAAGGGCTCGAACATCCTTCCCTGAATCGCGTCGGGGATGCCGGGCCCGTCGTCGACGATCGATACGATCGCGGTCTCGCCCTCCGACTCGATGGCGACCTCGAGCAGGCCTCGCCCCTCCATGGCTTGGACGGCGTTGTTTATGATATTCACCCAGACTTGAGCGAGGCGATCGGGGTTTCCGTTGACGCAAATCCCCGGAGAATAGCGCCTCCGGATCTCGACCTCGGGATGCGCGCCCTCGACGTAGAGCCCGATGAGCAGGTCCAGCTCCAGGCCGAGGTCGATGGTCGCGGCCGCGGAGGATCGATCGCCTCGCACGTAGGTGCGGAGGGAAGTGATCACCGCCGCGGCCTTTTCCGCGGAGCGACGGATGATGTGGGCCGATCCGAAGGCGCTCGACAGCCTGCGCGCGAAGCCTATCATGGTACGCCCCGCCTCGGTCGCGAGCAGCGGGGCGAGGGCGGGGATATCGTCCAAGACTCCGAGGTCCGAGAGGTCCTCGGCGGTCGACTCCGGATCGGAGGCCCCGAGCTCTTCAAGCCTAGCCCTCGCGGCTAGCTTCATCGCGCGATCGGCGCGGGAATCGGCGCTACGGGCCGACGAGGCCGATCCACCCCGCCCCTTGGCCACCAGCGAGAGGAAGGTCCCGCGGTCCTCGGGACCGAGCGCGGCGAATCCCTTGAGGGTTTGGGGCAGGTCGTCGCCCAGGACCGCGATGATGTTCTCGTTGGAAGAGGTCATGGCGCCGAGGGGCGTGGCGAACTGATGCGCTATGCTCGCCGCCACCTGTCCGAGCGCGGCCATCTTCTCCGAGGCGATGAGCTGAGACTGGGTGCTCTAGATGTCGGAGAGGGCGCGCTCGAGGTCGCCGTTCACCTTCGTCAGCGAAGAGTTCGAGGCTCCGAGCCGCTTGAGCGCAGCCGCCATCAGCGCAGCCCATAGGCAAAAGCTCGCCGCGAGGAGAAGGAGGGCGAGGAACCAGAAATTGCGGAAATCCACCAACGAACTCACCGCCTCGGCCTCGGGTGCGGTTACCAGGATCGACCAGGATGCGTCCTCCAGGCGCACGGGGAGGTAGTACCCGCGCCAGGTGAATGGCAGAGACCCTGTATCCGTCGGATATGAATAGCTCGCGCGGCCCTCCCTGCCGGCCGCCATCGATCTGGCGGTTTCGAGGTAGGCGTTCGGCGCCCGCGGGCTTTCCTCTATCCGCTTGCCTACTCGATCGGGAGCGGGCGAGTATAGCTCGGTGCCGTCCTTGTCCACGAGGAGGGCGTAGCCGGAGCGCCCGATGGAGATCTTGCGAACGAATCGGCTCGATATCTCCTTGAAGGGAATCAGTATCGCGAGCCCCCCCGCGAAAATGCCCCTTCGGTAGACGGGGACGTACAGGGCGATGGACGGGAAACCCTGGACGGAGGGGAACACCCCGCTGAGGGTAATGCGCCGCGTCTCTAGGAATCGCCTAACGTGCTCCTGGGAGAGGATGGAGCGCCCCGCGTTCCCCTCGAAGGGATAGGTGAAGGTCAGGATGCCGCCCTCGTCGACCCTGCTCACGGAGGCGATGCCCGGCGCCTGCTCGTCGAAGAAGCCGCGGAGTACGTTCTTGCCCGTCTCGGTCGAATCGGCGACTTCGCCGAGCGAGGCCAGAAACCTGAGCGAGCGCTCGTAGAAATCGAAATAGTCGGAAATGCCGACTACCGCCTGGGTCGCGAGTATCCGCTCCTGCGCGAAAAGCTGCTCGACCGCCTCCGATCTCGCCTTCCCGAATGCGAGGAGCATCGAGGTCACGCAGGCCGCGGCCAGGGCGATCAAGGCAAGGGCGTAGATGTAGGGCCGGATCCGTCTCGAATCGCGCATTTTATTACTATAGCGCATGCGCGCGAGGGCGGCAAAGGCGGCGGGCCGCTCAGGCAGAGACTGATCCGATGGCCGCCCGGAGGACGAGGGCGCTGGCCCTGAGGGCTTCGCGCTCCGAATCGTCCAGGGAAGGGGACATGGTCTCGAGCACTCCGGAACCGCCGATTATCCGCGGCAGCGATAGGGTGAGGCCCTCGAATTCCGCGAGGGCGCGAGGCTCGTCGACGCAGGGATCGGGTACCACGGGCGCGCAGACCGTTAGCACGGAGCGCTGGTCGTGGAGGATCGCCTCGGCGATGCGCGCCAGGGCCGAGCCGATTCCGTAGTAAGTCGCCTTCTTCCCCTCTATTATCCTGTAGGCCGCCCCTCGTACCTGGTCCTCTATCTCCAGCCTCGCCGCTCCCGACAGGGGTTCGCAGCCGTCCGGGATCCGGAAGGCTGAGAGGGGCATCCCCGCCACCGAGACCTGGGACCAGTTGAAGACCTCGGAATCCCCGTGCTCGCCGAGCACGTAGGCGTGGACATGTTGCGCATCGACGCCGAGCCTGCGACCGAGGAGTGAACGGAAGCGGGCGGTGTCCAGCGTCGTGCCCGAGCCCAGGACTCGGCCCGCCGGCAGCCCTGCCTCCGCCCCATAGGTCGCGGCGATATGCGTCAAGGCGTCGACCGGATTCGATGCGACGAGGATCACCGCGCCAGGCGCGGCCGCGACCACACCGACCACGATGGACCGGAGCACCGCGGCGTTCCGCCCGAGGAGCTCGAGTCTCGACTCGCCGGGCTTTTGGCCGACGCCCGCCGTTATGATGACGAGATCGCTGCCCGCCAAGTCGGCGTAGCCGCCCGAGCGCACATCGACCGGGCTCGCGAAAGGCACCGCGTGCAGGATGTCGTCGGCCTCCGCTTGCGCCCGCTTCTCGTCCCTGTCGACGAGAAGGACCTCGCGGGCTATTCCCCTCAATACGATGGCGTAGGCGGCAGTGGCGCCTACGAAACCGGCTCCGACGATCCCGACTTTCATGCTCCCACCCCTCCGATCGCCGTTAATTAGGACATTCCTGTCCTGAATTGAATATAGCGATGCCGAACCCCGAGGGGAAAGGCCTGCCGAGCGCGGCCGCGACTCCCGCGCCATTGACGGCGGCCGTCGATTTCTGGTAGCTTGAGAGCCTGCGCGCCGGTCGTATAACGGCTATTACCCCAGCCTTCCAAGCTGGAGACGTGGGTTCGACTCCCATTCGGCGCTGACGAAAAAAACCTTGCCACCTTGAACTGCCCCCCTAAAAGTGGACGGTTTACCGGGTAGTCTGAACGAAGCGGCTCCTGTATGCAACTGGAGCCGCTTTCAATTTTGTTTGGATCCTGCGGGTGTTATAGAAGCCGACGTAGGAGTAGATGGAATCCTACAACTCTTGCTTCGAACAGGGCTTGAGCCGGTTGATCAACTCGGACTTGAATTGGCCGAAGAAGCACTCCATGCTCGCGTTGTCCCAGCACTTGCCCTTCCTGGACATGCTTTGAACCGCATTATGGCGGCGCAATAGATTGCAATAGCTGGGCGAGGTGTAGTGGCCCCCCTGATCGCTAAGGATCAAGACGCTGCGAGGCCGCCTGATCGCGAATGCATCCTCGAGCGATTGTAGGACCAGGGGAAGCGCGATGCTCATGCTGATGCCGTACGACACGATCTCCCTGTTGAACAGGTCCATCACGGCCGACACATAGAGCCTTTGGTCCCCTACCCGGACGGTGGTGATATCCGTCACCCACTTTCGGTCGGGTTCCGTCGCAGTGAAATCGCGGTCCAGGATGTTCGGCTTGGGGCCTTCGGGGACGGCGAAGACCATCGAGGGCGTGTTGTAGCGCCTGCGGCGTATATGGGCCTGCAGCTGATGCTCTTTCTGGAGCCGGGCGATCTTCTTCTTGTTGACGCAGGCGGGGTACTCGTTCTCCAGCGCCATCTTCATCCTTCGGTAGCCGTAGCTCTGCATGACCCGCCCCTGAACCTGCCTTATCCGGGCGACCAGTTCCACATCCGCGGCGTCGGCTTCGACGTGGGAGCGCAGGAATTTGTAATAGCCGCTTGGTGAGACACCGCCGACTTCACACAGCACGCTGACGCGGTGGCGGCTGCTCAGTCGCCGAATGATTTGGAATCTGTCTTTTTTTTTACGGCAGCGCGCTCCTCCAGGAGCTTGATCAGCCCGTCTTTGAAGGCCAACTCCGCTTTGAGCCTTTCGTTCTCGACCCGTAGTCCTTCTTCAGTCTGGGGAGGCGTAGGATTCGTGGCGATTTGGGTTTGGGATCGTCCGCGCGGCATTTCCAGGTTCTCTCCTGCCAAATATCTGCGCGTCCATTTTACTACATTTTCCGAGCTCAGTTTATGGGTTCGACATACTTGCTTTAGGCTGACGCACCCTTCCACTCGTTGCCTGACGACCATCAGCTTGAACTCGAGACCGTGCCTTTGAATTTCTGCCCCTTCTTGGTGATCCTTCCCCGAAGAAGTAGACATTCAAAATGTTAGTTTTTGCATTTTGATGTCATACTGGCCAGGAGGGGAAAGGATGAAGAAATCGGCGTTTACGGACGAGCAGATCGCCTATGCCTTGAAGCAGGCGGAGACGGG
>JANXYQ010000080.1 GCA_025355995.1 Spirochaetaceae bacterium | reverse complement strand
TTCTTCTTATTGCCCCGCGGGGCCCGCGGGGCCGGCCCCTCGGGCCCGGCGGCGCATTACGAAGAAGAGCGGCAGGACGCTCAAGGCCCCTACGGCGAAGCGGACGGCGTTGAAGGCGAAGGGGCCGATGCTCTCCATGCCGCTCCGCTGGGCGACGAAGGCGGAGCCCCAGATCGCGGCCGTGAGCAGGAGGAGAGCGTCGGCCTTGAGCGTCGTCTTCGAGATTCGCATGGGGACTAGAGCCTATACGGCGAGGGGCGGCGAGGGCAAGCCCCGGGCTCCCTTGACCCCGGAGTTGCCTCGCTGTATAAGAATCCAATCACACAGGTTGGAGGCTCCTCATGGCACTGGGCAACAAGTACGGTACTCATCGCGTCCTCGAGCCTGCCGGGGCGATGCCCCAGGCGGCGCAGAAGCTCGACAACGACATGTCCAAGCTCTACGACAACGAGATACTCGTCGATGTGCTCGCGCTCAACATCGACTCGGCGAGCTTCACGCAGATAGAGGACGAGGCCAAGGGCGACGTCGATAAGATCAAGGCGACGATTCTCGGCATAGTATCATCGCGGGGCAAGCAGCAGAATCCGGTCACGGGCTCGGGCGGCATGCTCATCGGCAAGGTCGCGCGGATCGGGAGCGCGCTCGCCGGCAGGGACCTCAAGGTCGGGGACAAGATAGCCAGCCTCGTTTCCCTTTCGCTGACCCCCCTCAATATCAAGCGGATAATCAAGGTCCATCCGGAGATCGACAGGGTCGAGGTCGAGGCCCAGGCCATCCTCTTCGAGACGGGCATCTACGCGAAGCTGCCCTCCGACATGGACGAGGGCCTCGCGCTCGCCGCCCTCGACGTCGCGGGCGCGCCCGCCCAGACCGCCAAGCTCGTCCGTCCCGGGATGTCGGTGCTTGTGCTCGGCGCGGGCGGCAAGTCGGGAATCCTCTGCTGCTACGAGGCGATGAAGCGCGTGGGCCCGACCGGCAGGGTCATCGCCGCCATCCATTCCGAGAGGTCCAGGAAGACGCTGACGGACCTCGGCCTCGCCCACGCCGTCATCGTCGTCGACGCGACCAAGCCGATCGACGTGCTCGAAGCGACCCTCGCGGCCAACGGCGGGAGGGAAGTCGACCTCTGCATCAACTGCGTGAACATCCAAGGCGCGGAGATGGCCTCTATCCTCCCCGTCCGCGACGACGGTACGGTGTATTTCTTCAGCATGGCCACCAGCTTCACGCGCGCCGCGCTCGGGGCCGAAGGCATCGGGAAGGACGTGAACATGATCATCGGCAACGGCTACACGAAGGACCACGCCGAGATCACCCTATGGGAGCTCCGGGAGAACCCCAAGCTTCGCAAGCTCTTCGAGGAGCAGTACGTAAAGTAAGGGTTGGACCGAACCGGCATAGGCATGATATAAATAAGGCGAGGGACGGCGAGCTGGTATGACGCTCAACCAGCGGGGGCTGCCCGTCCCTCCATGGGCCCCGAGGGCCCGTGCTTCGATTCGTTGTACGTGACCGCATCGCGGTCGCCCGGGGGCTCCCCGTCCCCGGCGCGGCGCAGGCCATTCTCGGCCGGGCGCCGGTACAGGGAGGCCGGGCCTAGGCCCGGTGGGTGGACGAGACCCCCCTTCCCTCCTTCAAAGGACTCACCCCATGGCAGCAGCCGAATATCCGCGGCTCAGGCTCGACAAGTCCCTCTCCATGTTCGAGGAGGCCCAGCGACTCTCCCCGGGCGGCGTGATGGGCATCCGCAGGCCCTACAATTTCGTGCAGGGCGAGTATCCGATCTTCATCGACCGGGGCTACGGCGGCCACATAGTGGACGTCGACGGCAACGATTACGTCGACATGCTCTGCGGCTACGGGCCGATAATCCTCGGCTATGACGAGGCCGAGATCAACGAGGCGGTCATGAGGCAGATGGGGCGGGGATTCTGCTTCGCCCTCGTCCAGGGCGTCCAGAACGAGCTCGAGGCCAGGCTGACCAAGCTCATTCCCTGCGCCGAGCAGGCCATCCTCGTCAAGACCGGCAGCGACGCGACCACCCTCGCCGTGCGCATCGCCCGGGGCTTCACCGACCGGAAGCGCATCCTCCGCTGCGGCTACCACGGCTGGCACGACTGGTGCGTCGAGGTCCGGGGCGGCGTGCCCGACGAGGCGAGCTCCCTCACCGACGAGTTCGAGTACGGCGACGCCGCCGAGCTCGAGGCCAAGCTCGAGGCGCGCAAGGGCGAGGTCGCCTGCGTGATCATCACGCCGGTCGGCCACCCCAACGCGAAGCCCGTCGTCGCGCCGCCCCCAGGATACCTCGAAGCGGTGCGCGAACTATGCGCGAGGCACGGCGCCCTCCTGATCTTCGATGAGGTCCGCACCGGCTTCCGCGTCGCGATGGGCGGGGCCCAGGAGCGGTACGGAGTGACCCCCGACCTCGCCACCTTCGGCAAGGCGATGGCGAACGGCTACGCGATCAGCGCCGTCGTCGGCAAGCGGGAGTTCATGAGCGTCGTCGAGAAGAAGGTCTTCGTGTCCTCGACCTTCTTCCCCAATTCCCTCGAGATGGTCGCGGCGATGAAATGCATCGACATACTCGAGCGGGAGAAGGTCCCCGAGTCGATCTGGAAGCGCGGCGCGCTTTTCCTCGAGCGCCTAACGCGGCTCGTGGACGGCTCCGACGTTCCCTGCAAGGTCTCGGGGATACCGCCCATGCCCTACATCACCTTCCACCAGACTCCTGGAGAGGGCGATAGGACCTACAAGGCCCGCCGCGGGTACTTCTACACGCAGACCATCCGCCGCGGCCTCTTCGTGCAGCCCTTCCATCATTGGTATATAGCGCACCGGCACACCGACGCTGACCTCGAGAAGGCCCTGTGGGCGATCGGGGAGTCCCTCGAGCTCACGGCCGCGAAATTCCCCCGCTCGGGAGGCGCCTCATGAGCCTCGACCGCAAGGTAGTCATCACCTGCGCTTGCACGGGGGCGGAGACTTCCAAAGCGCAGAACCCGGCGCTCCCCGTCACGTCGGACGAGATCGCGACGGCGGCCGAGGAGGCTCGGGCGGCCGGCGCCGCGATCCTCCACCTCCACGTCAGGGACGCCGCCGGGAAGGCGACGCAGGACGTCGGGACCTTCAGGCGTGCGATCGAGGCGATCAGGAAGAAGACGGATATCGTGATAGAGCTGACGACCGGCGGCGCCGTGGGGGACACGCCCCAGGAGCGGCTGCGCCCGATCAAGGAGCTCGAGCCCGAGATGGCCAGCCTCGATTGCGGCACCGTCAATTTCGGCAACGACTATATCGTCAACACTCTACCGGTCATGCGCGAGTTCGCGGCCGAGTTCCGGGCCCGCCGCGTGCGGCCGACCTTCGAGTGCTTCGACCTGGGCCACGTCTACGCGAGCCTGGCTCTCATCAAGGAGGGCCTGGTCGAGCCTCCCTACCACTACGGCCTCGTGCTGGGAGTTCCCGGCGCCCTGCCCTACGGCGTCCGCGAGCTCGCGGCCATGGTGGACGCGCTGCCCGAGGGGGCCGAGTACACCGTGATGGGGATCGGCCGCTCGTCCCTGCCTTCGCAATTCGGCTCGATCGCCCTCGGCGGATGGATACGCGTGGGCTTCGAGGACAACGTCTACTATTCCAAGGGACGGCTCGCCGCCTCGAACGCCGAGCTCGTCGAGCGGGCGGCGCGCATCGCGAGGGAAGCCAGCCTCGAGCCTGCGACCCCCGCCGACGTACGGGACTACCTGAAGCTTCGCCCATGAGGATAGGACCGCCCGACTTCGCGGGCGGCATTCGAGGAGAGATCATGCAAGAGTATCTGTCATACGACTACAAGCGCATACCGCTATATAAGGACGTCTCCGCCGAGGACTGGAACGATTGGCGCTGGCAGGTGCGCAACGACATCCGCGACGTCGAGACCCTCTCCAAGGTCTTGACGCTCGGCGACAAGGAGAAGGACGAGATATCGAAGGTCCTGAAGGTCTTCAGGATGGCGATAACCCCCTATTACGCCTCCCTGATCGACCTGGGCAACCCCGTCTGTCCCGTGCGCCTCCAGGCCGTACCGCGGCTTCCCGAGACCTTCGAGGACTCCTCCGACCAGGACGATCCCCTCCACGAGGACATAGACTCGCCGGTGCCCGGGCTCACGCATCGCTATCCCGACCGCGCGCTGCTCCTGGTCACCAAGATCTGCTCGATGAACTGCAGGCACTGCACGAGGCGTCGCCTCGTCGGTTTCGAGGACTCGCACATGAGCGACGCGGCCATCGACGCGGCCATCGCCTATATCGCCGACACGCCCGAGATACGCGACGTGATCATCTCCGGCGGCGATCCCCTGGTGCTCTCCGACGAGAAGCTCGAGTCCATCCTCTCGAGGATACGCTCCATCCCCCACGTGGAGATCATCCGCATCGGCACGAGGACCCCGGTCGTGATGCCGATGAGGATCACGGACGCCCTCGTCTCCATGCTTAAGAAGTACCATCCGGTCTACGTCAACACTCACTTCAACCATCCGAAGGAGATCACCGCCGAGGCCAAGGAGGCGTGCAAGAAGCTTGCCGACGCGGGCATCTCCCTCGGCAACCAATCGGTCCTGCTGCGCGACGTCAACGACTGCCCGATGCTGATGAAGAAGCTCGTGCAGAAGCTCCTGGCGGTCCGCGTCCGGCCCTACTACATCTACCAGTGCGACCTGTCCAAGGGGATCGGCCATTTCCGGACGACCGTCTCCAAGGGAATCGAGATCATAGAGAGCCTGCGAGGCCATACCTCGGGCCTCGCGGTCCCGACCTTCGTCGTGGACGCGCCCGGCGGCGGCGGCAAGATCCCGGTCATGCCGAGCTACCTGATCACGTCGAACGAGAAGCGCGTGATCCTGCGCAACTACGAGGGCGTGATCACGGCCTACGACGAGCCCCACTTCTACGAGGAGGATTGCGGGCAGTGCCGGCTCTGCTACGAGGAGCCGGGCCTCAAGGCGAGCTGCGGGGTGGCCCGCCTCCTCGAGGGCGAGGAGAAGGTGATCGAGCCCGCCAACCTGGCGCGCGGGCGCAGGAAGGCTAGATGACGATAGAGGCCTCCGAGCTCTCCGGCCGCGTGACCTTCGTCACGGGGCCGGACAAGGGCTCGGGAAAGACCGCCTTCCTGAACTACGGCCTGGGCCTCCTGCGACGGGCCGGCGAGGCGCCCGCCTACCTTGGCGTCGGCCTCGACGGCGAGAGCTCGGCCGCCGGGAGGTCTTCGACGATCCCCTGCATGCCGGGCGAGCTCTTCCTCAGCGCCGAGCGCTACCTGCGAGCCTCCGGCTGCGAGCCCGAGATCGCGGCCGTCCTCCCGGGCTCGGGCGCCCTGGGACGCCTCGCCATCGCCCGGGCGCGCCGGCCCGGGTCGGCCGTGCTCGTGGGGCCGGAGCGCAACGAGCTCGCCGCCGCCGCGATAGGCATCATGCGCGGGGAGCTCGGGGCCCGGACCGTCCTCGTCGACGGCGCCATGAATCGCATAACGCAAGTTTCGTCGTTCTCCGGGGCCCGGTTCTATTTCGCGATGAGCCTGGGACCGGGGGACCTGGGCCCGGGCATACGCTCCATGCGCCGCATCGCATTCCTCGCCGGCCTCCCCGCGCTCGGCGAGGCGGCCCGGGTCGAACCCGGCTCCGCCGCTGCGGCGGCCGGCCTGCCGGGACCGGCGAGCTACGCTCCGGGACCGCTCAGCGGCCGCTCGCTCTCCAGGATGGGCGACCGGGACGCGACCGTCGTCGTGGACGACTTCACGAAGGTCTTCCTCGGATGGGAGGAGCTGCGGGCCTTCTCCCGGAGCCGCTCGCTCGCCGTAGTGCACGGAATCGACTTCGGCGGATTCTCGCTGCGCCTGCGCGACCTGCCCAGGGCCGCCTTCTCCGCCGCGCTGGCCGACCCGGCGGTCGAGGCCCTGATCGCCTACAATCCCTACGAGGCGAGCCGCGATGGCCGAGCCTGAGGTGCGAGGGCCTTCGGCCTGCGATCCGGCCGCCTGGGACTTCGCCCGAGTCGAGGCCGCGTGGGCCCTCTTCGCGCCGCTGACGCCCAGGGGCAAGGACGAGAAGGAAGCGAGGACGGTCCTCTCGGACCGCGCCGAGATCGAGCGCCGCTACGACGAGACCGAATGGGCAGCCGCGGCCCTCGCGGCCCTCGACAGCCCCGGGAGGGATCGGCTGACGCATTGCCTCGGCCGCGTTCCTCGCCTGCCCGATATCCGGGGAGCCGAGGGAGGACGATCGCTCGGCGATATCGACGTCTTCCTCGTCAAAAAATTCCTCTCCAACTACAGGGCCGTGCTCGGCCTCCTGGACGAGGGCTCGAGGGAGCGCTTTTCCCTATCGTTCGAGTCGGAGGCCCTCTTCGCCCTGCTTTCGAAGGGCGGCTCGGACGAGGAGAGCTTTTTCGTCTCGGACGCCTACGAACCGGGACTGGCCGGGATCCGCGCGCGAATCCGCTCCGCGGACGCCGAGATCGCCCTGCTGCGCGCCGCTTCCGAGCGGGCGGCCGAGGCGGAGAGGGGCCTGGATTTCCGCGGGAGGGGCTTCTTGGTCCTGCCGGCGGAAGAGGCGCGGGCCCTACTCGCCTGCGACGGCGAGGTCCGATTCTCGGTAGAACACTATGACTCCGCGAGCTGCGTCGCCCGGATACTTCCCGGCGAGGGCGAGCTGCGAGCCGAGGCGGAGAGGGAAGGCCTGCTCGCCGAGGAGCGCATCGCGGAGTCAGAGGCGCTGAGCCGGCTCTCAGAGGCCATCGGGTCCGACGCTCGGCTCATCGCGGGGTACGAGCTGGCCTTGCGCCGTTTCGACCTCGCGCGCGCACGCGCCTCCCTCGCCGAGACGCTCTCGCTTACGCGGCCTATATTCGGGTCGGGTCGCCTGTCCATCGTCGAAGGGCGCTTCCTCCCCTGCGAGGACGAGTGCGGGCGGCGTGGCCTCCGATACCGGCCTCTCGACCTCGAGCTCGACGAGAGGGCGGCGCTTATCTTCGGCTCGAACATGGGAGGGAAGACCGTCGCGCTCCAGACGGCGCTCTGCCTGCAGATCCTCGCGCAGGCGGGCCTTTTCGCGCCGGCAGGGCGATTCGAGACCGAGGCCTACGCACGCATCGTCTACGCGGGCGCGCCTCGTCCCGGCGGCCTCGAGCCCGGCGCGGAGGACGACGGCCTCTCGGGCTTCGGGCGCGAGGTCGACGCGCTCGAGAAGGCCTGGCGCGCCGCCGAGGGGGGCGGGGCCTTCGTCGTCCTCGACGAGCTCGGGCGTACGACGAGCTCGCCCGAGGCGGAGGCCTTGGTCGCGGCGACCGCCGAGGCTTTCGCGGCGGCGGTCGGGACGCGCTGCCTCCTGTCCTCCCACTTCCGCGGCGCGGCTCCCTCGAAGGCGGTCGCCCGGCTCCGGATGGCCGGCCTCGACCGCGAGGCGGCGCGGGCGGCGGCTTCCCGGCCTGGCCTGTCCCCAGCCGAGCGGATCCGCGAGATAGGCGCCTTGATGCGTTACGAGATCCTTCGCGAGGCGGAGCCGTCGGGGACGGCGAAGCGCCGGGAAGGGCCGCTTGAAGGGGAGGCGTCGTCGGACGCCTTGGAGGTCGCGGCGCTCCTGGGCCTGGACGAGGGAATACTGAAAACGGCGAGGGAATACTATTCCGCGAGGCGCGACGGAAGAGAAGGAGATCGAGGATGAGGAAGAAGCTGGGGCTCTCCGAGGAGAAGATAGCTAGGGGAAGGGAGCTCGCGTCGGCGATAGTGGCGCCGATCATGGAATTCGTGCGGGGCTACACGACGGTGACGGTCGAACGCGCGACTCTCCGGATCGCGGGGGCGGACGGGGCTGACGCCGACGGCGTGCCAGTGCCCAATAAAATCGTGGATTCGCTGCGCTCTTCCGATTCAGGGCTCGGCGACGGCGCTCTGCTTCGCTACGCCGACGCCGCCGAGAGGTCCGCTCTCCCTCCCGAGGCGCTGAACGCGCGGATAGCCGAGGGGTTCGACCTCGCCTCGAGGCCGGTCGCGGACGCCGCGGCGGCGAGGAGGAAGGCGGAGGAGCTCGTGGCGGCCGGCCTCGAGCGCATATCGCGCAACAAGCGGCGCCGCGAAGAGAAGCTGCGGGAGTTCGCCGGGCGGAACAACGACCCCCTCCTCTACCTCATAGTCGCGACGGGAAACATCCACGAGGACGTGAAGCAGGCCCAGGCCGCGGCGCTGAAAGGCGCTGACGTCGTCGCCGTGATCCGCACCACCGCGCAGAGCCTCCTCGACTACGTGCCCTACGGGGCGACGACCGAGGGCTTCGGGGGCACCTATGCGACCCAGGAGAATTTCCGCATCATGCGCGCCGCCCTCGACGAGGTGGCCGAGCGGGAGAAGCGGTATATTCGATTGACCAACTACGCGTCTGGGCTGTGCATGCCGGAGATCGCCGCGATGGGCGCACTCGAGCGCTTGGACATGATGCTCAACGACTCGATGTACGGGATACTCTTCCGCGACATCAACATGTACCGGACCTTCGTGGACCAGCGGTTCAGCCGCATGATCAACGCCTACGCCGGCATCACGATCAACACCGGCGAGGACAACTACCTCACGACGAGCGACGCCTTCGAGAACGCCGACACCGTGCTCGCGAGCCAGTTCCTGAACGAGCGCTTCGCCTACGAGGCGGGATTGCCCGCGCGCCTCATGGGGCTGGGCCACGCCTACGAGATGGACCCCTCGATAAAGGACGGCTTCCTCTTCGAGCTCGCGCAGGCCCAGATGGCGCGGGAGATCTTCCCCGAGCACCCGCTCAAATACATGCCGCCGACCAAATTCATGTCTGGCGACGTATTCCAGGGTCTCGTCATGGACAGCATGTTCAATTTCGCGTCCAAGGCGACGGGGCAGGGAATCCATCTCCTCGGCATGCTGACCGAGGCGATCCACACTCCCTTCATGATGGACCGCTTCATCGGCCTCGAGAGCGCGAAGTACGTGATGAATTCGATGTCGAGCTTCGCGGAGGAGATAGAGTTCAGGGAGGGCGGCATAGTCCGCTCCCGCGCCGCGGAGGTGCTGGACCAAGCGGTGTCCTTCCTCGAGGATATAGAGAAGCGGGGCCTGCTCGATTCGATAGCGGCAGGTCTGTTCGCCGAGGTCAAGCGGGCGAAGGACGGGGGCAAGGGACTGGATGGCCTCGTGAAGAAAGGCCCGGCATACTGGAATCCGGTCGAGGCCGAGCTCGAACGCGCTTTGGGAATTGGAGGCTGACGCTATGGCGCACATCGTGCGTCCCTACGGGGACACCCTGGACGACGGGAAGGTCCAGCTCTCGTTCACGCTGCCCGTGCCGGACGGGCCGAAGGGCCGCGACGCCGCGAGGCTCTCGGTGCTCGGCTGGGGATTCCGCGACTGCGAGGTCGTGCATTCCGCGGCCATTTCGGACGATTTCTCCTTCTACGTGGCCTACGCCTCGACGGACAGGGGGATCGACTTCGACTCGGCCAAGGCGGACGCCGCGAGCGAAGCCGAGGCTGCGATGTCCATGGACGAGATCGACGAGTACATACGCGCGGTCTTAGGGCGGAAGGTCGTGATAGTCGGGGCCTGCACCGGCTTCGACGCACATACGGTGGGCATCGACGCTATCATGAACATGAAGGGCTACAATCATCATTACGGCCTCGAGCGTTACAAGATGATTGAGGCGCACAACCTGGGCGCCCAGGTCCCGAACGAGCGGCTCATCGAGTACGCCGAGAAGGTCGGCGCCGACGCGCTCCTCGTGAGCCAGGTAGTGACGCAGAAGGACGTGCATATCGGCAACCTCACCGAGCTCATAGAACTCCTCGAGGCCAAGGGCGAGCGAGGCAGGTTCGTCTGCGTCGCGGGGGGGCCCCGCATCGGCAACAAGCTCGCGGTGGAGCTGGGCTTCGACGCCGGCTTCGGGCGCGGCTCCTACGCCAACGACGTCGCGGCCTTCGTCGCGAAGAAGATAGAATCCAAAGCCAAGGATCGATAGGGGGACCAGAGTGGTACAGAAGCCGATTATCTCCGCCGACGCGGCCGCGGCAATGGTCAAGGAGGGCATGACCCTCCACGTGGGAGGCTTCCTGGGCTGCGGCTCGCCCGACGCGGTCATCGCGGCCCTCGCGGCTCGCGGGACGAGGGGCCTCACCCTAGTATGCAACGACACCGCGATCTCGGACCCCAAGAGCGGGCGGACGACCGGCGTCGCCCCGCTGGTGGCGAGGGGCCAGTTCGCG
This sequence comes from Spirochaetaceae bacterium, assembly GCA_025355995.1. Classification (GTDB taxonomy): domain Bacteria; phylum Spirochaetota; class Spirochaetia; order Treponematales; family Rectinemataceae; genus UBA1306. The sequence goes on along the minus strand of JANXYQ010000080.1, from coordinate 35,495 downwards.
AAAGTCATCGTGTCGCATATCGGGACCAACCCCGAGACGCAGAGGCAGATGAACGCCGGCGAGACCGACGTAGTCCTCGTCCCGCAGGGGACCCTGGCCGAGCGCGTGCGAGCCGCCGGATCGGGCCTGGGCGGGGTCCTCACGCAGACCGGCCTCGGCACCGAGGTCGCCGAAGGCAAGGAAAAGGTAAGGGTAGGGGACCGAGTGTTCCTCCTCGAGCTGCCCCTCCCCGGGGACGTCGCCCTGATCAAGGCTAGGAGGGCGGACAGGGCGGGGAACCTGCAGTACTCCAAGACCGCCCGGAACTTCAACCCGCTGATGGCGAGCGCCTGCGCCTTGGTGATCGCGGAGGTCGAGGAGATCGTCGAGATCGGCCAGATCGATCCCGACCAGGTCCATACGCCCTCCATCTTCGTCGACTACCTGGTGATGGCCAAGGGGGGGGTATGATCGAGTACGTCGAGAACAAGGAAATAATCGCGAGGCGCATAGCCGCCATCTTCAAGACCGGCGACGTAGTGAACCTGGGCATCGGTTTGCCGACCCTCGTGGCCAACTACCTCCCCGAGGGAGTGACGGTGATCCTCCAGTCGGAGAACGGCATGCTGGGCCTCGGGCCGGCCCCCGCTCCCGGCGAGGAGGACAAAGACCTCACGAACGCCGGCGCCTCGCCCGTGACGATCCTGCCGGGCGGCTGCTTCTTCGACTCGGCGACGAGCTTCGGCATAATCCGCGGCGGCCACGTGGACTACACCGCGCTCGGCGTCCTCGAGGTCGATCAGGAGGGCAACCTCGCCAATTACAAGATTCCCGGCAAGATGGTGCCGGGCATGGGCGGCGCCATGGACCTGGTAGCGGGCTCGCGCGTGGTGATCGCCGCGACCACCCACTTCGAGAAGTCGGGAGCCTCGAAGCTGAAGCGGCGCTGCAGCCTGCCGCTGACGGCCGCCAAGGAGGTCGATCTCGTCGTCACCGACGTGGGCTACTTCGAGGTGATGGGCGGCAAGTTCAGGCTCCTGGAATGGTTCAAGCCCTATACGCCCGAGTGGATCATGGAGAGGACGGACGCGGACATCGAGGTGATGAGCACCTGCCGCTGCGCGGATTTCGAGTAAAAGGGGATGATCATGAAAGAAGCCTATATAGCCGGAGCGGTCAGGACGGCGATCGGGAACATGAACGGAGGGCTCGCGGGCGTATCGGCCGTCGAGCTCGGGCGGACGGCGGTCGCGGCCCTGCTCGAGCGCGCGCGCGTCGCGCCTTCCGACGTGGACGAGGTGATCCTCGGCTGCGCGCTGCAGTCGGGCCTCGGGCAGAACGTGTCGCGGCAGGTCCTCGTCAAGGCCGGCATCCCGATCGAGCGGACAGCCATGACGGTCAACATGGTCTGCGGCTCGGGCCTACGCGCGGTCGCCTCGGCGGCCCAGGCGATCAAGGCGGAGGACGCCTCGATGATCGTCGCGGGCGGGACCGAGAGCATGAGCCAAGGCCCCTACCTCCTCAAGTCCGCGCGCTCCGGGTACAGGATGGGCAACGGCGAGCTCGTGGACTCGACGGTCGCCGATGGGCTCTGGGACGTCTTCAACGACTATCACATGGGGGTGACGGCCGAGAACCTCGCCGCTAAGTATGGCATAACGCGCCCGGAGCAGGACGCCTTCGCGGCCGCCTCCCAGAACAAGGCCGAGGTCGCCATCGCCTCCGGGCGATTCGCGGAAGAGATCGCTCCCGTCATGATACCGCAGCGCAAGGGCGACCCGATCGCCTTCGACAAGGACGAATTCCCGCGCGCGGGCGTCAGCCCCGAGTCGCTCGCGAAGCTCAAGGGAGCCTTCAAGGCCGACGGCACGGTCACCGCGGGCAACGCCTCCGGCATCAACGACGGCGCGGCCGCCCTCCTCGTCGCGGGGAAGGAGGCGCTCGAGGCCAAGGGCTTGAGGCCCCTGGCGCGCATCGCCTCCTACGCCTGGAGGGGGGTGGACCCCTCGATCATGGGCATCGGCCCGGTCGAGGCGGTTCGGCTCGCCCTGAAGAAGGCGGGCTGGAGGCTCGAGGACCTCGACCTGATCGAGGCCAACGAGGCCTTCGCCGCCCAGGCCCTCTCGGTGGCCAAGGAGCTGCGCTTCGACATGTCGCGCGTGAACGTGAACGGAGGGGCGATAGCCCTTGGCCACCCCATCGGGGCCTCGGGCGCCCGCATCCTCGTCACCCTGCTGCACGAGATGGCGCGGCGCGACGCGAAGAAGGGCCTCGCGACCCTATGCATAGGCGGCGGGATGGGTATTGCGATGTGCGTGGAGCGCGGCTAAGCTTCGGAGCATGACGGTCGACGCCTTTCACAACCTTCCCTCGATCGTGCCCTTCCGCTACCTGAAGGCGCAGGAGATCGACTCCCTCGAGGCGGATTCGGCCTTGAGGCGCTTCGCCCCCGGCGAGTACCTCGTGAGGCAGGGAGACGCCCTGTCGAACGAGGTATTCGTCCTCCTCGACGGGTCGGTCGAGTCGGTCGACGAGGGGCGCAGCCCGCCCTTCAGGCTGAACGTCATCGATCCGGGCTCCTATTTCGGCGAGCGCTCCTGCCTCTTCGACACGCCCAGGCTCTTCGCGATGCGCGCCCTCGAGGCTTCCACCTGCCTAGTGATACCCGGCGCGCGCTTCCTCAGGCTCCTCGCCGAGTCCCGGCCCTTCGCCCAGGCCTTCGGCACCAAGCTCCGCGAGGGCCTCGGCCTCTTCGAGGCCTTCGACCGCTTCAACGCGGAGCTCGCGCGCGCGGTCGGCCTCGGCCATATCGAGATCCGGCGCCTCGCCGAGCTGTACAAAGCTCTCGAGCCCGCCCTCCACCCCCTCGTTTCCGACGAGGCGAGCATCGACTGGGGGGCGCTCGCCTACGCGACGCGGCGGCTGCCCGAGAACGTCACGCGCAGCTTCGTATTCCTCCTCACCGACAACCTTCCGACCGTCTACGCGAGCCCGGAACTCCTCTTCCCCTTCGTGCCGACTGAGGCGCGGCACCGCTTCGTCTACGAGATGATGAGCGGCAAGGACATAGTGCTCGTGCGCGACGGCCTCTCGGACCTCGCGGACTTCGTGACCTGCCTCTGCGCCTTCGCGGTCGAGGCGCGCAAGATACGCTACCGCCTGAACCACCCGGACCTGATCCTGGACATATCCCGGCTCGGATCCGAGGCCGCCCAGGGAGGGGTGCTCGAGCGCCTGCCCTTCGACGCCCGGGAGAGGGCCGAGCTTCGGCGCCTCTGGCCGGGAAGCGCCGAGGACAGGGTCAGGGATATCGTCTTCCATCGCCAGGCCTATTCCGTCGACGTCCGAAAGCAGGTCAACAACTACAACGGCCGGCTGTCCGAGGTCTGGGCGAGCGAGGTGGGCGAGGCCGCCGAGCGCCTCGCGGGGATGCGGCCGAGCGATTTCCCCGCCGATCTCCAGGTCCACGTCGTCTCGTCAAATACCCACTCGGTCTCCAACTGCATCAACCCCTTCTTCGCCCGGCGCAAGGACGATATCCTCGCCTGGGCCTCGAGCGAGGGCATCATGGAGACCGAGGGTCCCGGCTGGGCGGACGCCTTCGACGAGGTCTACTACCTCTCGAGGCCCTATTTCTCCGCCCACCCCGAGGCCAGGCGCGAGCTCGACGAGGCGGAGGCCGAGTGCGGCATCGTCCGCCTCCCCGAAACCGTGACGACGGGCATCCAGGTCCAGCTCATCGCGGCCGACCGCTTCTGCGAGGACCGTCGGGCCCTGAGCTGCGCCGAGGGCTCCTTCATCATCAACATCGACTACGCTTTCGGCGAGCAGGCCGAGGAGATCATGCGCAGCCTCCTCCTCCTCTTCGGGCGAAACGTGCGCAGCATCAACGTGATCGGGAAGGCCGGGGCCTCATGGGGGCGCGCGGCGACGTGATAGCGCCGACCGCCTTCATAGAGCAGTCGAACGATGCCTTCCAACCCCTGCCCGGCGAGACTCCCGAGGCGATAGCCCGCCTGGGCGCCGCCCTGCCCGGGCGGAGCGTGCTCGCCGGTCCCCTCCTGACGGTCGGCGGCACCCTCCTCCAGAACAGGGCCATGCTGCAATTCTACAGGAGGATATGGGGCTGCGTGGGGCTCGAGATGGAGGGCATCTGGTACCTCCGGGCCGTCCTCGAAGCCGAGGAACTGGGGGTGCTAAGGCGCGACGCCCGGCGGCGCTTCCTCTACTACGTGAGCGACCTGCCGCTCGAGTCGGGGCGCAACCTCTCGGAGAGGCTCTCCCCGACCGAGGGCATACCTCCCCTATACGCGATCACGAGGGAGATCCTCCACGGGCTCTTCGATGCGCGATGAATATTCCCCCGCTTCCGGCCGATACTGATGGGGATGCTCCGTAAGATCGGCCGCGCCACGCTCGGCGCCATAGAAGAATTCCTCTACAGCCTGGGCTTCTTCGCCCAGGTGCTCAAGGAGTCGGCCCTCCTGTTCCGCCGCAGGCAGGTCGGCTTCCGCGTCCTCGTGAACCAGATACTCTTCACCGGGATCGAGGCCCTGGGCATCGCGGCGGCGATGGCCCTGGCGATAGGGGCTGCGATCAACCTCATCGGCTCCTCCCTGCTCGCGGAGTTCGGCCAGGGCAAGCTCATGTATACGATCCTCATCGTGGTGATCGCCCGGGAGCTCGGGCCCTTGCTGACGGCCTTCATAGTCATAGCCCGGTCCGGCACAGCCATCGCGACGGAGCTTGGCGGCATGGCGGTCGGGCACGAGCTCGAGGCTTACGTGGCGGTAGGCGTCAACCCGATCTCCTTCATCGCGGCGCCGCGTTTCCTCGGCGTCGTGGTCTCCCTGGTGGTGCTCGACGTCTACTTCAACGTCTTCGGTCTCCTGGGCTCCTTCGCCGTCGTCCAGCTCCTCCGGCCGATCGGCGTCGACGAGTATTTCCGGAGCCTCTTCGCGGTCCTCACGCCGGGGGACCTCCTCTCCGGTTTCGTCAAGAGCCTGGTGTTCGGCGTCATCATCTCAGTAGTATCGCTCTACCGCGGCTTCGCGGTGGAGCGCTCGGTTACCGAGGTGCCCGTCGCGGGCATCAAGGCGGTGGGATCGAGCTTCATGCTCTGCATCCTCGCGGACGTCGTCATGACGGCGATCCAGTACCTGGGATAGGCGGATGGCGACGGTACCCAAGATCGAGCTTCGCGGCATCAGGGCCCGGCGCGGCGACTACGAGGTCCTGCGCGGCGTCGACCTGTCCCTCGCCGCGGGGGAGACGCTGTTCGTCATGGGCGGCGCGGGCGCGGGAAAGTCCTTCCTCGTCAAGACGGCCGCGGGCATCTCGATTCCGGACGAGGGCGAGGCGCTGTACGAGGGCAAGTCCCTTGCGCGCCTCTCCGCCCGCGAGGAGGCCGCCTTCAGGAAGGCCTCGGGCTTCGTGTTCCAGGACGCCGCCCTCTGGGCGAACCAGTCCCTGTTCGATAACCTGGCCCTGCCCGTCCGGCTCCACGAACCGCGATGGGGCAAGGCCGAGGTCGAGAGGGCCGTGAGGCGCGCCGCCGAGCTCGTCGGCTACGACCAAGACCTGCGGGCGAGGCCGGCCGAGCTCTCGTCGGGAGAGCGCAAGCTCATCGGCCTCGCTCGGGCCCTCGTCCTGGACCCGGAGCTGCTATTCATGGACGACCCCACGTCCGTCCTGGACGAGGCGTCGGCGGAACGGGTGCCCGAGATCATCGAGGCCCTCAAGTCGCGGGGCCGCAGCATCCTCGTGGCGAGCGCATCCTCCGAGCTCGCCTCGCGCTGCGCCGACTCCGTCGCGGTCCTCATCGGCGGCGAGCTCGCCGCGCGCGGCGCCTACGCCGAGGCCGCCGCGTGGACGGAGGCCCGCGTGCGCGCGGTCACGGGGAGGCTGAAGGCCCGCGCCTCCTCGACGCCCGCCTGGGCCGGCGGGCTCGCGGGCGCTTGGGTTTCCGCCTTCGCGGAGGATACGAGAATCGCGGAGGATTTACCGAAGGCGGACGGGCCCGACGGGATGTCCGCGTTGGGCGACATAATAAACGACGTAGGCGAGGGGAAGGACGAGCCATGAGATTCAGGATCAAGCACGCCGACACGATAGTCGGCCTCTTCGTCATCGTCGCGGCCCTTTTCCTGGCGGGCGGCGTAATCCTCCTAGGGGCCAACCAGCGCTGGTTCTCCAAGGACATCCGCTTCACGTCGAAATTCTCCTCGGCGGCGGGAGCCGGGACCGGCACGGCCATCATGATGCGCGGCTTCCAGGTCGGCAAGGTGACCAAGGTGAGGCTCAACGACGCGAACGAGGTCGACGCCGAGATCGTGATCTACGACACCTACTACCCGAAGGTCAGGGAAAACTCCGTCCTGGAGCTCGTGACCTCGCCGATCGGACTCGGGACGCAGCTGCTCTTCCATCCGGGCAAGGGCGAGACCCTGGCCGCCCCGGGGAGCGACCTCCCCCTCGCCGATTCGGACGTAGGCAAGGACCTCATAGACCAGGGCCTGGTCGACATACCCGTGAAGGACGATACGATCACCCGCCTGATCGCGGGCATCAATCCCCTGATAGAGAACGCGAACAAGACGATAGTCACCGTCAACCGCACCCTGACCGAGATCAACCGCGCCATCGCGGGGCAGAGCTCGGGCCCCCTCGGCTCGATCGTGACCAACGCCTCCGACGCCGTGGGGCACGCCGACGGGATGATCGCCGACGTCTCATCCCAGGCCAAGCAGCTCTTGTCGAAGGCGAACGGCCTCGTCGATTCGGTCGGCGCCATCGCGAAGAACCTGGAGGCCACGACGGCGGCGATCCGCGACCCGACGGGCCTGGTTCCCAAGCTCCTCGACGCCAAGGGCTCCCTGAAGACCCTGCTCGACGACAAGAACGCCCTCTACGACAGCATCAACGGGAGCATAGGCGAGCTCCAGAGGACCCTCAAGAACGTGCAGGAGATCTCGAGCTCGCTGAGCGGCCAGATGCCGTCGATCGCCGTCACGATCGATGAGAGCAGGGCGGCCATCAAGCAGGCCCAGGACGTCCTGACGGGCCTCAAGAACAACCCGATCCTGCGCGGCGGGATACCGGCGAGGTCGGAGCAGGCCCCCATGAGCCAGAGCCTAAGGGAGGGCTCCTTCCAATGACCCGACCCCGCTCGATGCTTTTCGCGCTCGCCTTCGCCGCCGCGGCGCTGGCTTCCTGCTCCTCCGCGCCCAAGCCGCCCGACGGGACCTTCGACGCGCGGAACAAGGCCGCCGAGCTCGCGAAGCTGGGAGACGGCTTCATGGCCAAGGCGCAATACGCCTCGGCGCTCGCCTATTACGAGGAAGCGCTCAAGGCGAATTCCGCGGTCGACGACCTCGCCGGGGTGGCGGCCTCGCGCGCCTCGATGGGCAGGGCCTACCTCGCGTCGGGCGACCCCGGGTCGGCCGCCCGCGAATTCCGGGCTTCCCTCGATTACGCTCGCTTCGCGCTCTCGAACGCCGCCCAAGCGGTCGCGGAGTCGGGATTGGGCGAGATCGCCTTCGCCCAGGGAGAGAAGGTGAAAGCGCTCGAGGCCTTCGAGAGGGCGATAGCGCTCGCGTCCGCGACGAAGGACGGCAAGGCGCTCGCCGTCGCCATCCACGACGCGGCGATAGCGAAGGCCTCCCTCGGCCGCGGGAGCGAGGCGATAGCCGATCTCGAGAAGGCCCAGGCCATGAATTTAAAAGCCAAGCGCTGGATTGAGCTCGGGGCCAACCGCTACGCCCTCGCCTCCGCCCTGTCGGGAGCGGGAAGGACCGCCGAGGCCCTGACCGCCGCGCTCGGCGCCTTGGACGCGGACCGGCGGGCCGAGAACTCCCGGGCCGTGCCGACGGACTTGGCGGCTGCCGCGAGCCTCTGCTCCAAGCTCGGCCGGGACGCGGAGGCCTGGGACTATTGGCGCAGGTCCTTCGATTCCGCACTCTCGGTGGACGATGCGGCCTCGGTGCGCAAGGCGTTGACAGCCCTCGTCGCGCTCGCCCCCGCGCTGAAGAAAGATGACGACGGAGCGCGTTATGCGGCGCTGCTGGCTCAGCTCGACGAAGCGGAGGGGAAGGTAAAATGACGCGAGACGAAAAAAGGGCCCTGATTGAGCGGTACCTCCGCGGCGCGGACGAGCTGGAGGCCACCGTCGCCGGCCTCGAAAAAGAGGCGTATGATTTCGTCCCGCCCGTGGAGGGCGCCTGGACTATCCGCGCGCAGGTCGCCCACATGCTGGACGCAGACATTATCGGCTGGGCGCGCATCCGCAAGGCCGTCGCCCAGCCCGACTCCGCAGTCGATCTGTGGGATCAGGAAGCCTGGGCGTCCCGCCTCGACTACTCGAGGGCGGATATCTCGCGAACGCTCCGCCACCAGAGGTTAGTCCGCGAGTCCCTAGCCGATTTCCTGGAATCGATAGTGGACGAGGATTGGAGCGTCCTGGCCATGAACCACCCGGAGCGCGGCCGCAAGGACCTCGCGGCCACCGTGGCGATGTACGCCGACCATACGGGCTTTCACCTTAAGCTGATCGAGCGGAACGCGAAGGCCTTCCGAGAACGCTGATCCGACTTCGAATTCCTGCCCTCGACTCGAATAGGCCTTCGCCCATCAGGACCATCTCGAGCCTGCCGTCCTCCATTCTTCAGCGCGTCTCCCCGATAAAGACGGGGGGCAGCGGAAAAACCCGCAGGGGCCCCTACGGGCCCGAGGACAAGTGAGGTCCTTTTTTTTTCGCGAAGCGGGACCCAGTCCTTGCTTTTGCTTGGCGATAGTTTTTGCGCGGGCGGTGGGAACGCTGCCGCATCCCCCCCTTCCGCTATTCCGGTCCTATCGTAGTCCCCACGAAGCTCTCGCCCTCGAGTATGCGCCTGATGTTCTCGAGGTCGCGTCCGCCGGCGCAGATCACGGAAAGGCCAAGCTCCGCGGCCTTGCGCGTCGCCACCGGGTCGAAGGGAGAGTTCTTGCCGGGGCTCCACTCGTCGCCCACGATGGCGCGGAAGCCCGCCCAGGAGATGGCGTCGATGGGCCGCGCGGAGGGATCGAGCTTCGGATCCGCGGTGTAGACCTTGGCGATGTTGGACAGGTTGAGCACGCGGGTCGCGCCGAAGCGCTCGGCGAGGAGGACCGCGTCGTAGTCCGTGGAGAAGCCCGGCTTCCAGCCGGCGGCCACGAGGACTCGGCCCATGAAGATGGACAGGGAGGTCGGGTCGGTGGTGACGTCCTGGGGGCTCAAGGGGCCGAGCAAAGCCTTCACGAGCTGGGCGTTGAGGCGCGTCGCCATGACGCCGATCCAATCCTGGGCGTCGTGGTCCTCGGGCGCTCCGCCTGAGTCGCGCGCGTCGCGATAGGCCCGTTGCCAGGCTCGCGCGGGGCCTCCGCCCCCCACGACGAGGATGAGCCTGCGCTCGGAATCCACCGCGAGGTGCTCGCGAACCAGGGCGACGAATGAGGAGAGGAAGGCAGGATCGGGGCCTTCCGGCGCGACTATCGATCCGCCGAGGGACACTACCGTGGTCATGGGTGGATGATAGCCGGCCGTTGATCGCGCGTAAAGGGCGCCAGCCGCGAGCCGTCGGCTAAGGCGCCCGACTTTCGCTAATGGCTTCGCGACCAGCGCTCGGCGGTCAAGAAAGGGTTGTCGGAAGCGATGAGGATTCCCTTCACGCCGCGGTAGAAGATGTCCTTCTCGACCGTGAAGAGGGGGATGTAGGGCGCGAGCTCCGACACGAGGTCGTGGAGGGCGAGGGTATCGGATAGCCACGCGGTCGCCTCTATCGCGCTCTCCCGGCTGGCGAGGAGAAGGTCGAGCGGAGGGGAGGATATCCCGGTCTCGTTCTTGGGCGAGTCGCTCCTGTAGAGCTCGAATATGCCCGAGAACAGGTTGTCGTAACCCTCGTGATAGACGAGGGCGATATCGTAGTCCCGGCTCGCGATGGCCGCGCGGTAGGCCTCGTCGGGGAGTATCGCGGCTTCCGCGCCTATGCCGGAGCGGGCGAGCTGGCCGGCCAGGGCGGCGGCGAGGCGGGTCCCGAACTCGCTCCAGGAAGCCGGGGCCGCGAGCCTGAGCTTTTGCAGGGCGCTGCGGGCGGCGAGGCCCGAGGACGCGGCGATCCGGGTCGCGCGGGCGGGATCGAATGCCTGCCTGTCGGGGAAGCCTTGGTGGAAGTACTCAGGCAGGGCCTTGGCGAGCAGGCCGTCGGGGAAAGGCCCGTAGTTGAGCTCCACTCCCGAGGAGCGGTCGGTGAGCCCGGGCACGAGGGAGGATCGGCTCACCGAGCGGACTAGGGCCGAGCGGGCGTCGACCCGCGCTAGGGCCTCTCGCCGCGTGTTGATCGCCGCCGCGTAGAATGCGTGGGGCATGTACGACTGCACCATCACGTCGCCCGCCTTCTCGAGCCGGCCCCTGTCCAGCGGGCTCGTGTCGGCGATGACGTCCACCCTGCCCTGGAGGAGCTCCCGTATCCGCTCGTCCGCCGCGCCAACGCGGCGCAGGACGAAGAGCTCGGAGGCGGGGGCCCCGCGATAGCAGGCCTTGTTGGCGGCGAAGACGATCTCGCCGTCGCGCATCGAGCGGAGGCGGAAGGGGCCCGTGCCCACCGGCGGCTTGCCCTTGTATCCGCGCGGCACGATCTTGAAGGCCAGGACGTACCAGGCGCGGAATTCGGCGATCGGCTCGCGGAAGCGCACGAGGACCCCGAGCGGGCCATCGGACTCTACCGAGGCGACGAGGGCGAGCAGGTACTCGCGGCGAGGCGAGCGGTTCGCGGGGTCGGCGTAGGCCGCGAAGGACGCCGCGACGTCCTCCGAATCGAGGGGCCGGCCGTCGTGCCAGGCCGCGTTCCGCAAGGTTATGCGATACAAGGCCCTGTCCGTCTGGTCCTGGTCGATGGACCGGGCGAGGCCGAGGACCGGAGTCGCCGTCCCGGAGTCGTTGGCCGCGATGTCCACCATGCCGTCGAAGACGAGCTCGCAGGCGTTCTCCTCGGCCGGGCTGGACGCGCTCACCGGGTCGAGCCGGGAGGGGATGTCGCTCGCCGCGACGACGATGCGGTCGGGCGAGGGCGCGCGGCAGGCCGCGAACGCCAGGGCGAGCGCCAGCGCCGGCGCGAGCGCCCGCAGGGGGATCTCGCCAGGGGGCCTCAACGGGTCCTCGTCATGAAGGACTTGTAGACTACCGCCTCGCCAGAGTATCTCTCGCCCTGGAAGGGACCGACCTCGATATGGAACACTCCGTCGTCCAGTCGGGCGCCAGCGTTGAGCACGGGCCAGGAATTGCCGATCTTGAAGAGGGGGTTCACGAGGTCCGAGGCCGGGCGACGGGCTCCCGAACCCGCGGCGTAGACCCGAACCGGGCGGGAATCGCTCATGGTTACGACGAGGTCCTGGGCGAGGCCCTTGGGTATGTCGGCGATGCCCCACCACCAATCGGAGCCTCCCGCCAAGGAGCCCGAGAAGGCCGCAGGCCGGCTCCTCATCGGATCGCCCGGCTGGGGGTTGAAAATCCCGATGATGAGGGGAATGAGCGGCTTGCCCCTGTCCTTGACGGCCTTAATCGTCGCCTCGATGCGCGCGAAGCGCACCGACAGGCCGCTCGCGGAGTCCCTGAGCCTCTCGACGGTGGCGGGGTCGAGGATACCGGGGTATTCGGCCACGAACTTGTCGAAGTCCGCGATCCCGCCGGAGATGATGGCGGCCGTCTCCGCGTTGTAGGCGAGCAGCTGCTGGTCGCTGAGCCGGTTGGGCTCCGACGGGGCTCGGGCGAACACCTCGCCCATGCGGTCGGGGAAGGATAGGAGGGAGTCCTTGATCAGGCGCCTGCGGGTCTGCTCGGCGGCTCCGGCCTTCGCGTCGGCCCTGCGGGCGTCGGCGTCGGCGTCCGGTATCCAGACCTGCGCGTCGCGATAGAGGCGGCCAGCCTCCTCGAAGCCGCCCTGCGCCTTGCCCGCGGTCGTCGCGGGGTCTTTTCCCCTACCGGCACGCGCGTAATCGAAGTCCGCGTCGGCCGCACGCTCCGCCTCGGTGGCCCTCGCCACGAGGGCGATAGCCGCCTCGGAACCGACCCGAGCGAGGCGGGCCGCCGCGCCGAGGGGATCGCCGGCGTCGCTGGCGCCCGCCGGAGGGTCGGGTGGGGTCCCGCAGGCGGCGACGGCCGCGACGGCCGCCTCCGGCCCCGATTCGGCCAGCGTCCTCTCGGCGACGGCGACGGAGGCTTCGAAGGCCGAATAGGCGCTTGCGAAGGAGACGTAGAGCGACCGTGCCGCGGGGTCGGCTATCGCGGACCAAGCCCTCGCCGCGTCGCCTATCCGGCCCTCGGAAAAGAGGAGGGCGCCGGCCGCCACTATTTCGGCCTCGCCCAGGGCCGAGCGCTCCGCTGGAGCCGGGGCGGGCGCAGGAGGAGCCGCCGGAGCCGAGGAGGAAGCGCAGGAAGCCGCGAGGATCAGGGTTGCGGAAAGGGCGATGAGGGAAGAGCGCGGATATTTCATCGTTTTTCTTAAATCGATACTAGGTCAGCCCGGACGGCTTGTCAACGACAGGGCCTCGCGGGCGGGCCCCCTCGCCTGAGGTCAGTGGCCTCCGCTCGCCAGCTTGATGGTGTACATGGCCGAATCCGCGGCCTTGAGGACGGTCTCTCCGTCGTTGCCGTCGTCGGGGAAAACGGCGATGCCGACGCTCGCGCCGACGCTCACGCGGGTGCCGGCGGGGATATCGATGGGCTCCGAGAGCGAGGACCGGATCTTGTCGGCCACCGCCTCTGCGTCCTCGGGTTTCGCGATGTTGTCGAGCAGGACGGTGAATTCGTCGCCGCCCATGCGCCCCGCAGTATCGGAGTCGCGGATCGCCGCCCTGAGCCTCCTCGCGATCTCGAAAAGGAGGTAGTCCCCGGCGTCGTGGCCGTAATGGTCGTTGACCGCCTTGAAGCCGTCCAGGTCGATGAAGAGGAGGGCGAAGCGCCGCTCCTCGCGGCGGGCCCTGGCCACTGCGCTGTCGAGCCTGTCGAAGAATAGCGCGCGGTTGGGCAGGGCCGTGAGAGAGTCGTAGTGCGCGAGGCGCTCGAGGCGTTCCTGGAGCTTGCGCCTCTCCGTGATGTCCCTGAGGACGGCGACGATGCGCACGGGCTCGCCCCCGGGGCCGGGAACGGGCGCGATGGTCACCTCCTCGATGAGCCCCTCGCCGTCGGCGCGCGCGGCGGCGATCTCGCCGCGCCAGCTTTGGCCGGAGGCCGCCGCGGCGAGGGCAGCGTCCGCGTCGGCCTCCTCGAGGCCGAAGATGGCCCGCCGCGTGCCGATGGCCTCGCCCTTGAGCAGCCCCGTCGTGCGCTCGAAGGAGGGGTTCACGTATTCGGCGTTGCCCTCCAGGTCCGCTATGACGATCATGTCGGAGGCGGACTCCATCGCGACGAGCCGCGCGGCCAGCTCTGCGCTCCTCGCGAAATTCTTGTCCACGAGCCGCGCGAGGAGGAACATGAGGGATACGATGACGGCCACCGCTATCCCGTAGACGGCGAGGCGCTTCTCCCATTCCGCCATGATGTCGGCCCTCGCCTCGCCTATGGCGATGAAGAAGGGGAACTCGCCCACGCGCGCGTAGTAGAAATACGGCCCCGTCTCCGAGCGCATGGCGCCCGAGCCCCGTCCCGCTTCCCTAAGCGAGCGCAATAGGCTGCGCATGGCGGCGTCGACGACCTCGACGCCGATGGCATCGGGCATCGGGGGCCTGCGCGCGATGAGCCTGAGGGTCGGGTCCGTCACCGCGATGATCCTGTGCTCGCCCAGCTCGAGGTCGGCGAGCTCTCGCTGGACTATCGAGACGTCGATCCTCGCCGCGACGACGGCGACCAGCCGGCCGCCCGGGTCGCGGATCGCCCGCGCCCTGATGAGCGCCGCGCCTTGCGCGTTGCCGGGGGCGGCGTAGGCGCCGCCGAACACCGCCTGCGTCGACGTGTCGAGGGACCCGTCCGCCGCGAAGGCCCCGATGTACGAGCGCTCGGCCTCGTCGCCGGGGGGATCGTTTGCCATGGGCCTTCCCCAGGGGTCCAGGACCGCGAGCGAGGAGGCTTGAGGGAGGGTGGCCCGCTTGGCCGCGACGAGGCGGCCGAGCTCGGCGGCTCGCTGCGCGCCGGCGATCGAGGGCAGGGACGCGATCCTGTCGACGAGGTCCCGTAGGACGAAGTCGACCTCCCTTACCGAGCCGTCCAGGCGCTCGGAGAGGAGGCGGCTGATATTGTCGGAGACCGCCCGGGCGTTCTCCACGGCTTGGCGGCGCGAATCGTCGAGGTCGAGCCACAGCACGGCGCCGATCGCAAGGCTGATCCCCGTGACGGCGGCAATAAGGCGTCGACTCGGCCTATGGAAGGCGCTGGTACCGGGCATCGAGCCTCCACCGAAGCTATCTTTACATGAAGACTAGCGCCTACGGGCCCATCGGGCAAGCGCGACTCGCGACGCTAGAAACCGTCGGAAGAGGCGAAGAAATCGTCGTCGCTCGAGAAGGCATCCCCGTCGGGGCTACGCTGCTGGAAGAGGCCCTCGATGTAGTGGTATCGAGCGACCTCGGCGGCTAGCTTGTCGCGCTCCGCCTTCACCGCCGATATGAAGTCGCCTGCAGTCTGGCCGGGCTTGACCTCGCGCTTCTCGTAGGCCGTCCCCGCGATCGCGTCCGAGATCTCGTCCACCCGGTAATAGACCCTCTCGAAGATGAAGAGGACCTTTTTGATGTTGAGCAGGTAGCCGGCGATCTCCTTTTTCTCGCGCAGGACGGCGGGGTCGAGGAGATTGATCTTAGCCCCGGTCCTGTCCTCGTCGGCCCACTTCTTGGGGGTCGGCGACTTCTGGAAGGCGTCGTAGGCGGCGGCGAACTTGGCGGATAGATCGGTATATCGCTTCGCGTAGTCGGCGAGGGCGCGGGGAGCGTCGGCCCTGAAGGCCGAGATCTCGTCGGCTATCCATTTCTGGCTGTATCCCTTCACCGAGGAGACCGCGACGGGGACGAATCGGGGCTTCTCGCCGGGTCGCTTCTCGAGCACCTTGCCGGCGGGTACCTCGACCTCGCCGGAGCCGTCGTTCACGGCTACCTTGCTCTCGGTGCAGGTGATCAGGGTCGGCTGCTGGGAATCGGCGCCGGCGTCGTTGGCGTTGATGGAGACCACTACTTCGAACTCTGTGCCGCGTACCGCCATCACCGCGCTGCTCGAGGTCACGGTGACCGTAGGGCTGCCCGTCACCTTGCTGACCTTGGAGCCGATCGCACCGGTCAGGATCTGTATCTGCGTCCTGGGCTCGCCCTTGACCGCGTCGAGGTTTATATAGAGGCTCGATCTGGGCTTGACGGTGATCTTGCCGCCCATGCCGGTGTTCTTGTCCATTGCGATGACGAGCATGCCATCGCCCTGGGTGCGTATCAGGTCGCCGGAAAGCACCGGGTCGCCGATGTTCGGCGCGGAGATGGTCTTCCCGCCGCGGCCGATGGAGATCGCGCCCTCCGCGTAGTCTATCGCCCCGACCTTGGGAGAGGCAAGGGCCGAGGCCGCGATGGCCGAAACAGCGAGCAGGACGCCGATGAGGACGCGTTTCATTATAATGCGCTCCTTGGGCGGGTCCCCGCCGGGGACCCGCACCCGCTAAATATAGCGCGCCCGAGCGAACCTTGCGAGCGGTTTTCTAGATCTTCACCCCGAAGAACCACTTGTAATAGGCTGTGAACCCCAGGTCGAAGAGGGAGCCCCTCCAGGACGAGCCCGCCTTGAGCGCCTCGGGAACCCTGCCGCCGAGAGCGTCCACGTCGATATCCGCCTTGATCCCGCCGACTGCTTGAAGGTGCCTTCCCAGGGGAAGGCCCGCCATGAGTCGGATCGAGGGGTAGGCCTTCATCATGGCCCAGCCTTCCCAATCGCTCCAGTCGCCCGAGGCGTCGAAGGTATCGTATGGAAGGGCTCCTATGGCCTGCACCGCGGATACGTCGAAGTCGACGTTGAAGCCGAAGGCCCTCGTGCGCGAGCCCAGGCCGAGGCTTGCCACGAAGCCGGAATAATCGCGGAACCAATCGCCCGAGGGAGCGCCGAGCCCGGCGACGGTGTAAAGCGCCCGGGTGCCGGCCTGCCAGTGCGCGTAGGCGTAGCCGGTCTCGGGCTCATAGGTGGCGCCGATCGAATCGACCCCGTTGCCGGCGATATTGACGAGGCCTAGCTGCACCCCATCGATGTGCCCCGCGACGTTGACGAGGCCGATCTGCACGCCGACGACGCTGTCGGCCGAATTGAAGATTCCCGCCGCCTGGCCGCCGACCACTTTGCCCGCGATGTTGAAGACGCCGGCCCCTTGGAAGCCGTAGATTTCCTCGACGATGTTGAAGACGCCGGCGCCCTGGAAGGGCGCCCTGACCTTTCCGCCCAGGTTGAAGACCCCGGCGCCTTGGAATCCGGAGAAAGCCCCGTTCACGATGTTGGAGACGCCTGCGCCCTGGAAGCCCGTAAAATCGCTGTCCACGATATTGAAGACGCCGGCGCTCTGGAACCCGAGGACCTTCCTCGTGAGATTGAAGACGCCCGCCCCCTGGAAGCCACGGACGTCCCTCGCGATATTGAAGACGCCCGCTCCCTCGGCCCCCGAAATATCCCGGGTCATGTTGGATATCCAGCCTGCGGCGAGCGCCGCGTCGTAGTAGCCGAAGGGAAAGGAAATCCCCGGGACGAAGGATATGAGGATGGGGGCGAAGGGAACTACAGCCGGCTCTTCGGCGCTTGCGGGCGGCTGTTCTTGAGACTGCGTGTCGGCCTCTGGCGCCTGCGCGGGTTGCGGCGCCTCGGCATCGGCGCCCTTGTCCTGCAAGTACTTGGCTCGAGCGGCCTCTAGGACTGATTGCTCGGATGGTTCGCCGGAATCCTGGGCGAAGACGGTGGCGGCCTGGCTAAGCAGCGCCGCGGCGGCGAAGATAAGGATAAATCGTTTCATGGCTCTCCCCTTAAGGCGAGATAAGTGTCGTGCCTCCGTAAAGGAGCGCACGCCCTGTTAAAATACCGCAAGTTCGGTAAAAAACAAAGGTCTCGCAGCGTTGATGATGAAACACCAGCCGGCGGTTGATCTGTCACCCCTCGAAGGCTATCCTGGTCGGCATGGGTTTCTTCTCGCCCTTCCGCGCTGCGCGCCGCAAGCGCGCCCTCGAGCGCTTTCCCATCGACGACGAGCTTTGGGACTGGGCGATCAAGGAGCACAAGATCTTCCGCTGGCTGGGGGCGGGCTCGGGCTCCGAACCGACCGATCGCTCCAGGCTGCGCGAGCTCTCCACCCTCTTCCTGGTCGAGAAGCGCTTCGATCCCGTAGGCGGTGTCGAGCTCGACGACGAGCTCAAGGTTTCCATTGCGGCCCAAGCCTGCCTGCCCCTCCTCGGCCTCGACCTGGACTGGTATTCCGGCTGGTCCACGATCATCGTGACGCCTAGGGAATACGACGTGACCAAGCGGGACGTGGATGACGCGGGCGTAGTCCACGAGTACGAGGACGAGTTCTCGGGCGAGGCCTTCGACCTGGGGCCGGTCGCCCTCTCCCGCGTCGATATAGAGGCTTCGGGCTGGGGCGACGGCTACAACGTGGTGATCCACGAGATGGCGCACAAGCTCGACGGTGGCAGGGACGGAGTCTACGACGGCTGCCCGCCCTTGCACGGGGGAATGGACAATGGCGCCTGGCGCGAGGCTTTCTCCGCCGCCTACGAGTCCCTGCGCGCCTCCTTGGACCCGCCCGCGTCCCGCCGGGGGCGGGGGCGCCGCGCGAAGCGGGGACCACGCATAGACTCTTACGCCGCGGAATCGCCGGATGAATTCTTCGCCGTGGCGACCGAGTATTTCTACGAGAGGCCGGCCCTACTCCGCTCGGAGTATCCCGAGGTGTACCGGCAGCTCGCTCTGTTCTTCCGGCGGGACCCGATAGGGGATTGAGGCGTCCCCTCGCCTTGCGCGAAGGGATTCGCCGAACTAGTCTTCTCTAGGATGAATTCGCGCGCCGGTCCGTTGCGTCTCCGAGTCGCCGCCGCCCTCGCCCTAGCGGCCTTTTCCTTTGGCTTATCGGTCTACGAGGCCGGAGCGGTCGCGAGGCGACTCGCGGCCGACGCGCGCGCGCTGAGCCTCGCCGAGGCCGAGGCGGTCGCTCAGCGCCTCGAGCTCAGCCGGCGGGGCGATTGGAGCTCGCGCGGCGGGTACCTCTTCAAGGGCGGGGAGCGGGCGGACGACGCAACGTCCATCCGGCGCTCGCTCGCCGGCTACCTGGCCGAGGACGCGGTCATCTCCTTCGGCGTCGGCGATCCTCCCGCCCCCTTGCCAGGAGAAGCGGGTGCGGACGCGGCGAATGCCGCGAGACCCTTCCTCTCGGCCCTCGGCGCGGTCTTCGCGGCGAAGGACGGGAGCGGGAAGACTATCGGCTGGGTGTCGGTCTCGAGCGGGGAGAGGGCGCGGTCGCTCCGGCGGGGCCGCCTCGCGCTAAGGGTCGAGGCCGTCCTGGCCGGCGCCTGCCTGGCTCTCGTCGGGGCCTTCGGCGCGATAGCCCTGCGGCTTTCCAGGCCGGCGGGCGCCCCGGCGGGACCCGGCGCCGGGACCGCCGACGGATCGCGCAACGATCCCCTGACGGGGCTGCTGAGCCGCAGGGGCCTGGGCGAATCCTTCGAGGACCCGCTCTCGAACCACGGACTCTCTCACGTGGCCATAGTCGACATCGATCGATTCGCGTCGGTGGTCGGGGAGCGCGGGCGAGAGGAGGGGGACCGTCTCCTCGGATCCGTGGCCAAGGCGCTGACGTCGATCGTGCGCGGCGCCGACCTGTGCGGCCGTTGGGAGGGCGAGTCCTTCGCCGTGGTTTATCGCGGCCTCGCGGACGAGTACGCCGCGGTTTCGGGCGAGCGGATCAGGTCGGGCGTGGAGGCCAGGGCCTTCGGCCCTCCCGAGGCACCCCTGCGGGTCACCGTGACGGTGGGCATTGCGGCCATCGGCGGGCGAGGCCTCGCCGAGGCCGCCGCCGAGGCCGAGCGCGCGATGCTCGAGGGCAAGGGCGCAGGCCGCAACCGCGTCGTGCTCGCGGGCGTATGATTCGTTCCTATCGGCCGCGCCGAAGGCGCTAGGTCTTCCGGACGTAGAGGGGCGAGGTCAGGGCCTCGCGTCCGTCCACGGAGAGCGTGATGCCGATCGTGCCCTCGCGGGATATCGGCGTGCTTACGAAATTGAAGACGCTATGGACGACCCGCGACGAGCCCGAGAAATCGCCCACCGTCAGCTCGCCCTCGATGGGGCGCAGGACCTCGGAGCCGTCGGGACCGGCGAAATCGATCTTGATCGGGTGGGTCCCCTCCTCGTGGATATAGAAACGCAGGCGCACGGCCAGGCACATGAAGGGGTGCACGGCCGGGAACTGCCTGGCGAAGACCGTGTCGAAGGCTCCGACTATGGTGAGCTTGCCTCCGCTCTCCTGTGCGAAATCGCACAATGTGAAAATATCAACGTGCATCGCCGTTCCCCTCGTCGTCGATCGCCGCCAGGAGGTTCTCGCCCATGGCCAGGGGGCCGACCTTCCTGCGGTAGAGATCCTTGTCGGACTCGCGGAAGAGCTCGCCGAAGTCGTCGTCGCCCGAGCTGTGGACGCCGAGGGAGACCGAGAAGGGCGGCACGTGGGCCTCGCCGGCCTTTTTCAGGACCTCCTCGATCCTCGCCCTCGCGATCTCGGCCTCCTCGGGACCCGTAGCGGGCATGAGCACCAGGAATTCGTCCCCGCCGTAGCGCGCCAGGCAGTCGGCGCCACGCATCGCGCCGCCCAAGGCCCGGGCTACGGCCCTGAGCACCTCGTCGCCCGTCGCATGGCCGAAATTGTCGTTGACGGCCTTGAAGCTGTCGATGTCGGCCAGGACCACGGAGAGATCCCCGCCGTAGCGCGCCCTCCTCGCGGTCTCCCTGTCGATCGCCCGGTCCAGGCCGCGGCGGTTGAG
The DNA here is from genome assembly GCA_025355995.1 of Spirochaetaceae bacterium. GTDB lineage: Bacteria > Spirochaetota > Spirochaetia > Treponematales > Rectinemataceae > UBA1306. Next base: position 15,536 of record JANXYQ010000080.1, on the reverse strand, counting down.
GGCGCCCGTCAGGGGGTCGCGCTCGGAGACGCGGCGCGCCTCCGCCAGGTAGTAGGCCTTCTCCACGGCGATGGCCGCGAAGTCGGCGATGGTGGAGAGCACGCGCATGTCGTAGGCCGAGAAGCGCGCGCCGTCGAGGCGGTTGAGCAGCTCGATGACGCCGAAGACCTTGTCCCCGGAGCGCAGGGGAACCGCGATGATGGACTCGGTCTCGAAGCCGGTCATGTGATCGAGGCGGTCCGACCAGCGGGAGTCTTCGGACGGGTTCTCGATGATGGCGCTCACCCCGCGCTGGGCCACCCAGCCGGCCACGCCCTGGCCGATGGCCACGCGCTGGCCCGTCAGGGCCTCGGCCGAGCGGCCGACGACGCGGGCGAACACGAGCTCGCCCTTGGCGGAGTCGACGAGAAGCAGGGACCAGTTGAGCGGGCCGAAGAAGGAGCCTACGTGCTCCATCACCCGGTCGAGGACCCCGCGTATGCTCCGCTCCGCGACGATGCTCGTGCCGATGGCCGAGAACACCGAGAGGCGGATGAGGTCGTCCATGTCCGGTTCGCTGGTTTTTTCGGGCATTTCGTCTCCGGCCTCGACTATGCCTTGTATGGGGCCCGGAGGCAAGTGCGCGGCGCGGGCGCTCAATCTAGCGAGGAGAAATACTCGTAAAGGAGTATCTCCGCGATTACGTAGAACAGGGCGATCCCCGATTGTATGAGCTTGTGCCTCGCGTTGACCGCGAAGTCCAGCTTGACGAGCCGCTCCGCGAGATAGATCCACGAATAGAATATCGCCGTACCGGTATATAGGAGCAACGCGTAGGACAGGAAGCATTTCCGATCTATCTCGCCATGGCGTCTCGGCAGCTGGGCGCGGGCAGGCATGCATGGGAGGGGGAGTTTCCTTTTCCTGAAGGCGGCCTCGAACCGCGATCTCTGATCGGCCTCGAGGGTGTAATACCCATTGATGTAGAGGCTAACGAGCTCGAGCCTCGAGAGCGTGTCCGGGTCGCCCATGGCGGTTTCCATGGCGACGCGCTCCTACTTATAATATTACGCTTTTCCCCGGTATTGTCATTAGCTGGGGCCGGAGTTATCTTTCGCAACGCGGCCCGCATATCGGCCAGGAGGTTCGGGAATGGACGGGAAAAAGCGCAATCGGCTCGGGAGCGCGTCGCTCGCCGTGGCGATCGGGGGCTTCCTGATCGTGGAGCTGCAGCCCTGGCTGCCGCTCGCCTCGATCGCGCTTTTCGGCGGGCTCACGCTCAAGGGCCTTCTGGAGGCCTTCTTCGAGGCCTCCCTTGCGGGCGCATTCGCCGATTGGTTCGCCGTCTCCGCCCTCTTCAAGGACCCCCTCGGGATAGCGCTTCCCCACACGAATATCCTCGCGAAGAACAAGGATTCCATCGCCGACGCCATACCCCGATTCCTCACGGGCTTCGTGAGCCCGGCGGCGATCACGCAGGAGCTGGGCAAGGTGGACTTCGCGGGCAAGGCGGCAGAGGCGCTGTCGGCGGGCGGGCCGCGCGAGGAGCTCCATTCCTTCCTGCGGCTGCGGGCGACCGAGTTCCTGACGGCCTACGGCGGCGGGGACGAGGCCAAGTCGGCGGCCCTCCGCCGCTTCGTGGACGACGCCCTCGATTTCGCCGCCGACCGAATCGACGCGCCCGCGGAGCTGTCCGCGCTGCTCGCCTGGGCGAGGAAGGAGCGCGTGGACGAGAGGGCGGTCGAGGCGGTCGCGGAGTACGCGAGGGCCGAGATCGGCCGGAACCGCGTACGGCTCGTCTCGATCCTCACTCCGATAGTCAAGCGCAGCGCCGGCTGGCAGGGGCTCTTCATCGGCTCCGGTACCATCGAGCGCTTCCTCGCGGGCATGCAGGCCGAGCTCGCCGAGCTCAAGGCCGACGAGTCGAACGAGCTCAGGCGCTTCGTGCTGTCCTCCGTCTCCGCCTACGCGGCGTCGCTCAGCGCTCCCGGCGAGGGCCTCGCCAGGGAACGCCTCTCGAAGGCCTTCCGCGAGGCGCTGGCCGGGGAGGGCTTCCGCGCCGGCTTCGCCCTCTTCGCCGCCCAGGCCCTCTCCCGGGCCGGGGAGGACCTGTCCGGGGCCGAGGGTCGGCTCATCCCCACCCTCGCGCGCGCCGAGGACGCGCTCTCCTCGCGGCTCTCGGGCGACGCCGAGCTCCGCGCCCGGCTCAACGCGATCATCGCCTCGGTGATCGGGGGGGTGCTCGAGCGCGGCCGAGTCGTCGAGGGCATCACCGAGTACCTCGACGGCCTCTTGCGATCGACCGACGAGAGGGTCTTCGTGGACAAGATCGAGCAATCGGTCTGGAACGACCTTCAGTACATCCGCGTGAACGGCGCGGTGGTCGGCGGCTTCGTGGGCCTCGCGATCACGACGATCAAGGCCGCGTTAGGCGGCTAGGAGCAGGGACGCGACGTGACAGGCCGCCCCGGCCAGCACGAAGATATGCCACACGGCGTGGAAATAGGGAACTTTCTTGATCGCGTAGAAGACGATCCCGAAGGTGTAGGCGAACCCGCCCGCGGCGAGCAGGGCGAAGGCGGCCGCGGGCATCGCGGCGCGCACGTCGGCGATTACGGGGGCGATGGACCATCCCATCGCGAGATAGACGAGGGCTCCCGCCGCCTTGAATCGGTCGATGCGGGCGGCGCTCAGGGCGATGCCCGCCGCCGTGATCCCCCACTCGACCGCGAATAGTATCCACCCTTTCGCTCCGCCGAGGACGCTTATCGAGTAGGCGCTATAGGTGCCGGCGATGAGGATATAGATGGCCGAGTGGTCGAGTACCCTCAACCGATGCTTGATGCTGGCGTTGGCCGAGGCGTGGTAAATCGTCGAGGACGAGAAGAGGACGACGAGGGAGAGGGCGAATACTAGATAGGGCCACGCGGCGTGGCCGCCGCGAAGCGCGGCGCCGACCAGGAAGGGAAGGGCCGCCAGCGAGGCCAGGGCCCCGATGCCGTGGGAGATGGAGTTGGCGATTTCCTCGCCGATCGTCTGGTCCCGTCCGAAGGCTGCTGCTGGGGGTGCTATCGTCGACATCGCGGCTCCTGGCGCGGCTCTCCGGCCGCGCTAGGATAGACCGCGCCGCGGGCTATCGGTTGCGCATTGACTGCCCGAGCCCCCGAGACTAGTCTGTACGCCTACCTATAGGAGCCGATGCGATGGCGGACGTAAAGCGACTGAGCCTTGGGACGAAGCTTGGATTCGGGGTTTGCGACGTCGGAGGCAACCTCTTCGTCACGGTGCTGGGGTTCTATCTCCTGAACTTCATCACGGATAACCTGCTCCTCGGCGCGGGACTCGCGGGAATCGCCCTGCTCATCGGGAAAATCTGGGACGGGGCGATCGACCCCGCCATCGGCACGCTCTCCGACCGCACGCGCAGCCGCCTGGGAAGGCGTCGACCCTGGATGCTCGCCGGAGCCATCTCGATCGTTTTCCTGATGACCCTCATGTTCACCAACCCGCATATCCGGAACCAGGGCCTGCTTTTCGTATGGGTGCTGGTCATCTACGTCCTCATGGTGGCCGCCTATTCCGTCATCAGCATTCCCTATGGCGCGCTGACGCCCGAGCTCACCAAGGATTACGACGAGCGCACTACCCTGAACGCCTTCCGCATGTCCTTCGCCGTCGTGGGCACCTTCATCGGAGCACTGGCCGTCGGGGCCGTCCGGGGCCTCTTCGCGAATCAGGACGGAGGCTGGACCGCGGTGGGCGTGGCGATGGGCGCGGTAGTGACGTTGACCGCCCTCATCACCTTCTTCACGGTGAAGGAGCCGGCCAGGGCGGCCGAGGAAGCCTCCGACCAGGAGGGCTTCTTCAAGACCTACGGGGCGGCGCTCAAGAACAAGCCCTTCGTCCTCGCCCTCGTCACCTACTCCCTGCACATGATGGGAACGAATATCCTGCAGTCCTCCCTCCTCTACTACTACAAATACATAGTCTACGACGGCGGCCAGGACGCGCTCGCGGCCGGCGAGTTCTCGAAGGCGATCATGTTCTTCCTCGTGGCGGCCCTGGCCTTCATCCCCATCTGGGCCCTCGTCTCGAAGCGCATCGGGAAGAAGTGGTCCTACAATATCGGCATGGGCCTCTTCGCCGTCGCCGTGATGGGCGTCTTCCTTTTCGCGGCAGGCCGGCCGGCGAGCGTCCTATGGATCCTCATGGCCTTGGCCGGCGTCGGCTTCTCGACCAATTACGTGATGCCCTACGCCATCATCCCGGACGCCGTGGAGCTGGATTACGCCGAGCACGGCGTAAGGCGGGAGGGAGCCTTCTACGGCTTGTGGAACTTCATGTTCCAGGTCGGCGTGGCCTTCGCCCTGGCGCTGAACGGCTGGGTGCTCGCAGGCTTCGGCTACGCGCCCAATGTCGCGCAGAGCGTCCTGTCGAAGCTCGGCATACGGCTCCTGGTCGGGCCGATCGCCGCCATCCTCGTCGTGATCGGCATCGTCGTCATGTCCTTCTATCCCATTACGCGGAAGTATTACGACGAGAGGATCCTGCCGAAGGTGAAGGCTCGGGACGCCTTGGCCGAGTCGAGGCTCGCGCCCTAAAGCCCGCTCCGTTCGTCCATGGCCTCTTCGATGCTTCGCATATAACCTTCGCTCAGTTCCAGGAAAGCGGAGTCCATGGCGGCTTTCCTATCCTTCGCGTAGGCGGGCAGTCGCTCGCTCAGGTCGATCGGCGCCGCGATCGAGACGAGGGCACGGCGGTCGAGGACCGAGGGCCGATCCGTGATATTTCCCCCGACGAGGCGCGCCGAGAGATCGGCCGCGCTGTAGGCCGCCTCCGCAAGGCGGTCGAAGGATGGGCCGCCCGGTCCGCCCCGGGGGTAGGCGGAATCGAGGTAATAGCACAGGTCCACGAATTCCATGTGACGCATGACGTACCAGGCCTCGCCGGCCTTTCGGTCGGCGAGACGCCGCTCGAGGGATTCCCTCGGCGCCAACCCCGACTCGGGGAAGATCCGATCCCAGCCTTCCTGCCGGATCCGATATACGCGGGCGATGCTGTCTCCCTCGCGGCGGATCCCGAAGGCGGCCTCGGCGCGTCGGAGGGCCTCCTCGAGGAGGGCCCCGAGGCGCTCGTCGCGCGTCCTCGGTGCGCCCTTTCCCGGGGCCGCGCCGTAGTAGCGCTCGGCGGCGGCTATGAGGGCCTCGTCCACCGCCTCGAGGCGCTCGAGCAGGGCGGCCCCGCGCCGCTCGAGGGCGAGGCCCCGGGGCGAAGGCGCGCGCGGTCGGCCCACGTCGGCCTCGGTGCGCGCGACGAGGGCCTCGAGCGCGCCGATCCCGCCCTTGTCGAAGCGGTAATGGACGGAGACGGGGAGGACGACGACGCGCTCGGGCCGGCCGGCCGCCGCCAGCTCCTCGGCGCACCAGAACCCGAGGCGAAGGGCGCCGCGCTCGAGCCTGGGGAGGGTCTCGGCGCGGTAGGAGACCTGTCCCTCGGGAGCAAGGGCGAGGGGGTGGGGTCCGTCCCGCAGGACCGAGAGGATCCGCTCGACGCTGGGCTTGTCGAATTTCACGTGGTAGACCGGAACCGCCCCCGCTCGGGGAAGGAGCCAGCGTACGAAGGGCCCGCTCCAGAGAGGCACCTCGTAGCCGTGCACGAAGCGCGCCCAGGCTCGGCCGGGAAGGGGCGTGCCCATCCGGCGCGCGGTTCGGGGGAGGATGGAGGCGAAGGCGTGAGCGAGGAGCTGGGGCTCGTCGCCGTAGGGATGGCGGAAGGCGAGGACGAGGCGCGTCCGCCCCTCGAGATGATCCCTCCACGCCTCGACGAGGCGCTCGGGATGGCGGAAAACTAAGCCGCGGAGCCGAAGCGCGAAGCGGGCGTAGGCTGCGCCCAGCAGGCGCTGGAGGCCGACGGCCAGGGGGCTGACCCGGGATTCGGGGAGCGCGTGCCTGAGCCTCGCCTCCGATATCGGCCTGTGCCGCCTCATGCCTTCTCGAGAATCGCGTCCATCGTCGCTTGGTTGATCCTGAACACGAGGTTCTTGAGTTTCTCGCGCCGCGCTTCGTCGAGCGATCCCGGGTCGAACATGACGACGTGCACCGGCGTTCCCTCGCCCTCGGCCCGCTTCGCGACGACGACGCCGGAGGCGAGGACGCGCTGGCCCTTGATAGTCAGCGCCATGTCGCGGAGCACGGTGCCCACCTTGAGGCTGACGCCGCCATCGATGCGCAAGGCCATGCCGGCCGAGCTTAGGTCGGTGAGCTCCGCCCTCAGCCGAGCCCCTTCGTGGTCGGCCGCGCACTGGCCCGTGGCGGGCGGGCAGATCGCGCGGACGAATTTGCGGCGACCCCTGGCTTCGTTGGCCTCGAGCGTCTTGCCGAGGATCTCCGCGGTCTTCGACGCGCCGATCTTGAGGATGATGAACCCGCACTGTACCTGGAGTTGCATGAGATAGAATTCGCGGAGCTCCGCGTTGTCGTTGAGGGTGATGATGCCTATGCCGACGGCGGGCGCCTCGGAGCGTATCGATTGCACATAGATGCGCCAGCCGGCTTCGTCGAGCCCGTCGTCGAGGTTGACGAAGAGGATCGCGTCGGGGAAGGCGGATACCGCTCGCCTCAGCCTTTTGTGGTCCCTCGAGAAGTAGACCTCGTACTCCTGTCTAGCCAGCTCGTCGACGACTTCAGTCAGAACCGGGGGCGGATACACGAAAAAGATCTTCTTGCCGAGCGCGCTTATTTCCATCTGATTTCACCCTAACGCCTGGGGCGCCTCGGGGCAATAGCCTTGGGTACGTATGCGCGCATTATCCCGAGCGCGGCGAGACCGGTCCGCGCGCCGGTTAGCCAGAGGTCCATGAGGCGGCGGAGGCCGCTCCTCGCGTTCGCCCGCCTGATCATCCTCAGCCTGAGATCGTAATAAAGGGTGATCAGCAGGCCGATTTCCCGGCGCTGCCGCTTGTCGGGCAGGCATCTCAAGGCCTTGCGGACGGCGCCCGATGCGGATAAGGCGAGGTTGGCGATGTCGGCCGCGGCTCGCGCGTTCCCCGCGGCGAGCTCGTGGTAGGCCGAGAGCCGGGCGCAATCGAGCTCGAGCACGGCCCCAGATATGGCGTATTCGGAAGCCTCCCCGCGCACCGCCGCGGCTTCCCGGGAGTCCGCCGACTCCTCAGATCGCTCTATCGAGGCCCGCGCCGCGGAGAGCCTCGCTTCGGCGCGGCGCAGGTGGTCGAAGAGCTCCTCGCAGCGGCCGCGCTTGGCTTCGAGGCGCGGGGCGCCCGCCGTCCAGGGATCGCCCCAGTCCGCGGGGGGGTCCGCGGCGTAGCGCGAGCGCGAGTCGGGAACGTGGATGGCCGTCTCGCCTTCCTCGAGGTCGAGGTCTATCGCCCAGGCCGCCTCGAGCTCGCGCCAGTATTCGAGCATGGGCTCGGCCGCCGCGCCGTAGGCGGCGCCGGCCCAGTCGGCGAGGAGCTCACGCGACGAAATCCTCGAGGCGAGGCCCGGAAGCAGGGCGAGGTTGGGCCTGGGGCCGAGGGCAACGCGGCCCCCGGCGCATAGGATGCCCACCGCGTCCGCCCCCTCCTCGGGGGATGGCCCCCGGTACGCCGCGAGGTCGCCTTCCATCACCGAGACCAGGGGCGGCACCGCTCCCTTGAAGAGGACGGCGTCCTCCCAGTATTCGAATACCGAGACCCTGCCCCCTCCAGCCGCGCGCCAGGCGCGGGCGGTCCGGCGGAAGGCTGCGATGGAGGCGGCGTTCAGCGCGTCGCCGCCCTCGCTCAATGAAGAGCCCCAGCAGCGGAGGCGAGGAGCCCAGAGAAGCTCGAGGTTGGGCGGCAGTCTCTCGCCGCCCTCGAGACAAGAGCCGGTATCCTCCGTATCGTGATAGGCGAGGAAGGCGAGCGCGGCGTTAGTGCGCGCCGACGATAAGGCTCCGGCGAGTGCGCGGGCTACCTTGAGGGATTGGGCGGCGGGCGAGAGGGCGGAGCAGGCCGGGCAGGAGCACCAGCCGCCCCCCGGTAGGTCGTCGGGCCAGGCGTGGAAGACCGCCACTTCCGGGTGGGCGGTCGCACGGGCGGCGAAGGCTTCCGCGATTATCGCCAGCGCCTCGGCGCTCGAGGGGCAGAGATTGCGGTCGGGATCGCGCCGGCCCTCCCTCATCCTGAAAAGCCCCGGCTCCTTCTCGAAGAGCGAGCGCGGCAGGAGGGAGGACAGGCCGTGTCCCCCCAGCTCCAATTCCAGGCCGAGCTTTCGCGCGAGGGGCCCGATCGCCGCGCGCAGGGATTCATAGAGGCTCTCCGGCGCGGCTCCCATCGCTAGGGCGTCCGGAGTGGTGTGGACGAAGACCGACGAGTAGCCCGCGCGGGCCGCCCAGGCGAGGCGGTCCTCCCATCCCTCCAGGAGGACGCCGTGGCCGAGTATCAGGGTGGACGGAAGGCCCTCGCCCTCGGAGGAGCGGGACGACTCGGAAAGCCGAAGGATTTCGCCGCGGGGGAGGCGCTCGCCCTTTTCGCCCGGTTCCACCCAACGCGCCCCGAGGCAGGCCAGGAAGTCGTAGACGCCGCGAAGGAGGGCTCCGCCGTTAGCCCCGAAAATCTCGACGCGGTCGCTCGCGGCTCGCCAGGAGAAGCCGCGGGAGGCCCGGTCGGTGCCCGAGTCCAGGACGATGATGCGCTCGGCCTCGCTCCCGTCGCCGTTCTTGGGACCGCCGGCCGAGCCGCGGCCTATCATCCTGCCCAGGATCTCGGAGAGTTCCCGCGCTGCGAAGCCGGCCGGATCGCCGCCATCGCTCCCTCCGCGCGGGCCGATGATGTGCCACTCTCGGGAAAAATCGAGTTCCATACCCCGAGCCTACGCCCGGGGCATGGGGAGAGGCAAGGAGCTAATCAGCGACGATGCCCATCGCGGGCTTGACCGCCTCGTCGACGCGGGCGAGGAATTCGGGACTGAGCTTGGGTAGGAAATCGAGGGACTTGAGGTTCTCCTCGAGCTGCTCGGGCCGGCTGGCCCCGGTGATGACCGTGCTCACCCGCTCGTCGCGGGCGCACCAGGCTATCGCGAGCTGGGAGGCGGTAGCGCCGATCTCGGCGGCGAGGGCGGCGACGTCGCTGGCCGCCTTCACCGATTCGGGCTTGAGGACCATGCCCTTGAGCCGCTCGTAGCCGGGCAGCGAGAGCCGGGAGCCGGCGGGCACGCCCTTCGCGTACTTCGCGGAGAGGACTCCGGAGGCGAGGGGGCTCCACGTCGTGAGGCCGAGGCCGATGCCCTCGTAGAGCCGCGCGTACTCCTTCTCGACCTTGTCGCGGTCGAGGAGGTTGTACTGGGGCTGTTCCATCTGGGGCTTGCGGAGGTTCCGCCTGTCGGCTATCTCCCAGGCCTCGCGGATCTGCTCGGCGCTCCACATCGAGGTGCCCCAATACAGCGCCTTGCCCGAGGCGATCACGTCGCTCATCGCCCAGACCACTTCCTCGATCGGCGTCTCGGGGTCGGGCCTATGGCAGAATGCGAGGTCGATGAAATCGAGCCCGAATCGCTTGAGGGAGCCGTCGACGGCCTGCATCAGGTACTTGCGGTTGAGGGTGTTCTTCTGGTTCGGCCCGTCGTTCAAGCCCCAGAAGAATTTGCTCGAGACGATGTAGCTCTCGCGCCTGAGCCCCAGCTTGCGCAGGGCGGCGCCCATGATCTCCTCGGACTTGCCGGCAGCGTAGGCCTCGGCGTTGTCTAAGAAGTTGACGCCCCTGTCGTAGGCCGCTTTTATCATCGCCGCGGCCGAGTCTACGTTCACCTGCGGACCGTAGGTGACCCAAGAACCTAGGGACAATGCGGAGACCTTCAGTCCCGCGCTTCCAAGCCTTCTGTATTCCATCCTCATATAATACTAAAACCCGCTCGACTTGACTCGGCCGAGGCGAATTAGTTACTTTTCGCAAGTAGCCGATGCTTCGGTCCGGAAAGCGGCCATCGTGGCCGCCGGGCGAGACGCCCAAGGACGATCGCGGGCCGCCGATCTCGGCGAACGCCCGGTAGTCCCTCCCGGATGGATCCGTCGCCGTACGGAGCTCGATAATGGATAAAGCAGAAGCGATGGGCCAACGGCCCGTCGGGCGCCTCCTCGCGGAATTCAGCCTTCCCGCAATGGCCGGCATGTTCGTCTCCGCCCTCTACAGCCTGGTCGACAGGATTTTCATCGGGCACGGGGCGGGGGTCGGCGGCATAGCCGCCGTCACGGCCGCCTTCCCCGTCATGATAGTCGGCATGGCCATAGGCCTGCTCTACTCGACCGGAGCGAGGAGCCTCGCCGCCGTCTCCATGGGCAGGGGCGAGCGCGACAAGGCCGAGGAGTACATTTCCCGCGCCGCCGGCGCGGCCTTCATCCTCGCGGCGCTCTCCTCCCTCGCCTGCTTCCTCGCCGCCGATCCCCTGCTCCGGCTCTTCGGGGCCACGAGCGGAATCCTGAGCGAGGCGAAGGCCTATCTCGGCTGGGTGCTGATCGGAGCTCCCTTCCAGGCTGCCCAGATGGCCGCCGCCTCCTCCCTCCAGGCTCAGGGAAGGCCGCGCTCCTCCCTCGCCGTCATGCTCATCGGAACCGCGGTCAACGCCGCCCTCGCGCCGCTCTTCATCTTCGGCCTCAAGCAGGGCGTCGCCGGCGCCGGCCTGGCGGTAGCCATATCCGAAATAACCTCCTTGGCCATAACGCTGGCCCTCGTCTTCGGCAAGAAAAGCCTACTCAGGCTTCGCCCCGCCTGCTTCCTCCCTGTCGGCCGGGCGCTCGGCGAGGTCGCGAAAATCGGCCTCCCCATCTTCCTCGTCCAGCTCCTCGGCTGCGCGACCATGGTGGTCGCGAATGTCGCGATCCGGCCCTTCGGGGGAGAGGTCGGCCTGGCCGTCATCGGCATCGTGAACACCGTGGCGAACGTCCTCGGCTTCCCCCTCTTCGGGATCACCAACGGAGCCCAGGCGCTCTGGGGATACAATTACGGCGCGAGGAAGTGGGCCAGGATGCGCAGGATCAGCATGCTGGTCTTCGCGTGGACCTTCGCCCTCGCGGCTCTCTCCGAGCTGGCCATGGTCGCCGCCCCCGGCTTCTTCATCCGGCTCTTCTCGACCGACCCCTCCTTCATCGCCCTGGGCTCCAAGGGCTTGGCGGTCTTCCTCGCGGCCTTCATTCTCTTCCCGCTGGAGACGGTGCCGGCGAGCTACTTCCAGTCGACCGGGAGGCCGCTGCCCGCGGGAATCCTCATGGTCTCCCGCAACCTCGTGATGATGGCGGGCATGCTCGTCCTTCCCTCGTTCCTGGGCCTTACGGGGGTGCTCCTCTCCGGCCCGCTCTCCGACCTCGCGACCGGCGCGATCGGCCTCGGCTATTCCTTGAGGCTCCGCTCCGAGCTTTCCCGCGAGTCCCTCAAGGAATCGCTGGGCTCGATCCCGGAGAGGGCGGCCGAGCTTGCCAGCGCATAGGAGGGCGTGGGAAAACCCGAGTCGATTTCATCGTTTGTTCATATACGGTCGCCCGTCTCGGGATAGTTTAGGCAATCGGCCGGCGCTATACTTAGGCATCCATGGATAGCACCGAAGCGATGGGCACGCGGCCCGTAGGCCGCCTTCTCGCGGAATTCAGCCTCCCGGCGATAGGCGGGCTCCTCGTCTCCTCCCTCTATAATGTCGTCGACAGGATCTTCATCGGCCAGGGCACGGGGGTGAACGGCATGGCCGCCGTGACCGCCGCCTGGCCGATCATGATCGGGAGCCTGGCCATCGGCGTGCTCTTCCAGACCGGGGCGAGAACCCTCGCCTCCGTGATGATCGGTCAGGGCGACAAGGCCAAGGCCGAGGAGTACCTCTCCCGGTCGACGGGCGCCGCCTTCATCCTCGCCGGATTGACCTCGGTCGCGATATGGCTGGCCTGCGAGAGCGTACTCCGGGCCTTCGGGGCGACCGGCGCCATTATGGCCGAGGCCAAATCTTATACGGGCTGGATACTCCTGAGCTCTCCGGGCCAGGCCGCGGCGATGGCCGCGGGATCGGCCCTGGCGGCCGAGGGCCGGCCCAAGTCCAGCTTCATGGTCCAATTCGCCGGAACGCTCGTAAACGCCATCCTGGCGCCGATCTTCATATTCGCGCTGGGCCTCGGGGTGGGCGGAGCCGGGCTCGCGGTCGCCATCTCCCAGACCTTCTCGCTTGCCCTGACGCTCGCCTACGTGCAGCAGAAGAAGAGCGCGCTCAAGATCCGCCTGCGCTACCTTCTCCCCGAAACCAGGTGCCTCCTCCACGTGATCCGCGTGGGCATGCCCCTCTTCCTATTCCAGCTCCTGACCTGCGCGACCTTCATAGTCGCCAACGTGGCGGTCAAGCCCTACGGGGGCGAGCTGGGCCTCGCCGTCGTCGGGATAATAGTCACCGTCGCCCAGTTCCTCGGCTTCCCGCTCTTCGGCATCATCACCGGGGCGCAGCCGCTCTGGGGCTACAACTTCGGGGCCGACAAGTGGCGCCGGATCGCGCGGATCAGCGTGCTCACCTTCGCCTGGACGCTCGTCCTCGCGGCCGTCTCCGAGCTGGCCATGGTCACGGCGCCCGCCTTTTTCGTCCATCTCTTCTCCGGCGATCCCGCCCTCGAGGGCATCGGCGCCCGGGCGCTGCGCATCTTCGCCTGCGCCTTCATCCTGATTCCCCTCGAGCTTGGCCCCGTCTCCTATTTCCAATCGACGGGCCGCTCCATGCCCGCGGCCACCGCGATGATCATGCGCTGCCTAACCTTCATCGCGGGGATGATCGTCCTCCCGCCGATCCTCGGCTTCGACGGGGTGCTGTGGGCCGGACCGCTCTCCGACGCCCTCACCGGGATAGTCGGGGCCCTGTACGGCCGGCGCATGTTCGCCGAGGTCAAGAAGCGTGTGGCGCTGGAGACCGGGGCGTAGTATACTTGGGCAAGAGCAATGCTCATGGTATACATCATAATTATCGCCCTCGCCTCGGGACTCGCGGCCTTCCTCGTCCTACGCCGCTTCCGGCCTCTGGACGCCGTCCCCTCGCCCGCGCCGGAAAGCCTCCTGCTCGAGGAGACTACCGTCACCGAGCCGATCGCGCCGGGCATGGAGGGCAGGGCCGAGTTCCGGAAGCGCGGCTCGAAGCCCCTTCCCCTCCGGGTCCGCGCGATGGACCCCGCGCAGGCCTTCGCCAGGGGCGCCAAGGTGCGCGTTATCGACTTCCGGGACGGCTGTTGCATCGTCGAGAACTCGGACGAAGTGCACCTGGTAAGGTAAGCCCAAGCGCATGCGCATCCTCCACGCGGCCGACCTCCACCTCGGCAAGACCCTCCATGAGCGCGATCTCTCTCCCGACCAGGAGGCCATGCTCGAGAGCCTGCTCGGGCTCCTGGCCGAGCACAGGCCGGCCGCCCTCCTCCTCGCCGGGGACCTCTACGATCGGAGCATACCCCCGCCCGAGGCCGTGCGGCTCCTCGACTCCTTCCTGAGCCGCGCGGTAGGAGCTGATCCCGGCCTCGTTATAGTCGCCATACCGGGTAACCACGACTCGGCCGCCAGGCTCTCCTTCGGCAACCAGATCATGAGCAGGGCCGGAGTGCACATCAGGACCGACTGCCGGCTCTGCGTCGATCCGGTCATCGTCGAGCGCGGCGGCGAGCGCGCTGCGATCTGGCCCCTGCCCTTCCTCGGGGCGGGATCGCTCGCCGGCCCGCGGGAGGAAAGCGCCTCGACCGGGCCGCAGGGCGAGCTGGACTTCGCCGCCGCCGAGCCCCCTCCCGGGTCCGGGGGCGACTCGGGCTTTCTCCGGGGCCAGGCCGAGCTGTTCGCCGAGGCGATGCGCCGCATAGTCCCGCGGCTCCATCGCTCGGGCGAGGGGAGCCGGCCCGCGTACAACGTGCTCCTGGCCCATTGCTTCGCCGCGGGCGGCGCCTCCTCGGAATCGGAGCGCGCCTTCGTCGGCTTGGCCGAGCAGGTGGACGCCGCGCCCTTCGCCGCCTTCGACTACGTCGCCCTGGGCCACCTGCACCGCTTCCAATCCGTCGGCGCGACGGGCCGCTACGCCGGATCGCCCCTCGCGTACGGCTTCTCGGAAGCGGCCGACGCCAAGGGCTTCGTCCTCGCCGAGCTCTCCCCCGGCGGCATCGAGGCGAGGCTCCTTCCCCTCGTCCCGCTGCACGCCATGCGCCGTGTCGAGGGGCCCTTTTCCGTCCTCGCCGCGCCGGGAGCCTATCCGGGGTATCGCGACGATTACGTCGAGGCGAGGCTCACGGATGTCGAGGCCGTTCTCAACCCGGCCGATCCCCTTCGCGCGAATTTCCCTAACCTCCTCTCGGTGCGGCAGGCCGCCTTCGAGCTCTCCGCGCCCTCCGACGGCGAGGCGGCCGCCGGCCTGGCCTTCGGCGACCGGGGACCGAGGTCGGTCATCGAGGACTTCGCCCTTTTCCACGCCGAGATGAGGGGCGCCCCTCCCGACGAGGAGACCGCGCTCCTCTTCGCGACCCTCGCCCGGGAGGCCGAGCTTGAGGCCCTCTAGACTCCTCCTCGAGAATTTCGGCCCCTACCGCGAGAGGGCGGAGGTGGACTTCGCCTCGCTCGGCCAGGTATTCCTCGTCTGCGGGAAGACGGGCTCGGGCAAGACGAGCCTCTTCGACGCGATGACCTACGCCCTATACGGGAAGGCCCCGGGAGCGAGGGGCGGGCTCGAGCGCCAGCTCTGGTCGCACTACGCCCGGCCGGGCGACCGGCCCATCGTCGAGTTCGAGTTCTTCCTCGGGGGCGCTGAATACCGCGCCGTCCGTAGCCCTCCCTACCGCCGTCTGGCGAAGCGAGGCAAGAGCGAATATTCCGAGGTCGGCCCCGAGGCGGCTTTCTATAGGCGCGAGGGGAAGGAGTGGAAGCTCCTCGCGAATTCGCTGACCGAAGTCGACGCCGCGATCCGCGAGAGGATCGGCCTCACCGAGGACGAGTTCTCGAAGATCATCCTCCTCCCGCAGGGCGAGTTCCAACGCTTCCTCGAGATGAAATCGAGCGATCGCGTCGAGGTGCTGGAGAAGCTCTTCCCCGTGCGCGCTCACGACGCGGTCGCCGCGCTCGCGAGGGACGGGGCGAGGGATGCCCTCGCGGCCGTGCGGCGCGTCGACGAGGCCCTCGCGCGGCTGGGCGGCGCGGCCGAGGCGGAGGCTTCCGCCGACGCGTTGCGCGATCTCGAGGCGGAGGCGCGGGGCCTCGAGGCCGGGCGCGCCGAGGCGATTCGCAGGCTCTCCGCGGCCGAGATCGCCCTCGGCCGCGCCAAGGAGGCGGAGCTCCGCGCGGGCCGGGAGCGGGCCGCGCGCAAGGCCCTCGAGGCGCTCGAGGCCCGGTCCGGGGAGGCCGCCGAGCGCGCGGAGCGTATCGCCGCGGCGCGGCGGGCTTCCCCCGCGACGGCGGCGGTCGCGGCGCGCGAGGCCCTCGAGGCGGAGCTAGGCGCTTGCTGCTCGGCCTTGGCCGAGCGCGAGGCGGCCGCGGCCGGCCTCGCCGCCCGCGCCCCCGAGATGGCTGCGGTGCGCGAGGCGGCGCTCGCTCGCGCCGAGGAGGC
>JANXYQ010000037.1 GCA_025355995.1 Spirochaetaceae bacterium | reverse complement strand
GTCGCGATACCGCTGATTGGACACGGAATCGAGAAGGGCCGCGATACCCGCAATATCGTCGTCGAGCTTGAAAGAGGAAGCCGAAAAGGGTTCGATCGAAGTCGGCAAGCTCGCCGACCTGACCATCCTGTCGCAGGATCTCATGACGGTACCCGAGGCCCAGCTGCTCAAGACCAAGGTGCGGTATGCCATCGTGGCCGGCACGGTGGCCTATTCCAAATAGGGATTCCGCCACCCGCGATTCATTCAAGTCCGTGAGAGACCTCACAAGGAAAATCGAGGCATTCGTCCAGAAGTACAACACCACGAGCAAGCCATTCGCATGGACCGCCACCGCCGACTCGATACTAGCCAAGATACGTCGATTGCGCGAACGAATCGGCGGGACAGGACACTAGGCCTTCTTCCTCTTTTCCGCGTACATCAATGCGTCGAGCCGCTTGACCAGGGATTCGGAGTCCCTGTCGACGGCCGGATCGAAGGCCGAGCCGCCGATGCTGATCGACAGGCTGTATCCGACCTCCGGGGTCGCATGCTCGCTAAAGCCTTCGGCGATGCGGTCCAGTATTTCCCGCAGCTCGGCCTCGTCGCAATTCGGGAGGATCGCGACGAATTCGTCCCCGGCGTAGCGGGCGAGGAAGTCGTCGCGGCGCAGGCTCTTCGTGATCGTCCTGGCCACGGCGACGAGGGCCCGGTCGCCCTCGGTGTGCCCGTAGGTATCGTTGATGCCCTTGAAATGGTCGACGTCCCCGAGGAAGGCCGCGAAGCCCTTGCCCGAGACCCGCGACTCCTCGATCATCGCCTCTAGGCACTCGTCGAGCTTCCTGCGGTTATAAACTCCGGTCAGGTAGTCGTAGCTGAGTCTCCGCTCCTGGATGTTCGAGTAGAGGATGAGGAGGGAGAGGACCTGCGCGGGCAGGAGTATCACGTAATCGGGCATCACGCTCTGCAGGGTGCCGAGGAAGACTATCGGCACGGGAAAGGAGACTAGGCTCGCGAAATCCCTAGAGTTCACGGTCTTGCGGCGCTTGATCAGGACCGCGATCGCGCAGATGAGGTAGCCGAAGGGGACGATCATGGGGACGTACATGAAGCGCCCGGAGACCTGATGCCCGCTCCCATCGAAGGAGAAGAACCAGCCGGTAAACAGCGAGGCGAAACTTAAGCAGATGATGGCTGCGCTCGGCAGGAGGTAGAGCGCGATCCTCTTCCTCGGCCTTCGGCCGCCGACACGGGTCGTATAATCGACGTAGATCGCGTACATCATGGCGACGAGGGGGCTCGCCGCGTAGAGAAGGAACACCGAATTGCGGAGCGCGGCTTGCCAGAACCGCGTGCCCGAACCGTCTGCGATCAGGGCGATGGTATCGGCGATGAGCTCGACGCAGATGATCCACAGCGTCGCGACGAAGAGACGATAGTCCGACCTCTTTCTCTCCTTCTTGCTCTGCAGGCCCGCGACCATCAGGACCGCGACCTGCGAGCAGAAGAAAAGCAGGCTTATTTTAAGCTTTGTTTCCACCGGCGACACCCCTAGGATAAGCATATGAGCCACGGAGCGGCAATCAAGGACCGAGGCGCCGCCCGAGGCCCGGTCGCGGCCATCCCGACTAGGGGCATATCGGGGAAAAAACAAAACCGGAAAAGTTTACTTTTGCGTTACCTCGAGCGGCTATGTTCATGCCATCGCCTGAGCGGAAAGCGAATCGCGGAGATTCGAAAGGGAATGGAATGAAGAAGACCCAATATTTACTGACGGGCGCCGCGGGAAACCTCGGCAGCAGCGTAGCGAGGCAGCTCGTCGCGGAAGGCCGGGCGGTACGCGCCCTGGTGCTGAAAGGCGATCCCGCGGCGGAGCGCGTGCCCAGGGAAGTCGAGCTGATGGTCGGCGACGTCACGGACATCGCCTCCCTCGATCGCTTCTTTTCGGACGACAAGGATACGGAGCTCGTCGTCATCCACTGCGCGAGCATAGTGACAGTGTCCCCGGACTACAGCCAGAAGGTCTACGACGTCAACGTGACCGGGACGAAGAACATCGTGGACAAGTGCGTCGAGCGCAAGGCGAGGAAGCTGGTCTATATAAGCTCGACGGGAGCCATCACCGAGCCTCCCCGCGGACAGCGCATCGCCGAGCCGACGCTCTTCGATCCTGATTCGGTCGTCGGCTTCTACGGCAAGACCAAGGCCGAGGCCACCCAGATCGTCCTGAAAGCGAGCGCCGAGAGAGGGCTCGACGCTTCGATCGTCTATCCAAGCGGCATCGCCGGACCGGGGGACTACGCCTACGGCCCCGTGGCGAGCTTCGTCATCGACTATTGCCAAGGCAAGATGGGCGCCGGAATCGCCGGCAGTTTCAACGCCGTCGACGTCCGGGACCTCGCGGCCGGCGTCATCGCCTGCTGCGACAGGGGCCGCAGGGGCGAGGGCTATGTCATGGCGAACGCCCGCGTCAGCATCGAGGAGATGTTCCACCTCCTGAGCGAGAGGACGGGCACGAAGGAAGTGAAGCGCATACTCCCCGTGCCCCTCGCCTACGCCATAGCCTGGATCGCGGGCGTCGCGGGCAGGATCTCGGGCAAGCAGGGCAGGTTCACCACCTTCGCCGTCTACAACCTCGCCAGAAACAACGACTTCAGCTGCGAGAAGGCGCAGCGTGAGCTCGGCTACAAGGTCCGGCCCTTCGAGGAGACTATCGCGGACCTGATCGCCTGGCTCCGGGCAGAGCGGAAGATATAGGAGCGGCCGCGATGGAAAGGCAAGTCTGCGTGATCACCGGCGGAGGCAGCGGCATGGGCCTCGAGACCGCGAGGATACTGGGGAAGAAGCGCTACGTCATCCTGGCCGGACGCAACGCCAAGAAACTGGACCTGGCGCTGGCCGAGCTGCGGGACGACGAGATCGAGGCCGAGGCCTTCGCCTGCGACATCGCCGACCGCCGGGCGGTGGACCGCCTGGCCAGCCGCGCGAGGGAAGCCGGAGAGGTCGCCGCGGTCGTCAACTCCGCTGGCATGTCGCCCAACATGGGCGACCCGAGGACGATAATGGAGGCCAACGCCCTCGGCACGATCAACGTCAACGAGGCATTCTACGAGGTCATGGAGACGGGCTCCTGCGTCGTCGACGTCGCGTCCATGGCGGGCCACCTCGTCCCGAGAATAGTCCTCCCCGAGAAGAGCTACAGGTACAGCAGGACCGACAAGGACCGCTTCCTGGAGAGGATGATGGCGAGGGTGAACCTGCTCCCGAAGCGCCTGAGATCGGAGGTCTCCTACGGCATCTCGAAAAATTTCGTGATCTGGTACGCGAGGACGGACGCCGCGAAATTCGGCGAGAAGGGCATCCGCGTGATATCGGTATCGCCCGGATCCTTCGAGACGCCCATGGGCGAGATCGAGAAGGATACCGCCGGCGCGTACACGAAGTACTGCGCGATCAAGCGCTTCGGGCGCGTGGACGAGATCGCCAGCCTCCTCGCCTTCTGCGCGGGCGGCGAGGCCGGCTACCTGACCGGGACCGACATACTCTGCGACGGCGGCTGCGTCGCCTCGGGCTTCAATCCGCTCTCCGGCAAGTAGAGGCCAGGCGCCAAGACCAGCGATGGCGCAATGGCTGAGGACATACACACACTACGCGCGGGACAAGCGCTCGCGCCTGTATCCTGTGACAGGAATAAGGCGTGGGGGTGCTGGAGAAGACCGGAGCGCGCCGCGAACCATGGGCCGCGGCGCGCGAGGACTTCGGAGGCAGGGGGAGCCGCCGCGGCTACAGCGCGCATGGCGCCGCCGTGTCTGCCGCGCTCCCCCTCCATATATCCTAGACCGCGGTTTCCTGCTATAGTCGCCTTCCCCAGGGAGAACACTTATGAAACCGCTCAATTTAGACGCGAATGCCAGCAATCTCGAGAAGATGTACGAACAGAGCTTTTCCGGAATGGGATTCTTCAAGCCCGGCCAGGCGGTGAAGACCGAGGTCGTGTCGATTTCCAAGGACTGCGTATTCCTGCAGCTGGGCGGGAAGAGCGAGGGAATCCTCGACCGGGACGAGCTGACCGACAAGGATGGGAATCTCGCCGTCAAGGTGGGAGACCAGCTCCGTGTCTTCTTCCTCACCGCCGAGAACGGGGAGATGCGGTTCACCACCAAGATAAACGGGGCCACGGCCGGGTCCGGGATGCTGGAGCAGGCCTATCTCGAGAAGATCCCGGTGGAAGGCCTCGTCGAAAAGGAAATCAAGGGCGGCTTCGAGATCAGGATCGGCGAGTTCCGCGCCTTCTGCCCCTATTCCAAGATGGGCGAAAAACGTTCTGACGACTCCGCGGAATATATCGGCAAGCGCCTGCCCTTCAAGATCCAGGAATATAAGGATAACGGCCGGAGCATCCTCGTTTCGAACAGGGTGATCCATGAGGAGGCCCGCCAGGAGAGGCTCGAGGCGCTCAAGAAGACCCTTCAGGAGGGCATGGTCATCACGGGCTCCATCGCATCCATCCAGGCTTTTGGCGCCTTCGTCGACCTGAGCGGCATCCAGGCCCTGCTGCCCGTCTCGGAGATCAGCAGGTCCCGGGTGGAGGATATCCAGGCTCTCCTCTCGGTCGGCCAGGAAATCCAGGCTTCCATCCTAAAGATCGACTGGCATAACGAGCGCATCACCCTCAGCATGAAGAGCCTCCTCGCCGATCCCTGGGAGACGGCGATGGAAAAGTACCCGGTAGGTTCGAAGCATACCGGCAAGGTTGTTCGCCTGGCCGATTTCGGGGCCTTCGTATCCCTGGAACCCGGCATCGACGGTCTCGCGCACAGCTCTGAACTCAACAAGGCCTCGAGCTATGGCACGAGCCGCGAGCTCGCCGTGAAGGTCGGGCAGGCCCTGTCGGTGGAAATTCTCGGCGTTGACCTGTCCAACAGGAGAATATCCCTGAAACCGGCGACGACGCTCGAGGAGGACGCGACTACAGCCAAGTACTTGGACGCTTCAGACGATTCCGCGACCTACAATCCTTTCGCCGCGCTGCTCAAGAAGAAATGATCGGCTGATGATGGATCCAGCCAAAAAAATTGGCTCCTGTTGGGCACAGGAGCCAATCATGATCGCGCCGCTCTTCGACGGTCTACGATTGGGCGTCAGTAAAGCTTAATCATCGTGGGGTCAGCCGGGGGCGGGTTGACGCTGGGCTGAATATTCTGGAATTCCCAGACCTTGTCCCCGATTTGCATCGAGACCTTCGCGAACTGATCCGCATTCCTGGCCGCGGCGCTCCAGAGTTCGCTGAGGACGAGGTCGTTCAGCTTGTCATGCTGCGCGTAGCTGTAGGCGGAGTCCGACGTCTTAACGAACGGCCTGCTCGTGATCTCCTCGATCTTATTCAGAGCCTCTTTGGAAGGAGCTCCCGGAGCCAGGAATAGCGCCTCGCTCGGGGCGTTGGCCTTTGCCGCCGTGATCGCCGCGGCATCGGCGCCCTGCGAAACCAGGAAGTCCACAATGGCCTGCGTCGGAGCCACCTTAACAGTCTCCGCGGCCAGTCCAGAAGCGACCATCGCGATGCACAGAAGCAACATAACTCTCTTCATATCTCGTACCTCACAAACGTAGCAATCGAGGTTCCTACGGATCCTCGTTGCCATTCTTAATGCAAGAACCATACCATTCAACCAGAACGGGGGCGGGCATCCGTAAAATGCCGTACAAAAATGCTGATATTCCCTTGCCAGACAATCACATAATTTTTTACGCTTTTCGAGGTTGGCAGGGAGCGGGAACGCGAAGGAGGGGAAGCATCGGGATAGTCGCGCCTAGCGATGACGCGAAATGGCTTTCGCGATAGCGCGAATTCGATAGGCCCGCGCCCGCACCCGTTGTACACATGCGGAGCCATGTGCCAATCTTCGATATCATGGGGAAATGTAAAGCAATCGTCGTGTTTTGCCTTGCAATTCTCTTTTCGGCGACTCGGGCAGGGGCCCAGGCGCACATCGTCCTTGATCAGTCTTTCACTCGCGCGATTCTCAATGCCCCCGAGGAGGGAAGCGCCGCTAAAGCCGAAAAGGTATGGCGCAGGGCGCGCAGCGGGGAGCGCTATCTCGATTACGTCCTCGACAATCGCTCCAATCATGACGACTGGGTCCTCTCCGCCTTCATGGACGCCGACACGAGGATAGAGATCCTGGAGGTGGGCGAGGAGCAGCCTGAAACCAAGACCATCTTCTCTCGGACCCTGCCCTTCCGGAAGGAAGCATCCCTAGGCGGTCCCTACGCCGTGCGACTCGACGTGCCTCAGAAGTCCAGCCGGCAGTACCTGATATTCCTCTCCGATGACCGTCCCGTCCAGCTCACCCTCTGGTCCGGCGATGCCTACGCCGCCCATTCGGCGCGGCGGCACCTCTTGCTCGGTCTTTTCTACGGCGCGGTCCTCCTCCTGGTCATGATCCAGTTGACCGCCTCCTTCGCGCTTCGAGACGGCTCTTTCTTCTGGTTCGGTCTCTTCATCTTCTTTTCCGCCGTCTCGCTCAGCTATTGGGACGGCGTCGCGATCGAAACCTTCCATCCTTCCTGGCTGCCCGCATCGGAGAGTCTCTTCTATTTCGGCTTCGCCAACCTGAGCATGGTCTTCGGCTATTTTTTTCTGCACCGATTCGCCGACCTTCGAAAAGTGGCGCCGCGGCTCGGCAATGTAGTCCTTGCCCTAGCCTGGTGCCAGGCGGCTCTGACGGCGATCGTGCCCTGGGCGCGACCCGCATTCTTTCCCTGGCTGGTAGCTGGGCTGGGCACTGTGCACGCATCCATCCAGATCCTGGGCGGGATCCTCGCAGCGCGGCGAGCCGCCCGCTCCGCGAGGCTGCTCATCGCGGGCTTCGCTCTCCAGGCCGCGGTTACCTTCCTGCTCTTCCTCCGCGCCTTGGGGCTTTCCCTCCTCGAGCGGATCGAATTCGCGATCGCGCTATTCTATCCTGCCATTTTGGCGAGCGCGGTCTTCATTGCCGTAGCCTTGATAAGGCGCATTCGCGCGATCGACCAGGCTCGGGATATGGCGGAGACGAGGAGCAACGCCTTCGGGGCCTATTTCGTCGATCTATCCCAAGAGCTGATGCCCCCGATGCGCCTGCTGATGGCGAGCATCGCGGCTAACGAGCGGCGCTCCCCCCCCTCCCGCGAGCTCGCATCGCTTCGCCGCAACGCCGAAAAGCTCAACCGGAGCATGGACACTCTCCTGAACGCGCCCCATCCGGAGCGCGGCATCCCTCCGCCCTCGACCGGCGCGACGACCGATCTCGGCGCGGTGGTGCGCGAGAGGGTGTCCGCCTTCTCCGCGGCCGCTCCCGAGGATGGCAGCGGGCCCCAGGTCGAGCTCGAGCCTCGGCTGCTGGTGGACATGGACGCCGCCACGTCCGAGCGCATCGTCGACCGGGTCCTGGGATCGATCATGGGGGGTGGTGCCTGGAACGAGGAGACGCGGATAGCCCTGCGGCAGGTCCGGGGCAGGGTAGAGTTACGCGCGGAGATGAGCTCCGGGGAATGCCTCGACGGAAGCGGGATACCCCTGGCCGGGGGGTCGATCGGGACCGCAGACGCTTTCATAGAGCGGGGCGCCCTGCCTGGCGGAGGCAGTTCGATCCGGGTCAGCCTTCCCGCCGCGACCGCCGCCGCGAAGCCCTCTCCAGGACTCGACCGGGGGAACGGGCCCCGCCCTTGGGGCGGGCCGGCGCTGGCCTACGTCGCTCCGCGAGAATCGGAGGCCGCGGCGGAGGGGGAGAACCGTCACTTCGTCATGATCCTATCGGATCAGCCCGGGCTCAGGCCGGGGCTTGAGGCGCGGCTCGGCGACGATTTCAGGGTGGCGACGGCGGGGGACGCCGGGACCGCGCTCGAGATCCTCGCGTCCGAGGGGGAATACCGCGTCGTCGTCGTCGACCTGCCCGGGGGCATCGCGGATGGTCACGAGGTCCTGCGATTGGTGCGCTCCGAGTCCCGGCGCGCCGGCACCGCCTTCATCATCGCCGCGGCGAGCGAGGAGCGCGAAGGGCGTCGCGAGGTCCTGGCAGAGGGATCCGTCGTCCTCCTCCCCAAGCCTCTCGACCCCGAGGAAACCGCCTTGGCCGCGGCCGACCTGTCCCGACGCGGCGCCGAGATCCAGCACCGACAGGAGGACGAGTACCGGCGGCGGCTCGAGCTGATGCTCGGAGGCTTATCGCACGCCGTCAAGAATCCGCTGTCCGGCATCACCGGTCCTCTCGCCCTGCTGAAGCGGCTCCCGAACCAGGAGTTCAACCCGGAGGCGGCGAAGTACCTAAGCCAGATGGAGGAAAGCGCCGGAAGGATAGGAAACATCCTTCGGGACGTCAGATCCGCCCTCTTCGCGGGGCCGCTGAAGAGCGAGGCGATAGGATTGGACGGCGTCCTCGGCGGAATCGCCGCGAATATCCGGGCGGCGTACCCTCAGTTGAGCCTAATCCTCGATCCTTCGGGCGGGATGGAGATCAGGGGCGATCCCGAGGCGGCCCGCACAATTTTCGAGAACGTGCTCATGAACGCGGTTGAGGCGATGGAAGGGAGGGGAGAGCTTCGAGTGGCGATAGTCCCGACCGCGGCCCGGGTCGAGATCGAGATCAGGGATCGAGGACCCGGCATCCCTCCTACCGATCTCGGGAGGGTCTTCGATCCCTTCTTCAGCACCAAGGGCATGGGTCGAGGGATCGGGCTGGGCCTGGCCATAGTCCGCGATCTCGCCGTCGACATGGCGTGGGAGGTCGCCGTCTCCTCGACTCCGGGGGAGGGGACGGCCTTCAGGATCAGCGCCCCGCGCTTCCGCTCTGGGAATAGCGCTTCCTGATCCGATAGAACCGATCCTTGGGAAGGCCCGACGCCCGCGCCGCCGCGAGCGCATTGTCGTTATGGCGCAGGAGTATCTTCTCGAGAACGCGGCCTTCGATGAGTTCCGGATCCAGCCGCCTCTCCTCCACGAGGCGGGAAAGGGACTCGATGGCCTCTTCCTCGCCTCCGCCATGGCCCTGCGCGGATTCTCGTCTTTCGCTCAAGAAGGCGAAGGACTCGGCTCCCAGTTCCGGCTTCCCCCTCGAGAGCACGAGGGCCCTTTTAAAGGCGCTCTCGAGCTCGCGGACATTGCCCGGCCAAAGGTGGGACTCGAGCCGGGCGACGGCCGCGTCCGACAGCTTGATCGGTCCATCGGCTCCCCCGAACTCCTCCAGGTACTTCGCCGCGAATTCCCTTATGTCGCCCCGCCTCTCGCGAAGCGGCGGGAGCGCGAGCGGCAGGACGGCGATGCGGAAGAACAGGTCCTCGCGGAATGCTCCCTGGTCGACCGCTTCCCGCAAATCGCGGTTTGTCGCGGATATTAGCCGGAAATCCACTTTGACGGCGCGCGTAGAGCCCAGGCGCTCGATGGTCCGATCCTGCACGACATGGAGGAGCCTCGTCTGCAAGTCCACCCTGAGCTCCGTCACCTCGTCGAGGAAGAGGGTGCCTCCGTCCGCGAGCTCGATCTTGCCGGGCTTCTCGCCCACGGCACCCGAGAAGGCTCCGCGCGCATAGCCGAATAGCTCGCTCTCGATGAGGCTTTCCGGGATGGCCCCGCAGTTGATCTTGACGAAGGGCATTCGCCCGCGGCGAGAGAGGGCGTGGATCGCCCTCGCGAGGACGTCCTTCCCCGTGCCCGTCTCCCCCGTGATGAGGACGTTGTCGTCTCCCGAGGCGTAGCGCGCCGCCGTTTCGAAGGCCGATTTGAGGCCTCCGCGCAAGCCCACGATGCCGAGCTTGGCCGTCCCCTGCTGCTCGAGTAGGTCCGCGAAGCGGGCATTGTCCGCCGCAGCCTCGATGGTAGCGCGCCGGTAGGCCCGGCATTCCGCGGCCGCCTCCGCGAGGGCTTTCGAGAGAGTCTCGAGGTCCAGCGGCTTTTCCAGGACCTTTCTCACGAGTCCGGCGTCGATGAAATTCTCGAGCAGCTCCCGTTCGGCGTATGCGGTGAGGAGGATACCGTAACCGTAGGCGTCCAGTCCTCGCGCCGCCTCGAGGAGCTCCCGCCCCGAAAAACCGGGCATGCGCTCATCTACGACGAGGATGTCGAATCGCCCCTTGCGAAGTTCGGCGAGGGCTTCCTGGGGATCCGCGAGTATGTGAAGATCGTAATCGCGATTGAAGTAATCGGCGATGCTATCGAGAATTACTCGTTCATCGTCGACAAAGAGCACCCTGATATCTGATTTCATTTGCGTGCAGCCACCAGCTAATTCCGAGTAATGCTACGATTTCATATAATAATATGCACCTCGTCAGACGGTACGTAGCGTAAAAACAATGTAATTTGCGATTGACAGACCCTCGGGATGGGTATAAACCTGCATTATCTCCAAAAAATAAATTGCTCTCTTAGGAGATTACCATTAGGTCGTTGCGGCTTCAGGGCAGGTCCATTCCTGCCGCCTCCTGCGCTCTCATCCTCTTTTTGGGCGTTTCTTGCGCAACGACTGCCCACCTACCCCCTCTTCCTCCCAATTCGAAGCCATATATCTTTTCTACAGCGGATGAGGCCCTGATCCGCCTCGTGTACGGGGAAGGCTTCCTCCAGGAGCTGCGCCCCTGCACATATACCCTGAATCTCGGGAACCCTATCTATAAGGCAGCATACATCCCATCTAGAAATGAAATCTGGCTCAACGAAAATATCCGGGCCGAGCCCCTCACCCTTCTGCACGAGGCCACGCATTATTACCAGAGGAACCGGCTTAGAAGAGAAATGTCCACGGAACGCATCTACGACCTGCCGGCAGATCTCACCATCCGATTGGACCCAGAGCAAGAGGCTATGCTCGTCATGGCCTATGCCTCGATCGTCGATGCCTCGGTCCGAGGATCGGCCGGAGCTTCCCTCCCGCCCCTGACGGACGTACTTCGCTACCTGCGCACCTATATGTCCCTCAATCCTCGGCCCGAAGGCCCGCTGGCGAAATCCCTCGTCCGGTCGAAAAGCCCCCTATAGTCTCGAGCTCCGAGCGCGGTCCAGCGGGAAGGAATCCATGCAATCGCCGGGCGCGACGGAGGGCGAGATAGAAATGTTGCTCTCGGAGGGACGCTTGCTGCGGACCCACGTGCTGCGCCCCACGTGGCACTTCGTGGCGCCCGAGGACATCGGGTGGATGCTGAGCCTCACGGCCGAGCGGGGTTCCTCTCGCGCGAGAGGATAGGCGCCACGCTCCGGGAAAAGGGAATCCCGGCGGAGGGCATGAGGCTCGCCCTATTGCTGATGAAGGCCGAGCTCGACGGCCTCATCTGTAGCGGGCCGAGGGAAGGCAAGAGTTTCACCTACGCGCTCTTGCAGGAGCGAGCGGGATCGGCGCCCGAAATGGCGAAGGACGAGGCTTTGGTGGAGCCCGCCGTATTGTTGCTGCCTAATTACGACGAGTTCGTCCTTGCCTACAAGGATCGCCTGGCGATAAGGGGAGAAGGGACGGGAACGGGGGATCCCGTGCCGGGAAACATCCTGTTTCGAAATACTGTCCTCGTCAACGGAAAAGTCCGGGGAACCTGGAAACTGCGGAAGAAGGCGACTTCGGCCGTCCTCGAGTGCGAAATCCGATCGAGCCTATCGGATAGGGAAGAGCGCGCGTTGCGCGAAACGGTCCGGAGCCTTGCGCTATTCCTCGGGATGGACCAGATCGCGATGGAGCGCCGTTGACCGGATATCGGAAAACGCCGCTGGCTTTTCGCTATCGCGCGATCTCGCTTGCGGCAGACTTGGCGGAGACGGCGCGAAGGGGGTGCTGGTCGTCCGGGGCGAATGCGCCTAGAGTATCGTCGAGGCCTACAGCATGGCGACTGCGTTCATAATAGTCATCCTCTCCCTCCTCGGCCTATGCGCGCTCGGCATCGCGCTCTACCTGGCGAAGCCTAGGCCCTATCGATCGCCGAAGTCCGTCGTCAATTCCTACGATAGCTGGACGGACGACGGCATCCTGGAATTCTATTGGGGCGAGCACATCCACCTGGGCTATTACGGGTCTCCGCCCCAGCGCAAGGACTTCCTCGACGCCAAGGTGGACTTCGTGCATGAGATGCTTCGCTGGGCAGGCTTGGATCGACTCGCTCCGGGAGCCGCCGTCCTTGACGTCGGCTGCGGCATAGGCGGCAGCAGCCGAATCCTGGCGCGGGATTACGGCCTCGACGTCACCGGCGTCACGATCAGCCCCAGGCAGGTCGCGCGCGCCCGAGAGCTCAGCCCGCCGGGCTTGCCGCTCCGGTTCCAGGTCGACGACGCGATGGCGCTCTCCTTCCCGGACGCGAGCTTCGACGCGGTGTGGTCGGTCGAGGCAGGCCCCCACATGCCGGACAAGGCCGTCTTCGCGAGGGAGCTGCTGCGCGTGCTCAAGCCCGGCGGCCTTCTCGCGGTCGCGGATTGGAACCAGCGCGACGATCGCCGGGTTCCCCTGAGGCGCTGGGAGAGGGCCGTCATGCGCCAACTCCTCGATCAATGGTCGCATCCGGCCTTCTCTAGCATCGAGGGTTTCACGGAGCTGATGGAGGCGACCGGTCTCGTCGCGGGCCGGGTCATAGCCGAAGACTGGACGCAGGCGACCCTTCCCTCGTGGCTGGATTCGATCTGGCAGGGCGTGCTCCGCCCCGAGGGCCTCCTGCGCTTCGGCCCGAAGGGCTTCGTCAAATCCATGAGGGAAGTCCCGACCTTCGCGCTCATGCGCATTGCCTTCGGCTCCGGGCTCTGCCGCTTCGGGATGTTCCGCGCCACGCGCGGCGCGGGCCGCGGGCCGCGAGGGGCGCTCGACCACTGATATGCCACGTTTTTAGCCCCATCACTGGATATAATACTATATTCTATATATAGTGTTATATCTATGGAGGCTTCATCGTCTATGGCACAGAAGTCAGTCGGGATCAGCGACATCGGCATGTACGTTCCCGGACCCGAAATAGGAATCGAAACGATCGTGGACGAGCGCAGCAGGCGCGAGCCGGAGCTCGAGCGGCATTTCCGACGAGCCTGGGAGACGACGGGTCAGCTGAAGCTGCGCTTCCCCGAGGCCTGGGAGGATACGGCGACGCTCGCCGCCCAAGCGGCCATGGTCATGCTGCGGCAGAACGAGGGTATCGATCCCTCGCGACTGCGTTACCTTGCCGTCGGCACGGAATCGGGGGTCGACCATTCGAAGGCGGTCGCCGCCTACGTGGAGGGCATGCTCCAGAGGGCCGGGGTCGCCGTTCCGAGGACGATCTCGACCTTTCAGGTCCAGCACGCCTGCGCCGGAGGCGCCCTCGCGGCCATCGGCGCGGCGGCCCTCCTCTCCTTCAGCAATCGCCGCGGCGAGTCCGGCCTGGTGCTGTGCTCGGACATCGCCCGCTACGCGGGGTCGACGACCGCGGAGATCACGCAGGGCGCGGGCGCGGCCGCCCTCCTCATCGAGGAGGATCCAGCCCTCGTGGAGCTCGACCTCTCCGACATGGGCTTCGCCTCGAGCGACGTCGACGATTTCTTCCGGCCCTTGGGCTCCGCCGTCGCGTCGGTGCGCGGGAGCTACTCGACCCAGTGCTACATCGATAGCCTGGAGCTCGCCTTCTCCGACCACTGCGATCGCCGCGGCGAGAGCGCGGAGGCCGTCCTCGGGGCCACTGACTATTTCGTCCTCCACGTCCCGTTTCGGAACATGGCGCTGAGGGCCATGAAGAAGCTGCTGATATCGAGGCTGGGCCTCGCCGAGCCGGAGGCCGAGGCGATGCTCGCGGCCAAGAGCCTCCAGGACGGCATCGACCCGATCGCGAGCATCGGGAACACCTATACAGCCTCGATTTTCATGTCTCTAGCCTTCCTGCTCGACGCCCAATTCAAGCTGATCGGGGACGAGATCGTCGGCAAGCGGATACTCCTGGCGTCCTACGGGTCGGGCAACACGATGGCCGTCATCTCCGCGAAGGTGGCGGAGGGGGCTCCGGCCGTGCTCGGACGATGGAGGACCGACGCGGTCTGGAGCGGGGCCCGGCGGCGGAGCTGGGAGGACTACGAGCGCTGGCTCGGCCGCGGCCAGGAGGCGGCGGGGACGAGCGTTTCGTACGAGCCTTCCGACTCTCGGCACGGGTCCTTCCGGCTCGCAGGGATCAGGAAGGACGGCTATCGCGAGTACGCCTTTGGATAACGAGATCTCGCGCCGCAAGGCCAGGCATTTGGAGATCTGCGTCGAGAGCGATCGCTACGCGATCGAGGGCCGCCGCGGCGGCTTGAGGAAAGTGCGCTTCGCCCACCGCGCGATGCCGGAGCTGGACGCCGGCGCCATCGACGCCTCCCTTGATTTCCTCGGCCATCGGATCGCCCTGCCGATTCTCGTCTCCTGCATGACTGGCGGCTCCGAAGGAGGCGGCAGGGTGAACCGCGCCCTCGCGCAGGCCGCGCAGGAGGCCCGCATCCCCGTCGGCATCGGATCCATGCGCGTCCTCTTCGGCGATGACGGGCTCTTCCCCCAGTTCCACGTCAAAGGCCTCGCCCCGGACGTCCCCGTGATCGCCAACCTCGGCGCGGTGCAGCTGCGCGAGATCGGGCGCGATCGCGTTATCGAGACCCTGAAGCGGCTGGAGGTCCAGGCCCTGGCGCTTCACCTGAACGCGGGCCAGGAGCTCTTCCAGCCGGGGGGCGACAGGGACTTCCGGGGGCTCAAGGAGGCCATAGCGAGGCTCTGCGAGGCCTCGCCTCTGCCGATCATCGTCAAGGAGACCGGCTTCGGGATCGGTCCCCGCGAGGTCGACTGGCTCCTCGGCGCCGGGGTCGCCTACGTCGATATAGCCGGAGCGGGCGGGACGAATTGGATCCTCGTCGAATCCTACCGCCTCGAGGGCGAGGAGGCCGAGGCCGCCCGCGAGTTCGCTGATTGGGGTATCCCCGCCGATGTCCTCCTTCTCGCCCTCTCCAAGCGAAAGAGCGGCTCCGAGAAATGCGCATCGGGCTCCCGCATCATCGCTTCGGGAGGGCTCCGCTCCGGCCTGGACATCGCCAAGGCCGTAGCTCTCGGCGCCGAGCTCGGCGCCCTCGCCCTCCCCTTCGCCAGGGCTGCGCACGCGGGCGGGACGGAGGGGGCGCTTCGGCTCGTCCGCGTCCTGGAACTCTCGCTCAAGGCCGCCATGGCCATGTCGGGCTGCGTCGACCTCCGCGCCCTGCGCTCGGTCCCGCTTCGGATCGGGGCGGGGCTGGAGGCCGATGCGGAGGAGCTCCTGCGCGCCGAGGGAGGGAGCGGATGAGCGATCGGGCCGAGAAGTCCCTTCCCGACGATTTTCGGAAGCTCTCGCTCGAGGCTCGGCGCGCCGCGCTGAAGTCCGCCTACTGCGAGGAGGACGTCGATCTCGGCGCCGTCCTGGGCGAGGACGCGAGCGCGGCCGACAGAATGGTCGAATCCGCTGTCGGCTTCCTGCCGGTCCCGTTCGGCATCGCCGCTGGCTTCCTCATCGACGGCCGTTCCTACGACATACCCTTGGCCGTGGAGGAGCCCTCGGTGATAGCGGCCGCATCATTCGCCGCCCTCCTGGTCCGAGGCTCGGGTGGCTTCGCCACCTGGGCGACGGAGCCGATCATGAGCGCCCAGGTTTTCCTCGAGGGGGTACTGCCCGGCCGCGAGCTGGGGATCGAGGCCAGGGAAGGCGAGATCCGGGCCGAGGTCGATCTGGCGCTGGCATCCATGCGCCGCCGCGGCGGAGGCTACCGCGGCCTCGAGGTGAGCCGCAACGAGGAGACGGGCCTCGTGCGCGTCGATCTCCGCATCGATGTCAGGGACGCGATGGGCGCCAATATCCTCGACGGCGCGGCGGAGCGGGCGGCCGGCCTCCTCGAGGATATTTGCGGAGGCAGGCGCCTGATGTGCGTGCTCACTAACGGCGCGGTCGAGCGCCGGGCCGGGGCGCGATTCGAGATTCCCGTCCGCCGGCTCGCGCGCGGCGGCTACTCGGGGGAGGAGGCCTCCCGGCGCATCGAGTCGGCGTCCCGAGCGGCCGAGAGCGATCCGACGCGGGCGGTCACGCACAACAAAGGCGTGATGAACGGCATCTCTTCCCTCGCCCTCGCCACGGGCAACGATACCAGGGCGCTCGAGGCGGGGGCGCATTATTGGGCGGCGCGCGAGGGGCGATACCGCAGCCTGTCGAGCTATCGCCGCGTCGGCGACGCGCTCGAAGGCAGGATCGAGCTGCCCCTCGCCCTCGGGACGGTGGGAGGCTCGGTCGCCCGCCTTCCGGCGACGGCCCTCGCCCTCAGGATGCTGCGCGACCCCGACGGACCGGGCTTGGCGAGGATAGCGGCCGCCCTCGGCCTCGCGCAGAATTTCGCCGCCCTCTTCGCCCTGGTCACCGAGGGCATCCAAGCGGGGCACATGAGGCTCCACGCGCGCAAGCGCGAGGCGGAAGCGTGAGGGCCGGCGCGCCTCCCGCGGGGAGCCGCGCGGCTTTCGTCTGCAGGGCCTCCCCCTCCCTCGCCCTGATCAAGTATTGGGGCAAGCTGGAGGGAGGCCGGATGCTCCCGGCGACGCCCAGCCTAGGCGTATGCCTGGGTTCCCTCTCGACGACCACGCGCGCCGAGGCTTCGTTCGACGGGGCCGACGAGCTGCACATTGGCGAGGCGGCGCAACCCATAGGGCGTTACTCCGAGTTCTTCGCCGAAATGCGCCGGGCCCTGAGGGCGGAGCTGGGGTTCCGCGTCACCAGCCGCAACGATTTCCCGACATCCTCCGGCCTCGCGAGCTCGTCCTCAGGTTTCGCGGCCCTCGCCTTCGCCGCGGCGCGGGCGGGGGAGGCCCTGCTCGGGGGCGGGAGGCGACCGCTTTCGCATGCCGAAATATCGCGGATCGCCCGCGTCGGCTCGATCTCGGCCGCGCGCGCGGTCTTCGGCGGATTCAGCCTCCTCCCCGCGAGGGCCCGGGCCGCGAGAGCCCTGTATGGCGAAGGACACTGGCCCGAGCTTCGCGTCCTCGTCGCCGCGGTAACGCTCGAGGAAAAGCCACTCTCGTCGCGCGCGGCGATGGAGCTCAGCCGCTCCACCTCGATCTACCACCGCAGCTGGGTCGGCGGGGCGGGCGCCGAGCTCGCGCCCTCCCTCGAGGCGCTCGGTCGGCGCGACCTCGAGGCCCTCGGCCTCTCGATGAGGCGAAGCTACCTGCGGATGTTCGGGACTATGCTCGCCTGCGATCCTCCGCTGATCTATTGGCTTCCCGGGAGCCTCGAGCTCATCCGCGAATGCGAGGCGATGCGGCGGGAGGGACTCGAGGTTTGGGAGACCATGGACGCCGGACCCCAGGTGAAGATGCTCTGCCTCGCCCGCGACGCGCCGCGCATCGTCGAGCGGGTATGGGCCACGGGCGCGGCCGCGGCGGTCATCGAGAGCCGCGTCGGCGGGGCCCCCGAGGTCGGCGCGGCGGAGTCGGCGTGACGGGGCTGACGGTGCCGGGCAACCTCCTCCTCCTCGGCGAGTACGCGGTCCTGGAGGAAGGTGGCCTGGGCGTCTCCGTCGCGGTCGAGAGGCGGGTCGTCATCGCCATCGAGGAAGCTCGGGAGCTGACCATCCTCCGCGCCGGCGTGGGCCTCCGCGGCGCGCGGAGCCGCTGGGAACGCGGCGACGGAAGCCTCGTGGACGCCGTCGTCGCCGCCGCGGAGGGCGAGCTCGCGGCCTTGGGCCGGGGGTGCGAGGCGCCGCCTCTCGGCATGAGCATCGATTCAACCGCCTTCTTCGATTCGACTGGAAGGAAAATAGGCCTCGGCTCGAGCGCGGCGGTCGCCGTGGGAACCGCCCAAGCGCTGCTGCGCTACGCGGGGCTGGAAGGCGCCGCCCTAAGGGACGCTAGTTGCCGGGCCGCCCTCCTCGGCCATCGCTCCTATCAGGGCGGGCGAGGCAGCGGCTACGACATCGCGGCCTCCCTCGGCGGGGGCTACGGACTTTTCGTCGGAGGCGAGCGGCCGAGCCTACGGTCTCTCGCCCTGCCGTGGATGCGCGCCTTCTCCCTCCTTCGCGGCCCCGACTCCGTCGACACTTCGCGCGCCGTCGAACGATACGCGGCGTGGAGGATGCGCGAGAGGGAGGCGGCGAGGGATTTCCTCGAGGCTTCGAACGAAATCGCGCGCGGCTTCGCCGCCGCGACGAATTGGGGCGAGGCCGCTTCGCGACTGCGGGACGGGGCCCGCCTCGGACTCGAGCTCGGCGAGGCGATCGGCGTAAGCGCGAGAATCGCCGGGCCGGAAGGCCTGGTCGCCAAGGCCCTCGGCGCGGGAAACGAGCTGGCTGCGCTGTGGCTCGGGGATGCGGGGATTCCCGGCGAGGACGCGGATCCGACCGGCCTCGCCTCGGGCGCCGAGGGAATCGGCGTAGCGGTCGAGGGACCCCGATGGACAGACTAGGGCGCGGCCGCGCGAAGCTCCTGGTCTTCGGGGAGCACGCCGCGGTGTACGGCTACCCTTCGATAGGCCTCGGCCTGCCCTACGCGACCGAGATACGGATTCTCGCGGACGCGAAAAAGGGCTGGAGCTTCCCCGAGCTTCCAGCCTGGGAAGGAAGGCGCCTCGGCGAGTTCCTGGCTTCGGCCTCGGGAATCCTCCCCGAGCTTGCGAGCGGAGGCGGGGAGATCCGCATATCGTCGACGATTCCCCGAGGGCTCGGCTTCGGGTCCTCCGCCGCCCTCTGCGTGGCCCTCGCCGAAGCCTTCGCGCCCGAGGCCGGCTCCCCGGCCGCGATCTGGTCGATCGCCCATCGCGCGGAGGCGTTTTTCCATGGCCGGCCCTCGGGCATCGACACGGGCCTGTCCCTGCTGGGCGGCTTGCGCGCCTTCAAGCCCAGGCCTCCAGGGCTTCCCGAGACCCGGCTCCTCCCGAGCGTCCCGCTCCATTTCGTCATCGGAGCGGTGCCGCGCCGCGATTCGACGGCGGTCCTCGTCGGAAGGCTCCGATCGCGGATGGTATCCGGAGACGCGGAGGCGCGAGGCCTCGTCGAGGAGCTCGGCGCGCTAGGCGAAAGGGCTATCGCCCTGGTCGAGGGGGTCGACGATGGGCGAATCGCGGCTCGGCTCGGGCCCCTCCTCGCCGAGGCCCACGAAGCCTTGCGCGGGCTAGGGCTCGGGGACCCGAGCGTCGATCGCTTGATCCGCGCGGGATTCGAGCTCGGGGCCCTGGGCGGAAAGCAGAGTGGCGCGGGCGCGGGAGGGGCCTTTTTGCTCCTCTACCCCTCCGCGAGCTCAGCGGAAGCCTCGGCTCCCGCCCTCGCCGGGCTCGCGCGACGGGAAGGGATCGAGCTAGCCGCGCCGCCTTCGGCGCTGAGCTATCCGCGATGAATATCGACCTGATCCGGAGTAGGCCGTCGAGGGAACAGGCTCCTTTCGTCAGGCGCCCGGCAGGATGTAGGTATGGTCGCAGCGGTCCATGCCCTCGGCGAGAGTCGACGTGCGCCTGAAGCCGATCCTCGGGTTGAATCCCCGTATCGAGACGGGGTCGTTGATGCACACGAGATGGTAGAAGATCTCGCCCGAGCCGCAGGCGCGCGCCACGCCGAGGCCTTCGGCATGCATATAGGCGAGCCTTTCGTTGCCGGGATCGCGAAGATTGTCATCCAGCCAGGGCATGAGCTTTAGAATCGCGTCCATGCTAGCCTCCTGAGGCTGAGGATAGCCTAGGATCGCAGGTATATCGAGTCTGGTCAGCGAGGGGCTTGGCAGGGGCCAAGGCCCCTCGCGTCGAGGCTGAGCCTCGTCCTCGCCCCCGGCCCGCCGGGCAGGAATTCGAGCTTCATCCCGATCTGCTCGGCTAGGAGGCCGACCATCCGAAGGCCGAATCCCTTCGAGGACCCCGGGTCGAAGCCGACGGGGAACCCGACGCCATCGTCCCGGATCTCGAGGACGAGAGCCTCCTCCTCGAGCGACAGCCGGAGCCCGATCCTTCCCGCCCTACCACCGGGGAAGGCGTGCTTCAGGCTGTCGGTGACAAGCTCGTTGACGATGAGTCCCAGGCTCACCGCGCGCTTAAGGTCGAGCTCCCTGCTCTCGAGGCTCAAGTCCAGGGCGATCCGCCCGCCCTCCCCGCCGATGCTCGCCACCAAGGATTCCACGACACGACGCAGGTAGGCCGACAGGTCGACGCTCGAGATGCCGCTGGAGTCGAAGAGCTCCTCGTACAGGTCGCCGATGGCCGCTATCCTCGACTCTAGGGAGGCGAGGGCCCTCCTCGTCTCGGGCAGAGAGGCCTCGCTCGCCTCTATCCCCACGATGCTCGAGATTATTCCCATGCTGTTCTTGACTCGGTGCTGGAGCTCCTTGAGGAGAACGGCTTTCTCCGCCGCGGCGGCCCTCTCGGCCCTGATCGCGGCGCCTCCCTTGAGGGCGCCGCTGAGCTGCCAGCGGAGGACCTCGCAGAGCAGGGCGTCCTCCTTCCGCTCTATCTCGAAGACCGCGAAGCCCAGCGTCTCCTGCCCGAAATACAGGGCTAGGGCCAGCAGCGAGCGCGTCCGCGACCCGCGCAGGAACGCCCTAGGCACCAGCTCGGGCGCAGGGAAGGGCAGGCCCTCGGCCGGGAGCCCGATCCTGCCCGAGTCGTCATGGGCCAGGACCAGCCGCGCGCCGCCCGCGAACCGGCTGGGGTCGTCGCTGAGCGAGATGTAGCAGCCCGAGATGCCAAGGCGCCCGAGCTGCGCGGAAATGAGGTCCATCTGATCCCCGACCTGATGGACGCTGCCCAGCCTCTCGCTGAGAGAGCGAAGGGCGGCGTAGCGCGCGGAGAAGGCGACGTTCTTCCTGTCAGGCTATCCAGAAGGCGTGGAGAGCCAAGGCTGAGATCGTAGAAAGCGAGCTCGTGCTTCCGATGACTGGGTGAATGAGCGAAATCACATCGGCGGCAGCGTAGCCGCCATCAGGCCGGGGTTCCTTCAGGATTCCCGGCTTCTCTTATCGCCGACGCGTTCCCTGGAATATCGGGAATCCGTGGTGACCCGAATTGTTTTCCAGGCCCTGGATCATAGGATTCCCGCGATGCTTTCTCATAGTTCAGACGAAAGAAACGCGGGAAGGGATTGGAAAAAAGAGCGGGAGGCTACAGAGACTCAGCGATGCCGGCGCGGTCGACGTGCTTCAAGACGTGGAGAATAGATTCAACAGCATGTCCATACTATACGAAAAGCTCTACCAATCACAGGGCTTCAACGATCTATCCATAAAGCATTATCTGCCGTCGTTGGTTGAGGAGATAGTCCATACCTTCCCCAACGGGAAATCCGTCGAGATACGAGAGGGCATCGAGGATTTTATCCTGAGCGCGAAGCTCTTCCAGGCGCTCGGAATCATCGTGAACGAGCTTATCACCAATATCATGAAATACGCCTTCGTCGACGACCGCCAAGGCATCATTACGATCGAGGCCGAGCAGAGCGGGGATAGGGTCACATTGAGCGTCCAGGATAATGGCGTCGGCATGCCGGCCGATATCGATTTCGAGAATTCATCCGGTTTCGGCCTGATGCTGATCAAGGAATTGACGCGGCAACTAAACGGAACCATCGGCATTGAACGAAACAACGGAACGAAGGTGCTGCTCGAGTTCGACAGGCAATAAGGCGGATCCTCCCCCCGCTTTGGCCCTCGGCTATCGAAGGAAATCCAGCCAGGGCTTCTGCGTGTCGATCATGCGGTCGAGCAGCTCCCGGAGGCCCGAGGCCTTGTGGACCACGGGGTTGGCGAGAAGGGCCTGGATCGCCAGGTCCTTCTTCTTGTGGATGACTGCCTCCGCGACGAGGTCGTGGACGCCGCAGTATTCCCGCAGGAGGGCGAGGTAGCCCTTGGGTACGCCATGCATCGGTATTCCCTCGACGCCGGCCGCGCCCACGATGGCGGGGACCTCGACCGCTATCCACGAGGGCAGGTCGGGGATGAGCCCGGCGTTGGGGACGTTCACCGCCTCCTCCTCGTAGCCGACGTCGCCGATGATGCCTTCGATGATGGGGACGACCCGCTCCGTTACCGTGAGGGCGATCTCGCGGCGCGCCTCCTGCGACAGCATGACCTTGTAGAGGTCGTAGAAATCGAGGATGCCCCGGTGATCGACGACGTCGTGGGCCCATCCCAGGTATTCCCCGAAATGGGAATCCGTGGTGATCGGGAGGAGCCCGTAGTTCTCGAGCATGAACTTGACCAGCCTCCGGTCGGCCCATTCGAAGCGGCTCGGCCCCTCGACATCTCCCTTGTCGAAGGCCTCGAAGCAATCCGTCCTGCCGGTGGCCCTGTAATCGTCGAAGAGGTCGCTGTAGCCGGGGTCGCGAGCGAAGAAGGAGGCGGCCTTGGCCCTCACCTCCGGGTAGAGGTCGCGTCCGTCGTGCCTGTCTGCGACCTCCAGCGCGCAGCTGAAGTGGTTCAAGCCCGCCGCGCGGAACCGGATATCGCCCAGGGGCAGGGCGAGGATGCGGGGCAGCCAGCGCGAGAGCCAGCCGATCTCGTGGCAGAGGCCGACGAACCTGGCCTCGGGGAAGGCGCGGGCCACCGTGGTGCAGATCGCCGTCATCGGGTTCGAGAAGTTGAAAATGTAGGCCTCGGGACAGATGTCCATTGCGTCGCGGACGATGTCCAGGATGGGGGGCAGGATGCGCAGGGCGTGGAATATCCCGCCCGGCCCCCCGTTCTCGCCGTAGACCTGGGGAGCCCCGTATTGCAGGGGAACCTTCCAGTCCTCGTCCCAGAGCTGGAAGCGGTTGCCGACCTCGATCGAGGAGATGATGAAATCCGCGCCCCTGAAGGCCTCCCTGCGGTCGGTGGTCGCGGTTAGCTTGTTCGCGAGGGAGTGTGCGGCGGCGAATTCCTCGGCGGTGCGCAGGGTCGAGCCGAGAGTCTCGGGATTGATGTCGTGCAGGGCGATCTCGCAGCCCGCCAGGGCCTCGCTGGAGAAGATGTCGCCCAGCGTGCCGCATCCGAACTGCGCGCTGCCCGCGCCGACCAGGACGATCTTCATTTTATCGCGCCCTCTATCATGCCCTTGATGATATACCGCTGGGCGAATAGGTACAGGACGATGACCGGGAGCATGGCGATGAGGGTCGAGGTGAGGATGAGGTCCCACTGCTTGAGGTAGGCGCCGGCGAAGGCGGTCACCGCGACCGGGATGGTCTGGACGGCGCCGTTGGAGCCGAGCATCAGGAGGGGGAGGAGGTAGTCGTTCCAGATCCAGATGCCGTTGAGGATGAGGACGGTGATGATGATGGGCTGGAGGAGGGGGAACACGATCTCGAAGAAGGTCCTCGCCTGGCTGCAGCCGTCGATGGTCGCGGACTCCTCGAGCTCGTAGGGGATGTTCTTGATGAAGCCGTGGAGGATGAAGATGGAGAGGGGGCAGCCGAAGCCGAGGTAGGCGAACACCATGCCCGGGATCGATTGCAGGAGCTTGAAGTGGATGAGGTCGCCCAGCACGCGCATCCAGCGCACTAACGGGAACATGAGTACCTGGAAGGGGATGACCATCGCGGCGACGAAGGCGAAGAAAAGGATCGTGGACCAGGCCGACTTGGTGCGCACGAGGGCCCAGGCGCACATCGAGCTGAACAGGACGATCACCGCGAGGCTGAAGAAGGTGATCAAGGCGCTATCCAGGAAGGCGTTGGCGTAGTGGACAGTACGGTTGTTGAAGATGAGCCCGATGTTGACGAAGAGCTGGCCCCAGTTCGCCGGGAGGTCGAGCGTGTGGAAGAGGATGTCCTTCGAGGTCTTGGCCGAGTTGACGACGACCATGGCGAAGGGAATCAGGAAGACCGCGAGGAGGAGGACGACGAGGGCCTCCGCCAGGACCTTCGCGGCGAGGCGTCTCCGGGTCATTGCTCGACCTCCTTGCGCTTGTTGATCGAGACTTGGACGAGCGACACCACGACCAGCGCCACAAAGAGGATCACGGCCTTCGCCTGGGCCTCGGCCATGTGGTTCGCCTGGGCGGTGTTGAATATATTCATCGCGAGGAGCTGGCTGGCGTTGACCGGCTGGTCCAGGAAGCGTGCCGCCGGCCCTCCCCTGGTGAGGGTGAAGTTCATGTCGTACTGCTTGAAGGAGGTGGTGAGTGTTAGGAAGAGCGTGATGGTGAACGCGTTGGCCGTCATCGGTATGAGGATCCGGGTCACTCGCCGGAAGTAGCCGGCGCCGTCGATCTTCGCGGCCTCCATCAGGGAGACGGGGATCGCCTGGATGGCGGCGATGAAGATGAGCATGACGTAGCCCGCATATTGCCAGGTGTTGACGGCCGACATCGCCCAGATGACGGCGTCGGCGCGGCTCAGCAGCGATACCTGCATGGACTGGGAGGCGAGGGCCGCGCCGAGCGCGGGCACGGCGTTGTTGAAGATGAACTGCCAGATGTAGCCCAGCACGATCCCGCCGATGAGGTAGGGGGCGAAGAAGCCCGCCCGATAGAAGTTGCGAAAGCGCAGGTTCCCCGTGACGAGGAGGGCGAGGGCGAAGCCTACCACGTTGACCAGGACTACGTTGATCGCCGTGTAGGCGATCGTGACGAGGAAGGAATAGAGGAAGCCGGGCTGGGTGAAGACCCTCCCGAAGTGGGCGAATCCGATGAAATTGATCGAATCGGAGACGCCGTTCCAATCGGTCAGCGAGTAGAAGAGGCCGTAGAAGAACGGGACGAGCATGACCATGACGAACGCTAACAGGCAGGGCAGGACGAAAAGGGCTTTGGTAAGGCTGTGTCGCTGCATCGCTCAACCTTCATTTAGTGCCGGTCCCGGAGGGGCGCGAGGCCTCCCCGGGACCGGCGGTCTTCGCCGCGGCTTAGGCCCGCGGCCGGATTATCTTCCGATCACATCTTGGGAAGGCCGGCGATGGCCTTCTTCATGTCCGAGACGAACTGGTCGATGTTATCCGGGTTCTGGGCGAAGAGGTCGTAGATCGGGCCGAACACGTTCTGCCCGGCGCCGTCCGGCAGCATGCCGAAGAAGACGCCGTAGTTGCCGCCCTTGGCGTTCGCCGCCATGAGGGCCTGGCTGAGCTGCCCCTTGGGCTGGAGCTTGACCGACTTGAAGGCGGGGATCATGCCAGCCTGGTTGACCATGTAATCCTGGCCGTCGGGGGTCATGGCGATGGAGGCGAGGAAGGCCTTGGCCGCGGCGGCGTTGGGGCTCTTCGGGTTCACGCAGTACCAGCTGGGGGCGAAGAGGTAGAGGCCCTTCTCGACCGTGTCGAGGAAGGCGTGGGGCGCGTAGCCCATCTTGAAGGTCACGCCGAGCTGCTTCATGTTGGGGTCTACCCAGTTGCCCTGGTGGAGGAAGGCGGTCTTGCCCTGGGCGAAGGAGCCGACCTGGTTGTCGTAGCTGCCGTTGAGGAGGATGTTCTTGTCGGCGTACTTGAAGAGGAGCTGGACGTACTTCGCGTACTGCAGGAAGCGCGCGTCGTCGACCTGGCCCTTGAGGGCCTTCTGGATGACGCTGGTGTCGTCCGCGGCGAGCCCGCCGCCCCAGTAGGCGGCCAGGTTGTGCTGGCCGGCCACCCACCACATGCCGCCGGAGACGGAGGCCGCCATCGCGACGACCGCGTCCAGGCCGAGAGCCTTCTTCATGCCGTCGATTTTCGCGAAGGCCTTCTCGTACGCGGCCCTCGTGGTCAAGGACGCGGGATCGACGCCGGCCTTCTTGAGGATGTCGGCGTTGTAGGCGAGGCCGTAGCCCTCGATGGAGACGGGGAAGCCGTAGACCTTGCCGTTCTGCTTGAACGCGAGGTCGGTGTCCTTGACCCAGGGCTGGTCGGAGAGGTCGGCGATGTAGTCCTTGAAGACGTTGTACTGGCCCTGGCCCTCGATCACGAAGATGTCGGGCATCTGGCCGGCCTGGATCTTGGCCTTGATCGCGCCGCCGAAGTCGGCGCCGCCGCCGAGCGTCTCGACGCTCACCGTGACTCCGGGGTGGGCCGCGGAGTACTTGGCCGCGTAGTTGTCGAGCGCGTCCTTAATCTCTACCTTGAGCTGCATCATCGTGACCGTGGTCGGGGCGGCCATGAGGGCGCCGCCGCCTAATAGGCAGAGCGCCAGTGCCATCGTAATGATCCGTCGCATCGTGAACCTCCTGCGATTGACAATTCGTATCGCCCGTCAGACGGGCGACGATTCCTATTTAACGGCCGAGATCCGCGCCTAACGCTTCGCTAGGGCGCGACAATTCCGTATAAGCCTAACTTAAGGCCGAGACGCGCGCCTCCCAGGGGGCGAGGGTCCCGGGCGCCGGCGTCCCGACGGGAAGGGCCGGCCCGAGGCTCGAGATAAGGGTCGTAGCGGCGCGGGAAGGCGCCTCGCTCCTTATAGTCTCGCTCGACATGTTGATCTCGACAAGCAGAGACTCTCCCTCGCCCACGCGCAGGAAGGCGAACAGCCTCGTATCCTCGCGGGCGAGGAGCTCGAAGGAGCCGTAGACGAGGGACGGGTGCTTCCTGCGGAAAGCCGTCATCGCTCGCGTGAAGTGGAGGACGGAGGCGCCGTCGGCCTCCTCGGCCTCGGCGTTGACCTTCGCGCAATCGGGATTTACCCCGATCCAGGGAAGCCCCTCGGTGAAGCCGGCGTTCCGGCCGGCGCTCCACTGCATGGGCGTCCGGGCGTTGTCGCGGCTCATGTAGTGGATCGACCGCATCGCCTCCGCCTCGGGAACGCCAGCGGCCAGGGCTTCTTTATGATAGTTGAGCGTATCCACGTCGCGGTAGTCCGAGATCGAGTCGAAGGCCACGTTCGCCATGCCGAGCTCTTCGCCCTGGTAGATATAGGGAGTGCCGCCCAGCGAAAGGTTAAGCAGAAGGAGGGCCTTCGCGGATTCGTTTCGGTAGAGTGCCGCGTCCCCGAAGCGGGAGACGGAGCGCGGCTGGTCGTGGTTCATGAGGTAGTTGCTGTTCCACGCGCGGCCGGCGAGGCCCAGCTGCCAACGCTCGACGATGCTCTTCATCTCAGGCACCTCGATCGGCCTCTGCCTCCACTTGTCTCCGTTCACGTGGTCGATGCCCATGAGCTCGAACTGGAAAAGCATGTCGAGCTCGCCCCTGCCCTCGCCTACCAGCTCGAGGGCGTTCTCTACCGTCGAGCCGGGCGCCTCCCCCACGGTCATGGCGTCGAAGCCATCGAGGGCCTCCCTGCGCATCTCGCGGATGAACTCGTGGAGGCGGGGTCCGTAGACATAGGGCGCCGTCGAGGAGAACATCCCCTCGGCCGGAGTAAGGTCGCGGTAAGAGGGGTCCTTCGAGAAAAGGGTCGCGACGTCCATCCGGAAGCCGTCGATGCCTCGCTCGAACCAGCGCCGCATCATGGCGTAGACCGCCTTTCGCAGCTCTGGATTCTCCCAATTGAAGTCGGGCTGGCTCGGGTCGAAGAGGTGGAGATAATACTCGCCCGAGCCCGGGTCGAGCTCCCAGGCGCTGCCGGTGAAGCAGGCCTTCCAGTTGTTGGGAGGGCCGCCCGCCCGGGCGGGTTTCCAGATATACCAGTCCCGCTTCGGCGAAGCCTTCGAGGACCTCGACTCGAGGAACCAGGGATGCTGGTCCGAGCTGTGGTTGACGACGAGGTCCATGATCACCCGGATGCCCCGCTCGTGGAGCGCCGCGACGAGACGGTCGAGATCGGCCATCGTGCCGAACTCCTCCATGATGCCCTCGTAGTCGCTGATGTCGTATCCGTTGTCCTTGTTGGGCGAGCGGTAGACGGGATTCAGCCATACGATGTCGACGCCGAGGGAAGCGATGTAATCCGCCTTACCGGCGATTCCCGCGAGGTCGCCTACCCCGTCGCCATTCGAGTCCATAAAGCTCCGGGGATAGATCTGGTACACCACCCCTTTCTTCCACCAGGTCCGAGTCACCATTCCTCCATGCGCAATCGGTTGCGTGAAATAGAATAAAGCATCAGCAGCTCTCCCTTCGGACTAGAACGGGCGCTATAAAGCGCTGCTCCGTTCCACCGCCCTTCCCCTCGAGGAGGGCGAAGAGCCGGTCCGTCGCGAGGCGGGCGA
Organism: Spirochaetaceae bacterium; assembly: GCA_025355995.1. Taxonomy (GTDB): domain Bacteria; phylum Spirochaetota; class Spirochaetia; order Treponematales; family Rectinemataceae; genus UBA1306. The sequence continues at coordinate 2,872 of JANXYQ010000037.1, read as the reverse complement.
TCTCCTCCCTCGGCTGGCGGATCGTGGTCAGCCGCGGGCGCGACCATTCTGCGATCTCGATGTCGTCGAAACCGACGACGCGGAGGTCCTGAGGGACGGCGATTCCCTCGTCGGCCAGGCCCTGGAGGACGCCGAGCGCCATGACGTCGGTCAGGGCGAAGATGCCGTCCAGGCGCCCGACGGCCTCGAGGTTGCGTCGGACGAAGTCGTAGGCGCCTTTGTAGCCTCCCTCCTCGTCGAGCTTCAGGCGCGCGGCGGGCTCGAGGGCGCGATCTTCCAGGGCCTGCGCCCAGCCTTTCTCGCGATCGAGCATCTCGGAATTTGGGCTCGGCGCCGTCATGCAGGCGATGCGCCGCGAGCCGGCGTCGAGGAGCGCCTCGGCGGCGAGCCGTCCGCCCATGTTGTTGTCGGTGAAGAAGTAATCGAGCCGGCTCGGATCGAAATAGGAGGGCGAGTTATGGACCTGGACAACGGGTACCCCCCGTTTTCGGATCACCGTCCAGTCCTCGGACATCGTGCCGGAGAGGAGGAGGAGGATCCCGTCGACCTTGCGCTGGAGGATGAGGCGTCGAAGGGTGCCCGGGCCGGCAGGCGAGGCCGCGTCGGTCACCAGGCAGTCGAGGCCGTGGGAAGAGAGTCCGCGCCGGAGGTCGTGGATGAGCAGGTTGAGGTAGAGGCCGTTATCGAAGCGGTCGAGGAATTCGGGGCAGACGAGGGCCGCGGTGCCGGAACGGCGCGTGGAGAGGCTGCGGGCGCTGGCGTCCAGCTCGAAATCGAGCTCGGCGGCGATGCGCTTGATCCTCTCCCTCGTCTCGACGGAAATGCGAGGGTTGTCGTTGAGGCTCCTGGACACCGTCGAGACCGAGACCTCGGCAATTCGAGCGATGTCGCGCACCGTCATCGCCATGACTCCCCTTATTGCGCAACCGTTTGCACAACTCCCGTATAATAGACCCGCCCCCGATAACCGTCAACATGGATTTACGCGAAATCGTCGAGGAGCCCTCCCCGGGAACTGGGGTAGCCAGTGCCGTTGCGAGCGTCTTGCCCATGCTCCTACACCCATAGACGTCCTCGCCGCCGGGAGGCCCCGAGCGCATGGGCTCGTTTTACAGGAGGCCGCAGGGCATGGCGACTTCGTTCCAGGCAAACAGTGCCGATATATTGACAGGCCGTCGATTCTCGGCGGAGCATAACCTTAACATATGCCCAGAAATAACATGGCACCGTACACCCCGTTGCTCAATGGGTTCTGCCTTCGCTTCCTCCTCGCGCTGGCGGGCTTCTGCGGGCTTACCGGCCTCGCCGCCGCGGAAAACCTCATCGCGCAGCGCTTCCTCTCCGGCCAGCCGGATGCCGAGCTCGAATCGGTACTCTACCTCACCGCGGGAGTGGCCCTCGCGGACCTAGGCTACTCGAGCGCCAAGACGGCGGCTCAGGCCGACTATGTCCTGACCGCAGAATACTCGGTGCGGGACTCGGAGGCGGAGGTCAAGCTTTCGCTCGCTGCCGTCAAGGACCAGGGCAGGGAGATAGCCGCGGTCGACGCCCATTTGCATCTCGGGCTCTCCCTCGACGCGGAGCTCGGCGACGCGCTGAAGCGGCTCCTGGAACTCGCCGCACTCGATCGCCCCAAAGATGGAGGCTCGGGCTATCCCTGGGGCCTCTCGGGAGAGGCTATACCCCTTCCCGGCCGCATCGTGAGCGTGGTGGACGTCTTCGATGCCCTCGTCTCCGATCGCCCCTACAAACCGGCTTGGAGCAAGGAGAGCGCCCTCGAGTACATCGTCGGCCAGAGAGGCCTGCAATTCGATCCGGCCCTCGTGGATATCTTCCAGTCCCACATCGCCGAATTCGCGGAGATATGGGACGGACTGCAGGAGGCGCCCGGGTACGGCGTTTAAGAAGGCCGTCGTGGAACGAGCCTAACGGAAAGTCGACCTAGCTGGAACGCGAAGGCCAGGGACAAGGACCTCCCGCCTCGCTTCATTCGGCGTCGCGAGCGTTGGCTTCGCGGATCGGCGCGCCATGCGCAGAACCCGCTAAGCGCGGTACGCCAAGGGCGAACACTCGAGTATGCACCTTCCCTTTCCTGGACTCGGATGGCCGCGCTGGAGCGGCTTGTTTCGCTACACTGCAACGGTTAGCGAAACTTCTCCCCTCGTCCATAGCACCGTAGAGATCGCTAGATCAGCATCGCCTCGGTCGGGCTAGCCTCGTCCGGGTAGCTCTCCGCGACCTCGAGGAGCGGGTCGAGGTTGAGGAAAAAGATGTCGATGAGGTCGGGATCGAAGAGCCGGCCCCGCTCGGACCGGAAGTACTCGAGGGTGAGCTCCCTGCCCCAGGCTGGCTTGTAGGCGCGCTCGCTCAGGAGCGCGTCGAACACGTCGCAGACGCGGACGATCCTCCCCGAGAGGGAGATCGCCGCGCCGGCCTTGCCCGAGGGGTAGCCCGTGCCGTCCCAGTTCTCGTGATGGTCCAGGGCGATCACCGCGGCAGCGCGGATCAGCGAGCGTTCCGACTTGTACAGGATGTCGTAGCCGATCGTGGTGTGATTCTGCATGAGCGCCCTCTCCTCGTCGGATAGGGCGCTCGCCTTGTTGAGGATAGCCTCCGGGACTCCGATCTTGCCGATGTCGTGGAGGGGCGAGGCGTCCGCCATCAACGCGACGTTCTCGGGTGCCAGCCCCTTCGCCCGGGCGAGGATGCGGGTATATTCGCCGACCCTGAGGACATGGCGGGCCGTCTCCCTGGACCTGGTCTCCACCACCCCGGAGAGGGTTACCATGATTTCCCGCTGAGTGCTCAGGATCTCGGCGTTGAGCGCCCTGAGCAGGGTCTCCGCCGCCGACCTCCTCGCCACCTCCCTCTC
>JANXYQ010000068.1 GCA_025355995.1 Spirochaetaceae bacterium | reverse complement strand
CTGGGACTGGGAGAATTCGGCGAGGCAGGCCGCCAGGTGGGCAGCCAGCTCCGCGTCGGAGGGCACAGCGAGCGCGGCCGCCTCCGCCAGGGCGCCGTAGATGCGCGAGTACATCTCGGCTGCGGCCTTGCGGGTGAAGGTGAGCACGAGGACGTTGCGGGCGTGCACCCTCTCCCCCGAGGCCGTCCTTCCCGTCTCGAGCAGGCGCACGTAGCGCGCGGCGAGGACGGTGGTCTTGCCCGAGCCCGCCCCCGCGGCGACGACGGCGTTGCCCTCCGCGCTGGCGGCGGCGCGTTGCTCGCCCTCGAGCTCCTCGACGCGCCTGTACCTCCGCTCCGCGCTCACGACGGGGCCTTCCCGGATCCGAAGCGGAGGGCGTAGCGCTCGCGGCAGATGCCCCTCGCGCCGCAGTCCGCGCAGGCCAGCCTCTGGGCTTCCTTGGCCGCGAGGGGGAAGGAGCCCGCGAAGACTCCTTCGATCGTAAAGCGGAGGGCCTCGTCGAAAGCGGCGAGGAAGCTCTCGAGGCCCTCCTTCGGCACGTAGGCCGACTTATCGGAGCCGAAGGCGCAAGTACCGGATCCCGCCTCCTTGCTCGCCTCGCCCTCGATGGACAGGTACCAGGCCGAGTCCACCTTCTCCCCAGCCGCGGCGACGAGGCGGAGATAGCAGGGAACCTGGGCCTCCGCGATGCCTCCGCCCTCGTCGGGCGCTACCCTGGCCCTCGCGGGAAGGCGGGCCTTCTTGTAGTCGACGACGACGGCGCCTTGCCCCGAGCGCGATATGCGATCGATGCGGCCGCGCAGGACGACGCCACCGGGGATCCCGGGGAAGTCGTCGGCGGGATACTCGAGCGCGAACTCCCTCTCCACGGGACCCACCTCGAAGCCGGGAAAGCGCTCGGCCTCGGCGTCGACCAGGTTGCGGAGGTAGAGCTCCAGCCTGCCGCGATAGGCCTCGAGGACGACGCCGACGAAGGCCCCCCGCCGCCTCGAGAGCTGCTCGAAGGCCTCGCCGAGGCATTCCCCGACGAGGTCCCGGTAGGCTCCGACCCGCTCGGGCCTGAAGCGGCCGTCGGCCTCGCGGATGCGATCGAAGAGGCTCGCGAGCGCCGCGTGATAGACCTCGCCTATGAAGAGGGCGTCGACGAAGGCAATGCCCGAGGGCTCGGGCCCGGCGCGGAGCAGCCGCAGGTAGAGGTAGGCGTAGGGACAGGAGAGGTAGGCGTCTATCGCGGTCGAGTCGAGGCCGGCGCGGCCGTCGCCCTCTCGGTACAGGCTCTTCCTCGCGAGGGCGGCTGTCCCGGGCTCGAGGAGGGCTCCGCTGCCGGAGGTTCCCGCGGGCGCCGAGGCGGCGGCGCGAAGGCCCAGGGCCTGAGCGCGGTGGAGGCGGGCCGGGGTCTTTCCCCTGCCCGAGAGCCAGGCCGCCTCCTCCCGGTAGAGGCCGTCCCGCGGCCCATCGGCGGGCATTTCCCGCGATATGGACACGAGCGAGCCATGGGCCGCCGCCTCGCCGCCGAAGCCCGCCTGGGGGCAGGAGAAGGAGACCGAGCGGCCCGAGAGGGAGTAGGCGGCGATGAAGGCGGGGCCCGAGTCCTTTTCGGGCGAGCCGAGCTCCTCGCGCAGGGACTGCCTGAGGAAGTCGAAGCCGCGGGAGGGCACGGACAGGGAGTCCTGGGAGGCGTTGAGGATGAAGTGGCGCTCGGGGGCTATCCCCGCGGCGACCTTCCACTCGTAGACGGGAATGCCCGCCCCCGCGCCGGAACTGACGTAGGGCTTCGACTCGAGGGCCCGCATAAAGAGGCCGAAGGCGTCCTTCACCTCGAGCCCGGACTCCGCCTGTGCGGCGACCAGGCCCTGCATCTCGACGACGCAGCGCGCGAGGGTTAGGTCCGCGCCCGGGTCCCAGTCGTCGCGCTCGGGCGAGAGGAATTCCGACCTGAAGGAGTTGTAGGCCTTGAGCAACGACCTGAAATCGGGAGCCTTAGCGACGTCCCTCGCCCGGTCCTTGAGCCGCCTGTACGCGGACAGGAGCTCCCCCCTCAGGCTCCGCTCCCACGGGTCGACGCTCTTCCCGCCCTCGGGCCACGGGGCCACCGCGTGGAGGCGGAGGCCCTCGTCCATGATCCTGCGGCCCGTCCGCGGATCCTTCCAGGGCCAGGCAGGGGACGAGAGGAGGCTCCGCAGGGAGTCGTACGAGAACCCGGAACTGACGGCGTCGCGCAACGCGGCGAAGAGCCTGCCCCCGCTCGTGGCGGCGAGGCTCGAGCCAGAGCGCACGGCCAGGGGGACCGAGAGGAGGATGGCCTCGCGCTCGAGGTAGGGGCGATACCGGTCGAGGCCGGCCACCGTGATGGCGATGCGCTCCGCCTCCAGTCCCGAGTCGAGGAGGGCCCCGGCCTCGGAGAGGACCGCCCTCAGCTCGGCGAGGGCGGTCTCGGGCCTGCTCAAGGCGACGCCGGCGGGGGCCGCGGGCAGGCCGACGAGCCTGACGGACGCTGCGGCGTCGAGGGCGGAGCGGTATTCCTCGAAGTCCTCGATGAGCTCGGGGAAGAAGACGACCGTCCGGCCTCGGAGCTCGCGCAGGACCCGCGGCTCGAACGAAGGCTCGAAGCGCCCTATGCCGCGGAGGAAGGACTCGTAGCGGGCGCGGACGGCGAGCCAATCGGCGGTCTCGGGATCCTCGTCGCGCCCGCCTCGGCGGACCGCCCCGTTCAAGGCCTCCGGGAGGCGGCCGAGGGCCGGCAGCCGCGAGGCGAGATAGCCCGCGAAGGGCTGCCAGAGCTCGGCGTAGGCGGGCGGCAGGATGGTGGCAAGGAAGGGCTTGGCGGCGTTCTCGTCCAAGAGGCTGGCGGCGAAGATCCTGCGGACGTAATCGTCGGAAGTCCGCTTGCCGTCGAGCTGCGCTGCCTCTTCCTTGAGCTTGTCCCATCCGAGGAAGCGGCTCGACTCCATCGCGGTGACGCCCATGCGAAGCGACTCGGCGAGCCAGGCTTCGGCGCAGATCTCGCTCGGGAAGACGAAACGGACCGAGCGGTCGCGCAGGGAGAGACGGAGGACCCTCTCTATCGCTTCCACGCGCCCTCGATGCCGCCGACGTAGAGGCGGTGCAGGTCGCCCCCCGCATAGTGCATCGGGAGCAGGGACGGGTCCGCGAAGGATCCGGGCGCGAGGTCCTGAGCGAAGAGCTTGCGGCAGGAGAGGACGAGGCGCGCCTCCTCGAAGCCGACGCGCTCCTTCGGCCCGAACCCGCGCGGCTCGATCCCGGCCGCCTCGGCCTTGTCGGTGTCGCGGCCCGACCTCGAGCCGCAGAGATTGAGCGCCGCGCGCCCCTCCGGCCCGAAGAAGGAGAGGGCGAAGCCTTCCTCCCTTTCCATGAAGCCGAAGGTATGGCGCGAGGGCCGGACGAGGACGAAGGCGACGTCGAGGTTCCACAGGTGGCCGAAGCCACCCCACGAGGCTGTCATCGTATTCCACCCTCGGAGGGTTCCGGGCGTGACGAGCATCCATCGCTCGGCGAGAAGCTCGGAAGGGTTCTCCTCGACGCTTCTCCAATCGATGGCCTTGAACACGCTCTTGCTCATTTTTTTGGCCCTTTGGCTGGGGCTTTCTTCGGCGCGGGCTTCTTGAGCGTCGGTTTCTTGGCGACGGGTTTCTTGGCGACAGGTTTCTTGGCGACAGGTTTCTTTGGCGTAATTTTCTTGGCGGCCGGCTTCTTCGCGGGCGCCTTCTTGGCGGCCGTCTTTTTTTGTGGCTCCTTCCGCAGCGAGAAGGCGATGAGCGCCGCCTCGAGGCCGTCCATCCGGTAGCCCGCCTCGGTTCCCGCTTCGATGATCGATAGCGCGCAACGCGCCGAGCCGAGGGCGATTGAACCGCCTCGAGTAGAATCGGCGTCCGCGTCGACAGTCGCGCGCGTCAGGGTTCCCAGCAAGGCGGAGAGGCAGGCGGTCTCCTCGAAGCGTTCCTTGTTGAACCAGGTGACTCCGTCGAACACATTGAAGCCGAGGAGGGAGCGAAGCTCCTCGTCGGCCTCGAAATCGGCGACTATCGAGATCGGGTCGGGTTCGATCCCGGCATGGGCGGCGCCCTCCTTCCACAGCTTCGCTATCAAGGCCTTGGCATAGGCGATGCCCTTGTAGGCCTCGTCCCCGTGCATGCCCGTGCCGCGGAGCGCTTCGCGTAGCTTCCGGTCGAGGCAGTAGCGGTCGACGACCCGCCGGGCGCCTTCGGAGGGGCTCGCCTTCGCGGCGCCCAGCGAGCTCGCGGCCGGCTTCGTGTCGGCGCAGAGCGCCTTCAGCCCGTCGAAGAGGGCGAAGCAGAGGGCGAGCTCTGCCCTGCCGGGAAGGGCGAATTCCCGCGCCAGGAGCAGGGAGGCTTCTTCGTCCCTCGAAAGAGGCGGCTTCCCGGTGGAGGCACCGCGCTTGGCCTCCGCCGCCAGATCGCGCGCGGCGTCCCGCGCCAGCGTACCGAGGTTGACGAGGGTCGCGGCGAAGCGCTCCGCCGCGGCCTTCGCCGCGGCGGCGTCCAGCTTGGCGTGGGCCGCCCGGGTCTTCGCCGGGTCGGGGGCGGCGCGCGCCGAGGAAGGCGAGGCGTCGCCGAGAAGGCCCTCCTCGGCGGCCTCCTCCCGCATGAGGGCTCGAGTCGCCGCGAAGAAAGCGAGGGCGGGGGCGCGGGCGGCTTTGAGGGCGGCCGCGCCGGAGGGTGCCTTCAGCGCGGCCGCCTGCCCGGATCGGGACGCGGACTGCGCGCCTCGAGCCGCGGCCGCGAGGGCGCCGGCCCAGGCGAGGAGCTCGCTCGATACGAGGGCGAACAGCGCGGAGTAGAGGTCCTTGAGCGCGACGTCCTGGACGGCGGCGGAGAAGTCGGGAACGCCCGCCCCGCCGAGCGCCTCGTGGACGGCCGAGTAGAGGCCCCTCTCGTCGTCCTCGACCTCGAAGAAATCGAGGAAGACCTGGCTCTGATAGCCGTTGAGGATGAGGCTTAGGCCCTTCTCCGCTATCTCGCGCGAGCGGCGGATGAACCATAGCTCCGAGCGCTGCTCGCGCATCACGCAGAATCTCTCGCGGCCGCCCGCCTTTTTCGCGACTCCGGAGGAATCGCGGGCGAGGCTATTCGCCTCGCCGAGGCCGAGCGCCGAGGCGACGTCGGAGCGCGCCATGCGCTTCTCTCCTCCGGGGAGCTTCTCGGCGAAGGAACAGGACTCGCGGAGGCTGCCCTCGGCCCGAGCGAAGGAGTTGTTGTACGCGACGAGGGCGCGCTCGGGACCGTCGCCGTTGGAGTAGGCGAAGACGTTCTCGTTGACCGAGCCGTCGGCGCCGACCAGGTCGTACAGGCGGAAGCGCTCCACGCCGGAGAAGAGGCGGCGGCGCTTGAGCAGGGGGAATATCTCGCGCTCGTGCCTGGCGAGGAGCTCCCGGTCGGGCGTCTCGTCGCGGTAGGCGCGGCGGTACTCCATCCCGTACTTCTCCTCGAAGCCCTCCAGCTGGCCGTGGCCGAACATGGGGAGCCCGGGCATCGTAGCCATCATGGTGCAGGCCCCGAAGTACTTGTCGCCCTTGCCGAACTGGGCGACGGCGGTCTCCTCGTCCGGGTTGTTCATGAAATTCACGAAACGCTTGAGGATGTCCTTGTCGAACTCCTGGGTGTTGCGAATGGTCTCGCGGTACTTCGCGTTCTCCTCTTTCTTGATCATGTTCATGAAAGCCGAGTTGTACACGCGGTGCATGCCGAGGGTGCGGACGAAGTAGCCCTCCATCATCCAGAAGGCCTCCGCGAGGAGGAGAGTGTCGGGAGTTTCCCTCGCGCAGAGGTCGACCACCTCGCGCCAGAATTCCTCGGGCATGGCCGAGTCGAAGGCCTCCGCTCCGAGCGCGCGCTCCGAGCGCGACGCGATGTCGCCGCCCGAGCCCGGCTCGGGGTACCAGAGCCGGCGGAAGTGCTTCTTCGCCATGATCATCGCGGCGTCGAAGCGGATGATCGGGAAGTTGCGGGCCACGTGCAGGATGCGCTCCATCACCGCCTCGCGCGCTTCCTTCTTGAGGAAGTCGATCTGCGCGGTGTCGCTCCAGGGCAGGCCCGTGCCGTCGTTGCCGTGGTAGATATAGGTGACCTTCCCCGAGGCACGGTCCAGGCGCTTGAACACGACCGCCGCGTCGCTGCGGTCGTAATAGTGGTCCTCGAGCCAGATGCCCACGCGAGAGTCGCAGGAGAGGTCGGCGCCGTTGAAGCTGTAGCCCGGGAAGGGGCACTGGTCGGACTGGATGAAGAGGCCGGGCCGGTCCCGCACCCAGGCGGAGTCTATGCCCGTGTGGTTGGGGACCATGTCGGCCGCGAGCCTTATGCCGCGCCATCCGCAGCGCTCGCGCAGCCGCTCGAGGGCCGGCCAGCCGCCCAGCTCCTCGGCTATCTCGTAGTCGAAGAGCGAGTAGGCGCTCGCGGCCGCCTCGGGGTTCCCGCAGCGGCGCTTGATCTCGGCGCTAGCGGCGCTCCGCTCCCACAGGCCGATGAGCCAGAGCGCGTTGATGCCGCGGGAGGCCAGGGCGTCGAGCTCCTCGTCGGGAATGGCGTCGAGGCTGCGCACGTCGCGGCCGTACGCGCGCGACAGCTGGTAGAGCCAGACGAGGCTCGACTTCGCGATCATCACGACGTTGGGCATCCAGTCCTTGTCCTGGCTGAAGCGCTCGTACTCGCGCTCCATGCCGGAATAGACGTAGGCCCTGGTGGGGCCCGGGCCGGGGAAGCGGGGCTTCTCCTCCTCCCTGATGAGATCCAGCGAGCCGAGCAGACGGAGCAGGCGGTCGCCGAGCACGAGGCCCCAGCGGCTGCGTATGTAGTCGAGCTGGCCCGGGAGCGAGTAGGGCGCGGCGACCGCGGGGCTGCGGAGCATGGTGAGGAGGTCTTGGTCGTCCGGGCCGAATTTGGGCATCGCCGCGAAGGTCTCGCCGATGATGCCGACCGCCATCTCGTATGCCTCGGCCTCGCTGGAGCCGGGGACGGCCAGCGCGGCCTCGTCGAAGAGGAAGCGGAAGGGAGCGAAGGCCGGGTTCTCGTTCGCGAGGCGGAGCAGGATGAGCTCCTCGATGGCGAGCTCGCGGTTCGGCGCCCCGCCTGCGGGGCCGCCAGCGGAACCCGCGAGCCAGGCAGCCGCGCTCTCCCGGCCTTCGTACACGGAGAGGGGAGGGAAGCGGTCGACGAAGGCGAGGAGGAGGGCGTCGAGGGAACCCTTCCCGAGGGAGCGCTCGAGGTCGGCGAGGGCCCGGGAGAAGGATTGGGGGGCGGCGGCCTCGCGGAACAATCTGGCGACGTCGTGCAGTATCTCGTCGATGAGGGCCATCGCGTTGAGCCTGCCCGCGCGGACCGCCCTCTCGGGCAGGAGGGCCGCGTCGACGCGCTCGTTGATGCGGCGGGCCAGGAGCCTCGCGGCGCGGAAATCCGGCAGGATCACGTTGCCCGTGCTCTGGAACAGGCTTCCGTCGATGCCCAGATCGTCCCTCGCGGCGCGGGAAACGTGGAATTCCATCATGCGGTCGCCGAGGCGCGCGACCGAGGCCCCGGGCCCCTCTATCATCTCCAGCCGCGCGACGAGCACCTTGATTTCATGGAGCATGGCCACCTCCAGCACGCCCGTGAAGCCGCGGGTCTCTTGGATCGATACTAACCCAGCGGCGCTCCTCGTACAAGGCGAGCGACTCGGCCCGGATCAGGTCGATTCGCGGATTACCACGCGCGGCTCCTGTGTGGGGACGAGGCTGGGCTCCTCTCCCTCGTCCAGGGCGAGGAGGAGGGACATCGCCTCGGAGCCGAGGCGCGGGATGTCCGCGTGGACCGTGCTCAAGCTTGGCCTGACTATCGCGGCGTAGGGCACGTCGTCCGTCCCCATCACCGCGATGTCGCCGGGCACGGAGCGGCCCGTCGCCTCGAGGGCGCGGAGGGCCCCGATGGCCGCGAGGTCGTTGTAGGCCAGGATCGCGTCTATTCCGGGCGCGCGCTCGAGGAGGGCGCGGGTCGCGACCTCGCCGCCGTCGATGGTGGGGATGCAGCGCTCCACCAAGGAGCGGTCGAGGGGCAGGCCGCTCCGCGCCAGGCCGTCGTGGTAGCCCGCGAGGCGCCGCTTCGTGCCCGTCGCGATCCGCGGGCCCGCCAGGAGGCCGATGCGCCGGCGCCCGGTGGACGCGAGGTACGCGATCGCCTGCGCGGCGCCCTCCCTGTCTTCGACGTTCACCGATCCTCGGCCCGGGCCGAGGAAATCCCGGTTGACGAGGACGACCGCGCCGAAGGCGGATACCGCCTCGAGGAGCTTCGCCTCGGGAAGTCGCGAGCCCGCGATTATCACGCCGTCGATGTCCTCGCCGAGGAGCGAGTCCAGGGCGCCGAGCTCGAGGTCGGGGTCCTCGTCGGTATTCATGATGAAGACGTTCCTCCCCGCGGCGCGGGCCACGTCGATCGCGGCCTTGGCCAGTATCGCGAAAAACGGGTTGGCGACGTCGGGCAGCACGATGCCGAAGGTGGAGCTCCGCCGCGAGGCGAGGGCGCGGGCGGTCTTGCTCGGGCGGTAGCGGAGGCGCTCGGCGGCCTCCAGGACGCGCTGCCTCGTGTCGGGGCCCAGCCCCGGCCTGCCGTTCATAGCCCTGGATACGGTCATTATGGAAACGCCCGCGGCGAGCGCGACGTCGGCGGCCGTGCAACGTTCGTTTTTCATGCTTCGGCGCAGTTTATCATTGACAGATACGGAAAGACAACTACAATCGCGTTAGCGCTAACGTAACGTTAGCGCTAAATCTCTTCACTCTGGGGGATTTATGGAAAGGACGAAAGGCGCGTTCCGCGCATCATCGCTCGCGCTCGCCGCGGCCCTGCTCCTCGCGGCCCATGCCGCCGGCGCCCAGGTCGCGGTGGCGAAGCCGGTGAGGCTGCAGATCATCGACGTGGCCGGCAACCTCACCCTCTCGAAGGGGCCCATCGAGGCCTTCAAGGCCAAGTTTCCCAACCTGGTCTCCGATATCGAGTACGTCAAGCTGACCGCGCCCGAGCTTGCCTCCAAGCTCAAGGCGCAGCAGATGGCGGGCGTGGTGGATACGACCTTGGTGCTCACGGGCACCGACGGCATGGCCTCGGGTATCGAAATGGATGTCTACACCCCCTTCGTGCCTGCCTACCAGAAGGACTTCCAGAAGTACATCGACAATTACCTCCCCGGCGCCAAGGCCGCCTTCGATCTCTTCAAGGGCGTGGGCCTCGTCTACACCTTCTGCCCCGGCGCTCCCATGTTCACCTACAACCCGGACAAGGTGCCCAATCCGCCCAAGACGGCTGTGGAGCTCCTCGCCTGGTGCAAGGCCAATCCCGGCAAGTTCATGTACGCGAGGCCCGCGAATTCCGGACCCGGCAAGAGCTTCGTCTTCGGCCTGCCCTACATCCTCGGCGACAAGGATCCCAAGGACCCCAAGACCTGGACCAAGACCTGGGCCTACCTCAAGGAACTCGACCAGTACATCGACTACTATCCCTCCGGCACCGGCATCACCTTCAAGGAGCTCGCCGAGGGAACGCGCTGGATCCTCGCCAGCCACGCGGGATGGGATGTCCAGCAGCGGGCCCTGGCCACCATCCCCGCCGCTTTCAAGGCTTTCTGGCTCCAGAACACCACCTGGATCAACGACGCCCATTTCATGGCCATCCCCAAGGGCCTCGAGAAGGACAAGGATAGGATGGCGGTGACCCTCGAGCTCATGAAGTGGCTCATGTCCCCCGAGATGCAAGCCTATACCTTCGGCGGCAACGGCTACTTCTATCCCGGTCCCTCGCAGAAAGGCGTGAACATCAATATGGCGCCTGCCGACATCCAGGCCTCCGTAAAGCCCTTCATACGCCCCGAGACCGATAAGATGATCCTGGCACTTCCGGCTACGCCCCCTCTCGGGCCCGCGGCCACCGTCGATGCCTTCGATACCTGGGACCAGCTCGTCGGAGCCAAGGTAAAGAAATAAGGATCTCGATGAGGGACTTCAAACGCATCTCCGTGCGGCGGATGACCAAGCGTTTCGGGGAGAAGACCGCCGTCGACGACTTCTCCATCGAATTCGACAAGGAGGAATTCGTCACCTTCCTCGGTCCCTCCGGCTGCGGCAAGTCGACGGCGCTCAATTGCATCACTGGGCTCATCCCGATCACGAGCGGCGAGATCTACATCAACGACGAGTGCATAGACGACGCGAGGGCGAGCGTGCCTCCGGAGAAGCGGGAGTTCGGCATGGTCTTCCAGAGCTACGCCCTCTTCCCCCACCTCACCGTGAGGGAGAACGTGGCTTTCGGTCTCAAGCTGCGCAGGCTCGCCAAGTCGGAGGTGGAAAGGCGGGTCGGCGACGCGCTCAGGCTCGTGCACCTCGAGGGCTACGCGTCCAAATTCCCCGCGCAGATGTCGGGAGGCGAGCAGCAGCGGGTGGCGATCGCGCGCTGCATCGTCCTGGAGCCGCGCCTGCTGCTCCTCGACGAGCCCCTGTCCAACCTCGACGCGAAGCTGCGCGTCGAGCTCCGCTATGAGCTCAAATCCCTGCACGAGCGGCTCAAGGTCACGACCATCTACGTCACGCACGACCAGACCGAGGCCCTCGCCCTCTCGGACAGGATCGTCGTGCTCAAGCTCGGCGTGATCCAGCAGGTTGGCTCGCCCCAGGCCGTCTATTCGGATCCGGCGAATCCCTTCGTGGCTGATTTCGTCGGCTACAAGAACGCCTGGAAGGGCAGGCTCGAGGCCTTGGCCGAGGGCGACGGGGCGCTTTTCGCCCGGGTCCGCACGAAGGGCGCCCTCGTGGAGGCCAGGCTCGCGTATCCCGACGGCGACCCGCGCCGCGCGGCCCTCGTCGCCGCCTTCAAGGCGGGCAGCCCCGTCACCACCGCGATCCGGCCGGAGGATATCGTCGCGGGTCCGAGCCCCGGCCGGGCCTCCTTCCGCTGCACCGCGGACCTGGTCGAGTATCAAGGACAGGCGAGCCATGTGAGCGCTTGCATCCAGAGCTGCGAGGAGGAGCGCGTCGACCTGCGCTCGGCCTCCCGCATCGCCTTCGGCGAGGCCTTCGAGGCGAGCGTCGACCCCGGCAAGGTCCTCGTCTTCGCCCTTCCCGGAGCCTCGCCGCCCGTTGGCGCCGCCCTATGAGCGGCCCGCACAGGAACGGGACGCTGTTCCTCCTCATTCCCGCGATCCTCGCGGTCGTCCTCCTGTTCGTATACCCATTCGGCTACGGACTCCTCATGAGCCTCACGAAGGCGGACGGGTCCTTCAGCCTCGCCAATTATGCCCGCTTCTTCGGCGACGCGCGGGACCTTCGGACGATCGGCGTGACGCTCGGGATCGCCCTGCCCGTAACCCTGCTCGCGGTGGGGCTGGCGGTGCCGCTCTCCTACCATATGCGCCGCGGCGTCCCGGGCGAGAAGCTCATCGCCTTCTTTCTCATCGTGCCCGTCACGCTGGGCACCGTCCTCGTCTCGGAGGGCATGCTCACCTTCATGGGGCCGAACGGCTGGCTGAATCAGCTCATCATGGTCCTCCGCCTTTCGCCGAAGCCGGTACAATTCACGCACGACTACGCGGGCGTCGCCGTCTCGGTCGGGTTGCAGGGCTTCCCCTACGCCTTCCTAATGCTCCTGGGCTACGTCTCGGGCATCAACCCGGACCTCGAGAAGGCGAGCCAGATGCTCGGCGCCAACAAGTGGCAGACCTTCTGGAGGATCCTCTTCCCCCTCATGGTGCCGGGCATCGCGATCTCCTTCTGCCTCAATTTCGTCATGGCCTTCTCCCTCTTCCCCTCGGCCGTCCTCCTCGGGCAGCCCTCGGGGCCGCAGCGGGTCATAGCCCTGGCCGCTTACCAGTGGGCCTTCGAGAAATTCAACTTCAACGCCGCGTCGGCCATCTCGATGATCATGGCCGCCATCGAGCTCTGCGTCATCGCGGTGGTCCTCGCCTGGAGGGGCAAGATGTACAAGGGCGCCTCGATAGTGGGAAAGGGGTGAGCTCCCGTGCGTAGCAAACCGAGATTCGGCGACGCGCTCTTCGCGATCGCCATCGCCCTCTTCGTGTTCATCGTGCTCGGGATACTCCTGACCGTCGTGCTCAACTCGCTTTCCAAGGGCTGGTACTCGGGCCTCCTGCCGAAGTTCCTGACCACCGAGTGGTATAAGTACGCCGCGGCCGAGCACGACATACCGCGGCTCATAGGCGTGACCTTCGTCGTGGCGATTGCGGACGTCCTCGTCGGACTCCTCATAGCCTTCCCCGCGGCCTACGCCCTCGCCCGCGCCGATTTCAGGGGCAAGGCGGCGCTGCTCTCGCTCTTCCTCCTGCCGATGATCGTGCCGCCCATGGCCTACGGCATCCCCCTCGCCATGCTCTGCTACAAGCTCCGCCTCGCGGGCAAGATCGTAGGCACCATCGTCGTCAACCTCGTGCCCATAGTGCCCTTCATGATCCTCGTGCTCATGCCCTTCGTCGAGCAGGTGGGCACGAGCCTGGAGTCCGCGGCCAAGATGCTCGGAGCCAAGCGGGCGACCATCTTCCGCAGGATCGTCATCCCCCTGACGATGCCCGGCATACTCACCGCGGGCATCCTCTCTCTCGTCAAGTCGATCTCCATGTTCGAGCTCTCCTACCTCGTCGTGGGAGGCCGGAACCAGACCATCGTCGTCGCGCTCTTCGCCGACGCCTACGCGGCCGGCGCGCGCCCGCCCCAGGCCGTCGACGCCCTCGCGGTCGTCTACTTCCTGATAGCGATGAGCTGCCTCCTGGCCTCCCTGCGCTTCGTGAGTCCGACGCAGATGGTATTCAAGGTGAAGTGAGCGGCGAAAGGATATCCCGATGAACGACCAGCAGTGGAACTCGCTCCTCGACGCCGTGAGAGGACGGCCCGGCGGCCCGACGGCGGCCTTCATCATCGATTCTCCCTGGCTCCCGAATTGGCGCGGAGTCTCCATCCTCGACTATTTCGGGAGTGACGAGGCATGGTTCGAGGCGAATCGCGCGGCTATCGAGCGCTTTCCGGGCGCGGCCTTCATACCCGGGTTCTGGGCGGAGTACGGCATGTGCACGGAGCCCTCCGCCTTCGGGGCCAAGTGCGTCTTCCCCGAGGGCGAATTCCCCTACGCAAAGCCGATACTACGCGTCGACGCGGAGATCGACTCCGTCGAGGAGCCCGATCCCTCCAGGGACGGGCTCCTGCCCTTCGTGCTGCGCAGGATGAAGTGGGCCCAGCCGCGAATGGCGGACATGGGCCACTCTTTCCGATTCTCCGTCTCGAGGGGACCGCTCAACGTAGCCTCCTTCCTGATGGGCGTGACCGAGCTCATGATCGCCTTCAAGACCGAGGGCGAGCGCGTGCGGCGGCTCCTCCGGACGATCACCTCCTTTCTCGGGAAGTGGCATGCCCTCCAGCGGGAGCTCTTCCCCTCGATAGACGGGATCATGATCCTGGACGACATCGTCGGCTTCATCGGGGAGGAGGACTTCGTGGAATTCGCCCTTCCCTGCCTCGCCGAGCTCTACGCGCCCCAGGCGAGCGTCAAGCTCTTCCACAACGACGCCGACTGCGCCTCCTCCTTGAAGTACTACCCGGATATCGGCATCAACCTCTACAACCCGGGGATACAGATGGGCCTAGCGGAGATGGTCGAGAGGACGGGAGGCCGCCTGCCCCTGCTGGGCTCGATCCCGCCCCGCGACGTCCTCGCCTCCTCCTCGCCGGAGGAGGTAGCCCGGGCGACGCGCGCCCAGGAGGCCTCCCTCCCCCCCGGGGCTCGGCTCGTTCGATCCTGCGCCGGCGGGATGCCTCCGGGCGTCAGTTCCGAGAATATCGACGCCTTCCTGAGCGCTATATCCTGAGCCCCGCCCATACCGAATGACTCCTTCACGGGAGCCCCGCGCCTCGGTATACTTACACAAAGACGGAGGCGGTGAACTTGTCAATTACGATCGAACATGATAAACGAAAGCGAGAGATACTCGAGAAGGCCCTCGACGTCTTCGTCGACGAGGGCTACGAGGACACGACCTTCCAGAAGATCGCCGAGCGCTGCGGCATAACTCGAACCATCCTCTATCTCTATTTCAAGAACAAGCGCGAGATTTTCACGTTCAGCATCAAGCTTTTCACCGAGCGGCTCGAGGTCGAGCTCCGCGCCATCGGCGCCGACTCGGCCAGGAGCCAATCGGACAAGCTCAACGCCATCTTGGCGATGGTCGTGGAGTCCTGCGCCTCGCACAAGCGGCTTCTCACGGTCATCCTCGACTATCTCGGCCATCTCCGGGCTGCGGGCGTCGACCCGGACGAGCGGGTGCGCAGGCGCACGATCAGGATGCGCCACATCCTGGCCGGAATCCTGATCGAGGGCCAGAAGAAAGGCGATTTCCCGGCCTTTTCCGTGAAGACCGCGGGAGACCTCTTCTACGCCATCATCGAGGCGGCCATTTTCCGCATCGCCGTGCTCGGCCGGGAGGACGTGTCCGGGCTCGTCGAGGCGGCCACCCTCCTCTCCTCGGCGCTCAAGGGCAACGAGCCGAAGCCCCGGGGCAGGCCCGCCCGCGACGGGAGGCCCGCGACGTGACCGAGGCCGTCGGCGGCGACAGGCGCAAGCCCGCCTGGCTCAAGGTGGGGATTCCCGCCGGAGGCAACTGGAGGCGCGTTTCAGGCATCCTCGAGCGCCGGGGCCTCGCGACCGTCTGCGATTCCGCCCGCTGCCCCAACAAGGCCGAGTGCTGGGGGGCCGCTACGGCCACCTTCATGGTGCTGGGCTCCGTCTGCACGCGCGGCTGCCGCTTCTGCGCCGTCGAGCACGGGAAGGCGGGCGACCCGCCGCGCGCCGAGGAGCCCGAGGAGCTGGCCCGCGCCGTAGCCGAGCTCCGCCTCGCCTACGCCGTAGTCACCAGCGTGGACCGCGACGACCTTCCCGACCGAGGCGCCGCCCACTTCGCCGCCTGCGCCAGGGCGCTCAAGGCCCTGCGGACCCCGTCCGGGGAGAGCGTCCGCGTCGAGCTCCTCGTTCCCGACTACCGGGAGGGCGAGATCGAGCTCATCCTCGACGCCGGGCCGGACGTTCTCGCGCACAACGTTGAGACCGTGGAGCGGCTGCAGTCGCTGCGCGACGCGCGCGCCTCCTACGCCGGCAGCCTTCGCACGCTCTCCCTCGCCGCTTCCTGGGCGAGGGAGAGCGGCGGCTGCCCCGTCGTCAAGTCGAGCGTCATGCTCGGCCTGGGCGAGGAGGAGAGCGAGGTGCTGCGGACCATGGACGACCTTCGCGCCGCGGGCTGCTCGAGCCTCGTGCTGGGCCACTACCTGAGGCCGAGCCCGATGCAGGTCGAGGTGGCGCGCTACCTCGGGACGGAGGAATTCGAGCGTTATGCGGAAGAGGCCCGCTCGCGGGGCTTCGACTCGGTGGTTTCCGCGCCCCTGGCGCGCACGAGCTACCACGCCCGCGCGTCCTTCGAGACCGCCGGCGGAAGCGGAACGAAGTAAGGCCCGTCCGCATGATCAGCAGGCTGGATTACAAGGTGCCCGGCGGCAAGCTGCTCAGGGTCGAGGTCGAGGTCGAGTCCGGCGTGGTCCTGCGGGCGCTAGTGCGCGGCGACTTCTTCGCGCATCCCGAGGAATGCTTCGAGGCCGCCGAGGGCGAGCTCGCGGGCCTTCCCGTGGACCGCCTCGCGGAAGCGGCCCTCTCGCTCTTCTCGCGGCCGCCCCTCAGCATCTTCGGCGCCTCGGCGGCCGACATCGCGCTCGCCCTGGGGAGGACCGCCCATGAAACTCAGGCTCATTGACTCGGGGCCCGCCTCCTCCGGCCCCATCAACATGGGCATCGACGAGGCCATCCTGGGCTCGGTCTCCTCGCGCCGATCGCCCCCGACCCTTCGCCTGTACCGCTGGGCCCCGCCCTGCGTCACCGTGGGCTATTTCCAGTCCCTCGAGGCGGAGGTGGATATCGAGGCCTGCCGCTCCTTCGGAGTCGACGCGGTGCGCAGGCTCACGGGGGGCGGGGCCGTCTTCCACGACGCGGAGATCACCTACTCCCTGGTCGTTCCCCTGGGCCACGAGCTCGCCCCGGCCGACATCCTCGAGTCCTACCGTAGGATCTGCGCGGGGCTCGTACGCGGCCTCGCCCTCCTCGGGATAGAGGCCTCCTTCGAGCCGATCAACGATGTCGCCGCGGGCGGCAAGAAAGTATCGGGCAATGCACAGACCAGGCGCCAGGGCTGCCTGCTTCAGCACGGGACGGTCCTCCTCGACCTCGATCCCGAGCGGATGTTCTCCCTCCTCAGGGTCCCGGCGGAGAAGCTCAAGGGAAGGCTGATAGAGGACGTCAAGGCGAGGGTGACTTCGATGCGGGCCCTGCTCGGCCGCGAACTGCCCTACGACGAGGCTGCCGACGCCCTGCGGCGCGGCTTCGCAGAGGCCTGGGGCGCCTCGTACGGCATCGAGCTCGAGAACGCGGCGCTTTCGGAGGCGGAGGCCGGTCGAGCCTCGGCCCTGGCTGCCGAGCGCTTCGCCTCGAAAGAGTGGAATTGCCGGCGCTAGGCTCCGGGAACCGGTCATGACGGGCTTGATCCTTCTATATTATGCGCTCTGCCACAGCGTCGGCGTGGCGGCCCTCGTCGTCTCGCTCATGGCGCCGCGCTTCCTTCCCGGCATCCGGGACCGTCGCTTCGCCTTGCTGGCCGCGAGCCTCGCCCTGATCCTCCTGCCCTTCTCGGTCCTGTCCTACCTCGGCTCCAGAGTCGACCTTCCGGCGATCCTCCGGAGCGGGCTGTGGATGGTAAGCCTCTCCGGCGAGTCCCTGATGATCGCGGCGCTGCCCCGTTTCATCCACGCCTTCTTCTCGAGCCGAATTGAAAAGCCCGTCCTCAGGGCCTGGACCATAGCGGCCTTCACGGCCTTCGCGAGCTTTCCGCTGAGCCTCGCGCTGGGCGGAAACGAGACGCTCCTGCTCGTTCCGATGGCCTTGATGCCGGCCTCGATCGTTTACGCGATCGGGGTATCGCTGAGGCGGCGGATAGCCGCGGCCGGCGGCGCGCGCTGGGGAGGCATTTTGCGGGGAATAACCCTCGCCTCGGCCGCCTTCCTCCCGATCCTCGTCGTGCTGGACTTCTTCCCGAGGCTGTTGCCCTTCCTGGGCCTGCCCCCGTACCTGAAAGCCTTTCCCCTGCTCTACGCCGTCATCAGCCTGGTCTATCTCCGCGGCACCCTGCCCTTCCTCGGCGGCTCCCGGGGGGGCGATAGGGCCCCCGTTCAGGGGGCCCAGGCCTACGGCCTGTCCCTGCGCGAGGAGGAAGTCGCGGGCCTGCTGCTCTCCGGCCTGAGCTATCGGGAAATAGGGGAAAGGCTGTTCATCTCGCTATCGACGGTCAAGACCCACGTCGAGCGCGTGTACCGGAAGACCGGCGCGAAGAACAAGCTCCAGCTCGCCCGGCTGCTACTCTTTACGGGCGACCGCGTTGGAGACGAGGCCTAGGCTCACGCTCTCCGCGATGAGGCGGGCGAAGCCGGGAGCGGAGGGACGGGCGGCGGCCATCACCTTTGCGGCGAAGAGGCTCGAGATGTTATCCTCGTAGGCTAGGATCCTCGAGACGTAGTTGAGTGTCTTCTTCGGCGTGGCGCCCCTCTCCACCCGGCCGTTTCCGGCGTTGTACATGGCCAGGGCGGCGACCTCGTTCCCTGCCTGGGAGAGGCAACCCTTGAGGTGGGAGATGCCATAGCGGGCATTGGTGCCTGGATCGTAGAAATCCTGGATAGCAAGCCCGGGATAGGATTTCGAGTTGAGCTGGAAGAGGCCGCGGTCGACGGAATCCCCGTTTTTATTTATCGCGTCCACCCGGAAGTCGCTCTCTTCGAGGGCGAGAGCGAAGGCGAGGGAGGGCCGAACGCCGAATTTCTCGGAGCTATCCAGGATAACCCGGGCTACGTTTTCGGACTGAGTTAGCGACGTAAAGAATTGAAGGGTTTGGCTTTTTGTCGACGGGTCCCGGTAGTAGGGGGCTATGGGGTCCCGCCGCTCAAGGTTTTCTAAATACTCAGGTATTTCTTTTGCATTTAATGAACTAAGCTCGGTTAGTGCCGAGTTGGCGCTGGGGCGGGAAGCGAGTTTTGTGCAGGAAGACTGAAGTAGTCCACAACAGAATAGAGAAAATAGAACAAAGATTGAAAAACAACGTTTCATGCGTAAAATGCTCCTGTATGTCAAGAAGTTCCGAGTGGACAGAATGAGACGGACATTTTACTGGAATCCGTAAAACCGTCAAGTAGGCGGCCCGGCAGCGCTCACTTGTCCAAACCCCGGTTCAAAGGCATAGTGAGACCATGATTCCCAAGCCAATCCGGGTCATCGTCACCGGAGGCACCTTCGATAAGGCTTACGATGCGATAAAGGGAGAGCTCACCTTTAAGGAGAGCCACTTACCCGAAATCCTCGCTCGGATCAGGGTAACCGTTCCGGTCGAGATCGAGCTCAACCAGCTCATCGACAGTCTCCAGATGCAGGACGAGAACAGGAATTCCGTACTCGTCGCCTGCCGGCGGGCGGCGGAGGAGCGGATCGTGATCACCCATGGCACCGATACGATGGACCAGACGGCCCGCCTCCTCGGGCCAGCCGGCCTCGGCAAGACCGTCGTGATCACGGGCGCGATGGTGCCCTACCAGGTGCAGGACTCCGACGCCCTCTTCAATTTCGGCACTGCCTTCGCGGCCGTCCAGCTCCTGCCCGCCGGCGTCTATATCGCGATGAACGGCCGTATCTTCGACTGGGACAAGGTGCGCAAGGACCGGAGCATAGGAGTATTCGAGGAGGTCTAGCGATGGCCAGGGAGAGGGACGAGGGGAAGCGGCTCGCGATCCTCACGGCCGCCAAGCGGCTTTTCGCGGCCCGCGGCTTCCATGGCGCCTCGGTTTCCGATCTCGCCCGCGAGGTCGAGCTTCCCGTCGGCTCGATCTACACCTACTTCGAGAGTAAGGAAGCCATCATCGGCACCATCATCGAGGAGGGCTGGGAAGCCTTTTTCGGCGCCTTGGCCCAGGTCGTCTCGGGCCCAGGCGCGCCCGAAGAGAGGCTCGCCCTCGTCGTATTCCGCTTTTTGCCCGAGCTCTTCGGGGACATTGACCTTATCTCCATAATACTCGCCGAGGCCGACAGGGGAACCCTCCTCCAAGACAAGCTCGAGAGGCTGGCTGCCCTCATCTCCAGCCTGGTAGTCGAGCTGGCTACCGAGCGCGGCATGGCCATGACCTTTCCCCCCCGGCGCGCGATGGCCGCGATCACTATCTTCCTCCTTGGCAGTCTCGATGCGATACGCATCTCGCGAAGCACCGGAATTCAGGTAGGGCCCGAGGACGTGATCGATTTTATCAAGCTCTCCGTCGAGAACAGCTTCGGCATCGCCCTGGTTCCGCCGCCCAAGGTTGGTTGATTACCCCAACCAAGCATGCTACACTCTATCGGGAGGCATGCTATGCAATACGGCCACTTCGACAACGAGAACCGGGAATACGTCATCGATTCCGTCGACGTGCCCGTCTCCTGGACCAACTACATCGGCGTCTCCGACATGTGCGCCGTGCTGTCGCACAACGCGGGCGGATACTCTTTCTATAAGCACGCCGAGCATGGCCGCATAACCCGCTTTCGCCCCAACGGCGTGCCCCTGGACCGGCCGGGCCATTACGTCTACCTCCGCGACGACGAGGACGGCGACTACTGGAGCGCGTCCTGGCAGCCGGTGGGCAAGAGCCTTTCGGCGGCGAAATACGAGTGCAGGCACGGACTCTCGTATTCGCGCTATCGTTCCTCGTATAGAGGCATCGAGGCCGAGCAGACGATCTTCATCACCCGCGAGGACGACGTCGAGCTCTGGGACGTCCGCGTCCGCAACGCCGGCGCCTCGCCGCGCTCGCTCTCGCTCTTCTCCTACCTCGAGTTCTCTTTCCATCATATCGAGATCGACAACCAGAACCTGCAGATGAGCCTCTACGCTTCCGGCTCGAGCTACGCCGAGGGCGTGATCGAGTACGACTTCTACTACGAGCCCTGGACCTTCCACTATCACGCATCGGGCTTCGAGCCCGACGGCTTCGACACGATGCGCGACGCCTTCCTCGGGCCCTACAGGACCGAGACGAACCCCATCGCCGTCGAGCGGGGCTCCTGTTCCGGGAGCGCGGAGCTGACGGGCAACCATTGCGGCTCCCTCCAGAAGCGCATAACGCTCCAACCGGGGGAGGAGAGGCGCCTCGTGTTCATGCTCGGCTACGGGGACCGGGCCGCGGGAAAGGCGACCAAGGCCAAGTACTCGAATTTCGCGGCCGTGGACGCCGCCTTCGCGGACCTGAAATCGTATTGGGACGCGAAGCTCGGCGCCCTCGTCGCGAGGACGCCCCATCCGGGCCTCGATACGATGGCGAACATCTGGACCCTCTACCAGGCCGAGACCTGCGTGGTCTGGTCGCGCTTCGCCTCCTTCGTCGAGGTGGGAGGGCGCACGGGCCTGGGCTACCGCGACACGAGCCAGGACATCATGGCCGTGGTCCACACCAACCCTGCCAAGGTGCTGCAGCGGATACGCGAGCTACTCCGCGGCCAGACCGCCGCGGGCTACGGCCTCCACCTCTTCGACCCGGACTGGTTCGATCCCGGGAAGCTCAAGGCGCCCGCCTTCAAGTCCCCGACGATAGCCCACGCGCCGGCCAAGTCGAGCTACATCCACGGCCCGGAATCGGCCTGCTCGGACGACCACCTCTGGCTCGTCCCCTCGATCTGCGACTACGTGAAGGAGACGGGCGAGCTCTCCCTCTTCGACGAGGCGATCCCCTTCTGCGACGAAGGCACGGCGTCCGTCTGGGAGCACATGAAGCGCGCCCTCGACTTCTCCGCCGCCAACGTGGGGAAGAGCGGCATTTGCCTCGGCCTGCGAGCGGACTGGAACGACTGCCTCAACCTCGGGGGCGGGGAGAGCGCGATGGTCTCCTTCCTCCACTACTGGGCGATCCGGGCCTTCGTCGAGGCCGCGCGATTCCTCCGGAGGGACGCGGACGCCGCCAAATACGCAGCGTTAGGCGAAACCGTGCGCGCCGCCACCGAGCGCGAGCTCTGGGACGGGCGGTGGTACGCGCGCGGCACCACGGCATCGGGCCTCAGGATCGGGACCCAGGCCAGCGAGGAGGCCAAGGTCTTCATGGAGAGCAACACCTGGGCGGTGGTGTCCGGGGCCGCCTCGCGGGAGCGCGCCATCTCGGCGATGGACAGCGTGGACGAGTACCTCTACTCGCCCTGGGGGCTGCACCTCCTCCAGCCCTCCTTCTCCAAGCCCAACGACGAGATAGGCTTCATGGGACGCGTGTACAAGGGGATCAAGGAGAACGGGGCCATCTTCAGCCACCCGAATCCCTGGGCGGTGATAGCCGAATGCGCCCTCGGGCGCGGCGACCGCGCGATGAAGTTCTACGACGCCCTGCTGCCCTATAACCAGAACGACAAGATCGAGGTCCGCGAGGCCGAGCCCTACTCCTATTGCCAGTTCGTGTACGGCAAGGAGCATCCCGCGCACGGCCGCGCCCGCCACCCCTGGCTCACGGGCTCGGCGGGCTGGAGCTACACGGCCGCCACGCGCTGGATACTCGGCGTCCGCCCCGGCTTCGACGGCCTAGTCATCGACCCCTGCGTCCCCGCCGGTTGGAAGGAGTTCGCGGTGACCCGGCGCTGGCGCAGAGCGGTATATGAAATACATGTATCGAATCCGAAGGGCGTATCGAAGGGCGTGGCTTCGATGAGGGTGGACGGCCGGCCCGTATCGGGCCCCATCCCGATCGCGCCCGCTGGCAGCGTATGCGAGGTCCTCGTCACGCTCGGCTGAGGCGCAAGTAGGGGCTGGACGCCAGCATGCGCAGGCGCACGAGGGGCGCGACTAGGGAGGCCATGGGCCTGATGATCCGAGTCTCCTCGGCCACCTCGGAGTAGTAGTCCTCGAGGCCCATGCGCCGGAAGCCCAGGACGGCCTCCGCGTCGTCGGAGTCGGCGTACCAGCCGCAGTGGAAGCCCGAGGACGCGAAGGCCGCCGCGGGGAAGCGGGAGATCCCGCCCAGCCCGATGAGCGAGAACATCGTGTCGAGGAAGGTCCGGTAATCGGTCCGGCAGGGAGCGCCGCCGCCGATGTCGAAGACCCTGCCTTCGATGCCGGGGACCCGCGCCGCCCTGGCGAAGGCCCTGCCCGTGTCCTCGGTGTGGCAGATCTCGAGCTTCGTCGCCAGGGGCATCGAGAAGAGTAGGGGATCGGGGTCCAGCTTCTTGCGCCACATGATGGCGCCCAGGCGGAGTATCACGGCGGGAAGCCCCGACTCCTCGAGCAGGGCCTCGGCCTGGACCTTGGTCCTGCCATACTCGTCGCCGGGGCTCGGCTTGAGCGCGTCGCTCGTTCGGATCCAATAATTCCCGACGCGGTCGCCGTAGGCGGCGACGCTCGAGGCGAGCACGAAGCGAGGCGGGGCCGGGCATTCGCCCCTCGCGGCCGCGGCGAGGCAGGCGGCCGCGAGGTTGGCCGTGCCGCCCACGTTCACGGAATGGGCGAGCTCGGGGAAGCGGTCGGCCGCCGGCGGGATGAGGGCGGCCAGGTGCAGGATGGCGTCCTGTCCCGCTACCGCCCGCCGCCCCAGCTCGGGATCGCGCACGTCGCCGAGGAGAATCGTGGGACTATGCCCGGACCTCGCCCACGAGCGCTCGAGGACGGGCGCCAGCCGCCTCGTCCGCTTTGTATCGGCCTCGAGAACGGTGACCCTATCTCCTTCCGCCAGGCAGGCGCTCACCGTGCTCCTCCCGACATTCCCGAAAGCCCCGGTTACGAGTACATTCAGCATTTCGATTCTCCTATTAAAGAATGAACGCTCATTCATAGTATAGTCTCAGCTTACGGTATTTTCCAGGGGAATGGTTTTATGCGGCGGATATGCGGTTTGTAATGAATGTGTGATTCATATACAGTAGAATTAGGCCGATAATATACGCGGAGCGTACATGTCGTCCAAGAAGCCCGATTATCGAGACTTAATCTTCCAAATCGACTCAGAACTGGCCAAGATACAGGACGCGGATATACTTCTCGAACGCATACTCCTGGAAGCTAGGAAAGTGCTAAATGCCGACGCGGGAACGATATACGTCCGCGAGGGCGATCAGCTGGTATTTAAATACAGCCAGAATGCCACACTGGAAAAGCGCCTCCCGCCCGGGCATAAGCTGCCCATGAGCAACGCCCGCATTCCGATAGACGAATCTCGGGTCGCAGGCTATGCGGCCAAGACCCGCCAAGTCATCCGCATCGAGGACGCCTACGCCATACCCGAGGACAAGCCCTACAAGTTCAACCCCTCCTTCGACAAGCAGAACGGCTGGAAGACCAAGTCCATCCTCGCCCAGCCCCTCATATCCTCGTCGGGCAATCTCGTGGGCGTCCTCTCGATCCTCAACGCCCTCGACGAATCGGGCGAGGTCCTGCCCTTCACCGCCCAGGACGAGAAGATCGTCGGCCATTTCGCCTCGAGCGCGACGGACGCCCTCGAGCGCGCCTTCATGACGCGCGCGATCATCCTGCGCATGAACAAGATGGCGGAGATGCGCGACCCCAAGGAGACCGGACCCCACGTCAACCGGGTCGCCGGCTACGCCGCCGAGATCTACGACCGCTGGGCCTTCAACCGCGGCATCCCGGAGCAGGAGAGGGAACGCACCAAAGACACCCTCAAGATGGCGGCCATGCTCCACGACGTGGGCAAGGTCGCCATCTCCGACCTCATCCTCAAGAAGCCGGCTCGCTTCACGCCGGAGGAATACCAGATCATGCAGGCGCACACCTGCTTCGGCGCCAAGCTCTTCGTGGATCCCCAATCGGAGGTCGACCTCATCTCGGCCGACGTCGCCCTCCGCCACCACGAGAACTGGGACGGCACCGGTTATCCGGGAATGGTGGACATCTGGGCCGAGGATCCCATCACCTCTCCACTGGAGTGCGCGCCCGAGGGCGGCGCGCGCAAGCTCAAGGGCGAGGAGATACCCCTGGGCGGCCGCATCGTCGCGGTGGCCGACGTCTACGACGCCCTCATATCCAGGCGCGTATATAAGGAGCCCTGGGACTCCGGCAAGGTCCTCGACGAGATCCGTTCCATGTCGGGAACCAAATTCGATCCCGAGATCGTCACGGCCTTCTTCGAGATCCTCCCGCGCATCGAGGAGATCCGCAGCCGCTATCCCGATAAGGCCGAAGCCGAGGCGAAAGCCGAGCCTTCCCCCGCCGCCGCCAAGGCCTGCTAGCCTCGTCCTTGACCGTGCGGCGGGCTTCCATTTACACTCGCCGCCATGATCACGATCCACGAGCTCCGCTCGAAATACATCGAGTTCTTCAAATCCAAGGGCCATGCCGAGATTTCGGGCAAGTCCCTTATCCCCGAGAACGACCCCACCGTCCTCTTCAACTCGGCCGGCATGCAGCCCCTCGTGCCCTATCTCCTCGGCGAGTCCCACCCGTCTGGCAAGCGCCTCGTCGACTTCCAGAAGTGCGTGCGCACCGGCGATATAGAGGAGGTCGGCGACGAGAGCCACCTCACCTGCTTCGAGATGCTCGGCAACTGGTCTCTCGGGGACTACTTCAAGAAGGAGTCCATCGCCTACTCCTGGGAGTTCCTGACCTCGCCTAATTGGCTCGCCCTGGATCCGAGGATGATCTCCGTGACCGTCTTCCAAGGCGACGAGAACGCCCCCCGCGACGACACCTCCGCCGAGGCCTGGGCTTCCCTCGGCGTGCCGGCCGACCGCATCGCCTACCTGGGCGCGGCGGATAACTGGTGGAGCGCCGGCCTCACCGGCCCCTGCGGCCCCGACTCGGAAATATTCTTCTACATCGGGGAGGGCCTGCCTCCCGCCGGCTCCAACAAGGGCAGCGATCCCAAGGCCTGGATGGAGATCTGGAACAACGTCTTCATGGAGTTCAACCGCGTCGACGAGAGGACCCTCGTCCGCCTGCCCGCGCAGAACGTCGACACGGGCATGGGCCTCGAGCGCACGGTCTGCATCCTCCAGGGCAAGAGGTCGGTCTACGACACCGAAGCCTTCGGGCCCATCATCGCGGCCATCGAGTCGTTGGCCGGCTACAAGTACCGCTCCGATCCGGAGAAAGACCGCTCGGTACGCATCATCTCCGACCACATACGCACGGCCACCTTCATCCTCGGCGACCCGAAGGCGGTGATGCCCTCCAACGTGGGGGCGGGCTACGTGCTGCGCCGCATCATCCGCCGCGCCGTGCGGCACGGCCGCAAGCTCGGCATAGAGGGCGCCTTCCTATCCAAGCCCGCCGCCGTCGTCGTCGACAACTTCTCCGGCCCCTTTCCCGAGCTGGCCCAGAATCGCGCGCGCGTGCTCGACGAACTGTCCAAGGAAGAGGAGAAGTTCCTCGAGACCTTGGTCAAGGGCGAGCACGAGTTCGAGAAGATGCTTCCCAACCTGCTCAAGAACCCGCAGAGGATCATGTCCGGCCGCCTCGCCTTCAAGCTGTACGACACCTACGGCTTCCCCATCGAGCTCACCGAGGAGCTGGCGGGCGAGAGCGGCATGAAGGTCAACAGGCCGGAATTCGACGAGGCCTACAAGAAGCACCAGGAGCTGTCGCGCGCGGGCTCGGAACAGCTCTTCAAGGGCGGGATGGCCGACCATTCGGACGTGTCGACCAAGTACCACACCGCCACCCACCTCCTGCAGCAGGCGCTCACTATCGTCCTCGGCGATCACGTGGCCCAGAAGGGCTCCAACATCACGACCGAGCGCCTCCGCTTCGACTTCGCCCACGGCGCTCCCATGACCAAGGAGGAGCTCGAGCGGGTGGAGAAGATCGTGAACGAGCAGATCGCCCGCGACCTCCCCGTCACCATGACGATGATGAAGCTCGACGAGGCGAAGGCCTACGGGGCCAGGGCCCTATTCGGCGAGAAGTACGAGGAGACGGTCAAGGTCTACACGATGGGCGACTTCTCCAAGGAAGTGTGCGGAGGGCCCCACGTGGAGCGAACCGGGCTGCTGGGCAAGTTCCGGATACAGAAGGAGCAGTCGTCCAGCTCGGGGGTCCGCCGCATATACGCGGTATTGGAATAGTCCGCCGAAGCGATACTGTCGTTCGACATTTCCCCCCACTGCATAGGGTGGGTCCTGTCAAAAGAAAAACGCGCGCCCCCTCGGGACTGAACTGACCCCTTGGAAGTAGACACTTCCAAGGGGTCAGCTCACCCGAGTTTGATCCTTCCCCAATTGGTAGACAACCAAAATGCGATTTTTTGATCTTCAAAGACCCTGCAAAGCCCCCTGCGACCCAACAAATTCAAGGGGTGTCTTGTTTCCCAACGAGCTGTGAGGTCGGTACTCATTATAGTCGCGA
>JANXYQ010000074.1 GCA_025355995.1 Spirochaetaceae bacterium | reverse complement strand
TCTTCCGCGGCATAGCCGGCGCGGACCCGGACAGGCTGACCATCTCCTTCTTCGAATTCATCTCCCTCCGCGAGGGCGCCAAGTTCGATTACTACGCGGCCGAGATACTCCTCGGCGGCAGGGCGACGGCCACCGTGGAGACCCCGATACGGTCGGCGGACGGCGCCGTGCGCTGGCTCAGGCTCGCCCTCTCCCGGGTCGACTCGCCCGCGGGGCGCGCCGACTCGGGCCAGCGCTTCCTCCTGTGCGCGGTGGACGAGGTCACCGACCGGGTCCTGCGCGAGCGGCGCCTCAGGGACGCCAAGGACGAGGCCGAGAAGGCCACGCACACGAAGAGCCAGTTCCTGGCGAACATGAGCCACGAGATACGGACGCCCATCCAGACGATCCTCGGCGTGGTCGAGCTCCTGCACGAGACCGAGCTCGACAGCGAGCAGTCCGACTACGTCAACCAGGTCCGCTTCTCCGCGGACGTCCTCCTCGGCCTCATCAACGACATCCTCGATTTCTCCAAGATCGAGGCGGGCCGCCTCGACCTCGAGACGACGAGCTTCGACCTGCGCTCCTGGGTGTTCCGATCGGTCGACCTCCTCGCGATGGAGGCGAACCGAAAGGGGCTCGAGATAATCGTCGACGTGGACGAGACCCTGCCCGCCCTCGTCCGAGGCGACCCCGGCAGGCTCAGGCAGGTCATCGTCAACCTCTTCAAGAACGCGGTCAAATTCACGCGGGAGGGCGGGATAGCCCTGACCCTCCGGGGCGTCCGCTCGCCCTCGGGCCCGCGGACGCGCTTCGAGGTGGCCGACACGGGCCCGGGCATGAGCGAGGCGACTCGCGAGCGGCTGTTCACGCCATTCTTCCAGGGGGACCCGACGCAGGCGCGCAAGGCGGGCGGGACCGGCCTCGGCCTCGCCATCTCGCGTCACCTCGTCGAGCTCATGGGCGGCGCCATAGGGGTCCGCGAGATGGAAACTGGCCGGGGGTCGGTCTTCTGGTTCGAGCTGCCCCTCGACGCGCCGGAGTACTCGGCTCCCCCCAAGCAGGGGCCCGCGGGCGGCGGGGCGCGCCTCCTCGTCGTCGACGACTATCCCCTCTCCCGGGCCTTCGCCGCCCGGTCCGCGGCCTCGGCCGGCTACCGAGTGAGCGAGGCCGGCTCCGGCGAGGAGGCCCTCGAGGCGCTTCGCCTGGCCGCCGCGGAAGGCGAGCCCTTCGCGGTTTGCCTCGTCGACCAGAACATGCCGAGGATGGACGGCTGGCGCCTCGCGAGCGAGATCACCGGGGACACCGCGATCAACGTCGTCCGCCTCATCCTCATGGCCCCCGTCGGCACGATCGGGGCGGACGCCAAGATGAAGCTGCTGCGCTGGTTCAACGGCTACATATCCAAGCCGGTCAAGCCGGGCGAGCTCCTCGATGCCCTCGCGCGGGCCCTCTCCTCGGAGCTGGACCTCGAAGGCGCCGAGGCGGAGGGACCCTCGGCGCCCAAGCCGGCCGAGCCTCGCTTCGAGGGCGACGTCCTCCTCGCCGAGGACCACGAGGTCAACCGCGAGCTCTTCACCCTCCTCCTCGGCAAGATGGGCTGCCGCGTCGTCACCGCGCGCGACGGGGTCGAGGCGGTGGAGATCGGCTCCTCCCGCGCCTTCGATCTCGTCCTCATGGACATCTTCATGCCGAGGATGGACGGCTACGAGGCGGCGCGGGCGCTGCGCGACAAGGGCTACTCGGGGCCGATCGTGGCGGTCACGGCGAGCGCGCTCAAGGGAGAGAGGGAGAATTGCATCGAGGCGGGGATGAACGACATCCTCGTGAAGCCCTTCAAGAAGGAGGACCTCGCCGTCGTCCTCGCCGCCCACCTGCCCGCGGCCGGCGCCGGGGAGGGAGAGCCTTTCCCCGTCCCGCCCCCGAGCGAGGCCCCCTTCGCCTCGCGAGGAGGCCCCGACAGCTCCGTCTTCGATTGGGCGGGGGTCCTCGATACCTTCCTCGGCCAGGCCGAGACGGTCGTGGGCCTGCTCAGGCGCTTCGTCGCCAAGGCCGGCGCCCAGGCGGGCGAGCTGGCCGAGGCCCTCGCCGCCAGGGACTCGGGCCGCTTCATGGAGATATCGCACTCGCTGAAAGGCGCCGCCTGGAACCTGAGCGCCAGGCGCCTCGGCGACGCAGCCCTCGCCGGCGAGACGGCGGGGAGGGAGGGCGACCTGGCCGCCGCGGCCCGCGCCCTCTCGGCGATCCGATCGGCCTACGCCGATTTCGCCGAGGCGGCCTCGGCCTACACCAAGGGCTGATCCGTCTTCCCATTCCCCGCACCTACCGGGTAGTATGCCGCGTGCGCGCCAACTACCATACACACACCGAATTCTGCGACGGCCGCGCTACCGCGGCCGAGATGGCCGAGGCGGCGGCCGCCAAGGGCTACGCGGTCCTCGGCTTTTCCTCCCACGGCCCCCTGCCCTTCCCCAACGAGGGCAACATGGAGCTCTCCCGCTTCGGGGAGTATAGGAACGAGATCCGAAGGGTCGCGGCCGACTGGGAAGGGCGGGGCCTCGAGGTACTGCTCGGCCTGGAGATCGAATGGGTGCCCGGCGCCTGCTCGCCTCGCGACCCGCTCTTCCGCGACGCCGGCCTCGATTACTCGATCGGAGCCCTGCATTTCGTCGACCTGCCCGGCCCGGGCCGCTTCGCGGTCGACCTGGGGGGCGACGCGTTCGAGGCGGCCGCCGAGGCCTATCGGGGCGACGCCGCGCTCTTGGGCCGCGCGGTGTACGAGGACTACTACGCCAAGCTCTCCCGGCTGATCGATGAAGGCGGCTTCGACATCCTGGCCCACTTCGACCTCGTGAAGAAGAACAACGCCGCCGAGGCCGCGGGCCAAGGCCGCTGGTTCGACGAGGGCTCCCGCGGCTACCTCGACGCCGCCCTCGGCGCGGCGCGCCTGCTCCGGGGCAGGGACATCGTGGTGGAGATCAACGTCGGCGGCATGAGCCGGGGCAAGGTGAAGTCCCCCTACCCCAGCCTGCCGATCCTGCGCGAGCTCCGCACGATCGGAGTTCGCATAACCTTCTCGGCCGACGCCCACGCGCCTGAGCACCTGGGAGTCAATATCGAGGCGGCGCGCGAGCTGGCGGCCGCCGCGGGCTACGATTCGATAGCCGTGCTGACCAAGGGACGCTGGATGGAAGTCGGGATCGAAGAGACTTAGCGGATAGGGAGGATGGGCCATGCTGTACAGGACCTACGGAAAGACGGGCAAGGAAGTATCCATACTCGGCTTCGGCGGCATGCGCTTCGCCGACATCGAGAACAGGGAGGCCGGCGTGCGCGCGATGGTCGCGGCGGCGGAGGGCGGAGTCAACTATTTCGACACTGCCCCGGCCTATTTCGGGACGAAGAGCGAGGAGACCTTCGGAGAGGGACTCGCCGAGATCAAGAGGCGCGGCCACGACTATTTCGTGTCCACGAAGACCTTCAAATCGAAGCCGTCCGAGATCCGCGCCGAGATCGAGGCGCAGCTGAAGCGCCTCCGGGTCGACTCCATCGACTTCTACCATATCTGGTGCGTCACAAATCTCGCGAACTGGCAGGAGCGGAAGGCCGACGGGGCCCTCGAGGAATTCCTCCGCCTGAAGGACGAGGGGCTCATCAAGCACATCTGCGTGTCCAGCCACCTCATCGGCGACGAGATCAAGGAGCTCCTGATGGAGGGCGTCTTCGAGGGAGTGCTTTTCGGCTACTCGGCCTACAACTTCAGGACGCGGGAGGCGGCCTTCGACGCGATCCGAGCGAAGGGCCTGGGCGCGGTGGTGATGAATCCCCTGGGCGGGGGACTCATCCCCCAGCACCCCGAGCTCTTCGCCTTCCTCAAGCGCCATCCCTCCGAGGGCGTCGTCGCCGCCGCCCTACGCTTCCTCTGGGACCACCGGGAGATATCCACGACCCTCGTGGGCTTCGGCAACGACACCGAGGTCAAGGAGGCGCTCGAAGCGGTCGAGGGCTACGAGCCCCGCGACGAGGGCGAGCTCGCGGCGCTCAAGTCCGCGGCCGCCTCCTCCTTCGAGGGCATCTGCACAGGCTGCGGCTACTGCGACGACTGCCCCCAGGGCATACCCATACCGAAGCTGATGGACGCCTACAACCAGCAGATCCTGACCCAGGGCAAGAACGCGATCCTCGACCGGCTCGCCTGGCACTGGAGCATCAAGGCCTCCGAGGCCGCCGCCTGCGTGGAGTGCGGCCAATGCGAGGAAGCCTGCACCCAGCACCTGCCCATCATCGAGAGGCTCCAGGAGATCGCGGCCAAGGAGAAGGTCGAATAGCAGAGGCAGTGGTTCCTCCTGAGCGACGGAACCTTCCTCGCCGGCTATCTATCGGGCACTACGGGCGCGTATTCCCAGGGCGTGAGCGTCGGCGCATGGACCACCTCGGGAGGCGGCTATACCCTGACTTCATACGGGAGCCAGGCCTCCAGCACGGACAGCGCCCCCATGACCTCGACGGGCAACCTTTCCGCCGGCAACGCTACCCTCACCACGACCGGGACGATCCCCGGTGGCGGGAGCGTCACCACAGTCTTCTCCAGGAAATAGCCGCGCTTGCATGATCGAGTCATGCGAAATGCCCCAACAATAGCGATTCCAATGAAAAACCGCCCGATTGGGCGGTTTTCATTGGAATCTGCAATGGCTTCGGTATCCGGTCCGCTTAGCGGTTCCGCCTCTCCTCGCCCTTCTGGCAATCTACGCAGAGGACCGCATAGGGAATGGCCTGGAGGCGCTCGGGGGGAATCTTCTTGTTGCATTTCATGCAAGAACCGTATTTGCCCTGGTTGATCCTGCTCAAGGCCGCGTCGATCGCGCGGATGCGCTTGATTTCCTGCGAGCCCAGGGCCTCGATCATCTTCCTGTCGATGTCGTCCGAGGCGACATCCGCGAAATCCTTGGGGTCCATCTCCTCGACGATGGCGCGGAAATCGGCGTTCGTCGAGATGAGGGTGTCCAGGATCTCTCGCTTCTGCGCGAGGAGCAGATCCCTCATCTTCTCGATCGTAACTTTGTCCATTCGCCACCTCCTACCGTTGAACCCGACATTAGCCCAGAAAGATCGGCACGATGCAATAAACCGATAAAAAAGTCAAGTCGTGGAATTTCGATGAATACCGGCCCTTCCCTCGCGCCGGGCCGCGTCTTTGCGCAATGGTTGACATTCCCCCCGATAGCAAATACTATTTTATGCGCCCGGAGCCGGATTGCAACCGTCTCCGCGCATGTTTCCGAGGGGACTTTCTCCGCTCGGGACGCCAATCTTACGAGGAGCAAACGTGGCCAAGGAAGAAGCGATCGAGGTCGAGGGCGTAGTTCGGGAATCCCTTCCCAACACCATGTTCCGCGTGGAGCTCCAGAACGGCCACGTAATTCTCGCCCATCTTTCGGGCAAGATGCGTAAGCATTACATACGCATCGTGCCGGGCGATAAGGTAAAAGTCGCTCTCTCTCCCTACGACCTCAACCGCGGACGTATAATTTACCGCGAAAAATAGCGGAATCAAGCGAAAACGGAGCTCAGCCCCGTTTTCTGATCATTACCCACAGAGCCCCGGAGCCCCCCTCGGATTTTTCCGCCTCGCCGAAGCGCCCCGCGACGGGGTGGGCCTCGAGGGCCCTGCGCGCAGCCTTCTTCAGGACGGGCGCGCCGGCGGAATGCAAGCCCTTGCCGTGGATCAGCAATACCTTCTCGAGCCCCATGCGCGAGGCGGAGTATAGGAAATCGCCTATCGCGTCCTCCGCCTCCTCGGCGGTCATCCCGTGCAGATCGAGGACGGCCTGGGGCTTGAGCTCCGCGAGGCGGCGCGATTCCTCGCGCGGTTCCCCGGAGCCCTGGTCGGGTGCCGGGACGGCGTCCTTGTCGCCGACTACGTTCGCGGCGAGCCAGGCTTCGAGGGCACGGGTCGCCGCGCCTTTCTTCTCGGTCGCGGGCTGCTGCCCGGGAGCGGGCTGCTGCCCGGGAGCGGGCTGCTGCCCGGGAGCGGGCTGCTGCCCGGGAGCGGGCTTCTGCCCGCTGGGGGCCTTCGGCGCGGCCGGCGTGGCGGCCTCGGCCGCGGGGTCGAGCGGGGGTACCGAGTCCTTGTGCTCCCGCTTGATCTTGTCCCACTCGTCGAGTATGTCACCGAAATCCATGATGCTTCCTCAATACCAGAATAGCGAATCTCGAAGCGCCCAACCCTCGGCCCCGTCGGAGAGGACCACGCTCACGTAGTCTCCCGAGGCGCCGCGGGCCCTGGCCGTGCTGCCCCTGATCACCGCCGCACGGAGGACGGAGGCGGAGGAAGGCACGGCGCGGAGCTCGTCGGCCCAGACGACGGCGTATTTCGCCCGCCTCTCGGAGGCCGAGGCGAGGCCGAGGGAGCCTAGGATCATGGACAGCGCGACGAGGGACAGCAGGATCCGCGCATCCCGCTTCCTCAGGATAAACAAGCAGAGAAAGCCCAAGGTAAGGGCAAAAGCGGGCCAGGCGAAAAATCCCGGCGGAGGCAGCGCGTCCATGAGGGGCGGCCCCGTTCCCAGCTCGGCGGCTCGGGCGAGGGCGGCCTTACGCGCGGCGCGCGTCGCGCTCGACAGGGGCGGCGCGCGCCGCAGGGCGCCGTAGAGCTCGGCTAGGGCCTTGCCTCCTCCCAGCGGCCGAAGCGCCTTCGCCGGGGCGGATTGCGCGGCCTTGAGCTCGAGCGCCTGAACCTCGAGCGTACTCGGGCCGGATTTCGGGTCGAAGACGGCCAGGGGGGGGAAGCCGATGCTCAGGAGGCCGGGCCTCGGGGGAAAGACCTCGACGATGAGGGAGGCTGTCCCCTCGTAGCTGCCCTGCGCCGCCCTCGCGTCGTCGAAGCGGCTCGAGGTCCAGGCGAGGCGGGGCGCCTCCCCGCGCGGGAGGGCGGTTCCGCCCAGGCTGACGACGGGCTCGGGCAGGAGGACGGCGGGGAGGTTGCCCCTGCCCTCGAGGACGAGGGCGAAGCGGAGTGCCGCTCCCGGAAGCCGTTTCAAGGACAGCGCGAAGCTGCCTATCGCGCGCGTCGACGCGATGGGAGGCGGCAGAGCCTCGATGGCGACCTTCGCGGGGAGCGCCTCGCCCGCGCCCCTTCCCTCCCCGAGCCGGAGGCCCGGGAGGTCGAGGCTGCCCTCATCGAAGGCGATGACCGTCCACGACAGGGGCCCCGAGCGCTCGAAGGAGGCGCCGGCGGGCGGGACGAAGGAGGGCGCCAGCCCCGGCGGCGCGGCGCTCCCGTCCGACGCCTCGAGGAGGGCGCCGAAGGCCTCGTAACGCAGCGCCTCGGCGGGGACTACCCATCGCCACGCCGGGGCAGGACCGCCCTGCGCGGCCGCGGGCCCCGGCTCCCCGACGGCAATAGAGTCGAGGCGCAGGCTTCCCTCGGGCGAATCTATCACGAGGGTTTCTAGTCTCCGCTCGCCCGAATCGAGAAGCCGGAGTTCGAAGCGAAAGGCGGCGCCGCGAGAGGAGCCGATGACGACGGGGCGTATGCTCTCGGACTCGAGGACGAGGGCGGAGCCGAGGCGCAATTCCGCGACGCGAGAGGCTGAGGGCGCGATGCCCTCGACCAGGAGCTCGAGGACGATGCGGGAGCCGACGGCGGGCCGGGGCGGGTCGATGCTTATCGAATATTTGAGGCCCTTCGGCTTGGGGGAAGCCTGGGGGGCGGCCTGCGAGGCGCCGCCGAGCGCGAGGGCGAGCGCGAGGGCGAGGAGGGGCAAGGCTCGGGATCGGCTGATGCTCATGCTCGTCATCCTAGTAGTCCGACGCCGCAGAGGGTCCCGGGGCGGCGTTTCCCGGCCGCCATCGCCCGGTCTCGAGGCGCTGGAGGAGCCTCAGCTCGCTCTCGTCCCCTCCCGGGGCGCCGCGCGAGCTGGGCGCGATGGCCTGGGGCTGGGCGAGGGCGCTCTTCTTCCACGCGCGCCAGGCGAGCTCCAGGTTGCGCCTGGCCTCGCGCGCGAAGGCCCCTCCCGGATCCGCGCCGGCGAGGGCGGTCCGGAAGGACTTCCACGACTCTTCGTAGCTGCCTCGCTCGAAGAGGGCGTAGCCCTCGTTGAAGCGGGCATCCGCGGCTATTGCCCGCTCGCCGGAAAGGGGCGATTCGCTCTCCCGGACTGCTGCGGAGTAGAGCTCGGAGGCCGCGCCGTATTCGCCGAGCCGCGCGTAGACGTTGGCGAGATCGTAGTCGAGGGTCGCGGAAAAGGAGGACCGAGCGGCGCCCAGGTAGGAGACCATCGCGCCCTGGTAGTCGCCCCGCTCGTGGAGGCGGTTGGCCTCGACGACGCGGGCGTAGTCGGCGACGCGCGCGCAGCCCGAGAGGGCCGCCGCCGATAGGGCGAGCAGGACGGCGACGCCCCTCATGTTCGCGCCCCCCGGGTCGACAGCAGGCCGCAGAGGATCGCGGCGGCCAGGAAGGCCAGCGCGAGGAGGGCGAAGAGGCCGCGCCTGTCGACGCGCGAGTACTCGATTCGGGTGCCCGTTCCCCGCGCGGACGAGAGCTCCAGGGCGAGGGCGGCGCCCGTTCCCGCGTCCGCGGCATCGAGGTAGCGTCCGCCCGAGACGGCCGCGAGCGCCTTGAGGCGCGCGGCGTCCTGTGCGCTCCTGACCGGGCCCTTGGGACCGGTGAGCGGCGCGCCTTCGGGTCCGGGCACCTGGACGGCCTCGCTCCCGCCCACGCCGACCACGACGAGGCGGACCCTCGCGGACGCCGCCTCCTCGATCGCCCTCCGGCTCGAGCCAGAGAGCTCTCCGCCGTCCGAGAAGAGGAAGAGTATCCTGCCCTGGGCGCCCGAGGGCGTGAAGGAGGCCAAGCCGGCGCGGATCCCGCTCTCGAGGTCGGTGCCGGGGGCGGTGGTCGCCTCCGGATTCGCGTAGTCCAGGGCGTCCTCGAAGGCGAAGGAGTCCTCGGTCATCGGGACGAGCAGGACGCCCGCGCCCTTCGCGGCGACCAGGGAGAAGGAGGCGCCATCGGATCCGGAGAGGATGGAGCGGACGAGTCCCTTCGCCGCCTCGAGGCGCGAAGGCTTGACGTCCGTCGCCTCCATGCTGCGCGACACGTCGAGGACGACGGCCGACTCGAGGCCCCTGCGCTCGGCGGCGGCTCCGCGGGATCCCCAGGACGGTCCCGCCATGGCCAGCGCGGCGCAGGCAATGAAGAGGGCCGCCGAGGCCGCCGAGGCTGCGGACAGCGCGGCGAAGAGCCTGCCCGCGCGCGCGCGCCTGCGCGGGCCCGCCAGGCCCTCGACGGAGGCGCGGAGCCTGGGCCCGCGGCGCAGGGAGAGGGCCAGCTCCGGGAGGGCGAGGAGGGCGAGCCACAGCAGCTCGGGGCGGGAGAAGCTCACGCTCGCCCTCCCCCGCCCGCGAGGCCGAGGAGGCGGGCGAGGACGAGGAGGGCCAGGGAGAGGGCGAGAGCCATCGCAGTGTAGCCCTCCTCCGAGGAGAGGCTCCGCGAACGGGCGAGGGAGGAGCTGCGCTCGGCGAGGGCGACGAAGGCAGCGGCGAGGGCCGCCTTGTTCTCGGCGCCGTAGTAGGATCCGCCCCCCGTGCGGGAAAGCGCTTCCAGGGAGGCGCCGTTGAAATCCGAGCGGTAAATGCCGCTGCGCTTCTGGCGCGTGACGGGATCGACGTAGGTGACGGGTATCTCCCCGGCGCTCCCCACGCCTATCACCGAGAGGGCGATCCCGAAGCGCGCGGCCGCGCGGGCCGCCGTCGCCGGGTCCATGGACCCGGCGTTGTTCTCCCCGTCGGTGAGGAGGATGAGCTGCTTCTCGGGAGCCGAAGATCGCGCGGCGTGGGCGATGGCGGTGGCTATGCCCGCGCCGATCGCCGTGCCCTCGCCGTAGAGCCCCGGCTCGAGGCTGCCGAGCCGCGCCGCGATGGACGCGTAGTCGGTAGTCGGAGGGCACACGAGGGCCGCCTCGCCCCCGAAGGCGACGAGGCCGACGCTCTCGTTGCGCCTCGTCGCGAGGAAGTCGCCGATTATCGCCTTGGCCGCGTCGAGCCTCGTGGGCGCGAAGTCGGAGGCGGCCATGCTCGGCGAGACGTCGAGGACGATGATCGCCTCGTTGCCCCTGCCCAGGTAGACGACCCGCTTGGAGACCAGGGCGGGGCCGGCGGCCGCCAGCGCCGCGGCGGCGAGGCCGAGCCAGAGGGCGCTAGCCCGCGCGAAGCGGGCCAGCCTCGAGAGGACGGGGACCCCGGGCGGGGACTCGGGCAGGGGGAAGGCGGCGGCGCCCCCGCGCGTGCGGAGATAGCGGCCTAGGGCCATGAAGGCGGGGACGAGGCCGATGAAGGCCAGGGCCCAGGGGCGATCAAAGACGAGCAAGGAGGGCCTCCTCGTTCGCCTCGGCCAGGATTCGGGTCTCGCTTATCGCGGCGGTGGCCGCCGCCTCGCGCGCCTTCGCCGATCCCGCGCCCTCGCCACCGAAGCGCGCCCTGTCGGCTTGGGCGAAGAAGGCGGCCGCCCTATCCTTCGTCGCCGGCGCGGGGAAGGCCGTATCCGGAAGGGCCGATATCTCGGCGGCGGTGAGGGCCGGGGCCGAGGGGAGGACCCGCGTCGCCAGGTAGAGCCTGAAGGCCCTCGACAGGGCGGCGAAGAAGCTCGCGGGCGCGGCGGACCCCGCCTCGGCGGCGAGATAGTCGAGGCTGGTGACGAAGCGCCTGAAGGCCTGGGCCGCGCGGCGGCGGGCGAGCAGGGCGCGGGCGGCCGGCACCAGGTAGGCGGCGACGCCGGCCCCGCCCAGGACCAGGACCAGGAGGAGCCCGGCGAAGCCGTAAAGGAAGAGCGCGGTTCCCGGCGGGTCGCGCTGTCGCCGCGGCGGGGAGGGATCCCTGTCCTCGGAACCGAGGACGGAGATCGCCGAATAGGGTATGGCGGGTATCTGCAGGCCTTTGACGCGGATCGCGGGGACGAGCAGACGGCCCGGGGACCAGGGCACGAACCGCAGACTGAGTTGCCAGATCGCGCCGGCTCGCGAGATTCGGAGCTCGCGGATTTCGGGATCGGCCTCCGGGCCCTGGGCCGGCAAGCCCGCGCCGGCCTTCAGGTCGAGCGCCTCGAGTTTCTCCCCTGCTTCGGGGAGGATGGTCGCCTGCGCGACGAGCTCCTCTCCGGGGGAATAGCTGGCCGGAATGTACGCCAGGCTGCGAGCGTCGATCGTCGCCCCGTAGAGCGGCGCGCCATGGGGCGCGGCCAGCAGCGCCGCCAGGGCGAGGGCGGGCCTCGTCCGGGTCACCTCGCCCTCCTGCGCTCGAAGAACTCGAGGAGCTTGAGGGCGGGGTCCTCCTCGGTGCCGATTTCGAGGACGCTCACGCGGGCGCGGGCGCAGGCCTCGAGGTCGGCCTTCCGCCTCGCCCTGCCGCCCGAGCGCCAGCGCTCGCGATAGGCGGGGCTCCCGAGGGGCAGCCAGGCCTGGGCGCCGGTCTCGGGGTCGGCCGCGAAGAAGGAGCCGGCCCGGGGAAGCTCGAGGTCGGAGCGGTCGGAGATCCTGACCGCCACGGCGTCGTGCTTCCGTGCGAGCTCGCCGAGGGGCCGAGCCCAGGCCTCGGCGCGGAAGTCCGAGAGGATCAGGACGAGGCTTCGGCGCTTGAGCACCTGGCTCACGGTCCGGAGGGCCAGAGCGAGGTCGGTCGGCCTTCCGTCCGAAGGGTTACGGGCGGCCGGGCCAGGGTCGGTCGACCTTTGGCCGCCGCCGCGCGCGGTAGCGCTCGCGCATGAGGCTACGGCCAGGGCATGGGCCTTGCCCCTCCTCGGGGGGAGGCTCCGCTTGATGCCGTCGGCGAAGAGCAGGCAGCCCACGGGAAGCCCGCGCAGCTGGGCGGCGTATGCGACGAGCGAGGAGACGAGCACCGCCTCGTCGAGCTTGGAGAGAGTACCGGAGCCCTGGTCCATGGAGGGGGAGACGTCGACGACGAGGAATACCGTGAGGGAGCGATCCTCTCGATAGGTCCGGACGAAGGGCTTCCCGAGCCTGGCGGTCGCGCTCCAATCGACGAGGCGCGCGTCGTCTTCGGGATAGTATTCGCGGAGCGAGTCGAATTCGATGCCCTTGCCTCTGAAGACCGAACGGAAGTCCCCCCGCGCGAAGGCGCGCGCGAGGGCGGGCGACGCGAAGAGCAGCCGCCGGATCCTGTCGTGAAGCTCGTCCCGTTCCACGCGACTCTACGGGAGGGTCAGGGACGAGAGCACGCGGGCGATGACCGCTTCGGCCCCGACGCCCTCGGCCTCGGCCTCGTAGGAGAGGACCACGCGATGCCGGAGCACGTCTGGGGCGGCGGACTTCACGTCCTCCGGCAGGACATAGGATCGGCCGTCCAGGAGGGCCGATATCCGGGCGCACCTGAAAAGATGTATGGAGGCGCGGGGCGAGGCGCCGTACTCGACCCAGCGGGAGATGTCGCGGGCGAGGTCGGCGCTCTCGTGGGAGGAAGCCTCGCCGGCTGCCGCGCCGGCGGAGGTCACGCGGCCGCGCGGCCTCGTAGCGCGCACTATCCGCACCGCGTAGGCCGCGAGCGCGTCGTCCACGCGCACCGACTCGGCGGCCGCGCGAAGCCGGGCTATCTCTCCCGCCCCGAGCACGCGGCTCACCGCCTCGGGCTTCTCGGCGCCGATGCGGCGCACGATGCGCTCCTCCTCGGACTGGCTCGGGTAGGTAGCGCGCACCTTGACGAGGAAACGGTCCAGCTGGGCCTCGGGAAGGGGATAGGTTCCTTCGTGCTCGATGGGGTTCTGGGTCGCGAGCACGAAGAAGGGCTCCGGCAGGGGCAGGCTGGCGTCGCCTATCGTGACCTGCCTCTCCTCCATGGCCTCGAGGAGGGCGGACTGGACCTTGGCAGGTGCGCGGTTGACCTCGTCCGCCAGGATGATATTGGCGAAGACCGGCCCCCGCCTCGGCACGAAGCGGCCCGTCGCCTGCTCGTAGATCATGGAGCCGGTGATGTCGGCGGGAAGGAGGTCGGGGGTGAACTGGATGCGGCCGAAATCGAGGCCCGCTATCTCCGCGAAGGTCTTCGCGGCGAGGGTCTTGGCGAGGCCGGGAACGCCCTCGAGGAGGACATGGCCCCCCGCGATGACACCCATCAGGATGCCCCTGACTATCTCGTCCTTGCCGACGATCCGCTTCGCCATCTCGGCGCGGACTCGGCCGCAGAGCGCTCCCGCTTCGAGCGCGAGGCCTGTATCGGGCTTTGACTCCACGGCCGCCCTCCTTGTGGCGCAATACTAACGGGAGGAGCCTCCGGAGGCAAGGGCGGAGGGTAGGAAAGGCATGTACTGCCTGTCGATAAGCAGGGTGTGCTTGATCGCCCAGTCCTTGAGGAAGCCGTCGAAGTCCTCGAGGACGCCGGCGTCGCCGCAGTCCAGGCGCTCGCGGAAGGCCCAGAAATCGCGGAGCAGCGCCTCATGCTCGCGGGCGTGGGCCGCGATCTCGGGACAGCCGCCGGCGCGCATGTAGCTGGCCTCCGAGGCAAAGTGCAGGGCGGCGAAGTCCGCGAGCTCCTCGAAGAGCCCCGCCGAGTCGGGGCAGGACTCCGGGCGCTTCATCGCCGCGTCGAGAGCGCCTATGAGGGCGAAGAGCCTCTCGTGCTGACGATCCAGCGCGTCCTCCCCCACCGAGTACGCGCGGCGCCACGAGAAATCGAAGTCGCATTTCACCGCCGCGAGCCTGCCCTCCAGCGCCTCGCGAAGCCTCCATAGGAGTATGGGCCTGGACTCCAGCTCGGCGGCGGGGACGAGGTAGCCCTCGACGCTCTCCGCCGCCCAGCCCTCGAAGAGGCAGCGGCCCTCCACGAGGATGCCTTCCTCGCCGAAGCAATCGCCCGGGCGGAGGTAGCCGATCGTCCTGTCGCCCGAGACCACCCGCGCGCTGCCACTCGCGACCAGGAGGAGGGCCGGAGGGCCGTCTTCGCCGCAGAGTCTCCGTCCCTCCGGCCTCGCGCAGCGAATCGCGGACGCCGCGATGCGGTTGAGCGACTCCCCGGAGAGAGAGGCGAAGACGGGGCTCCCGCCGAGGAGGGCGACAAGGGCCTCGAGCCCGCTCAGGCCCGGAGGGGCCGCGGAGTCGGCCGCCCTGATCCGTTCGAAGGCGCCGGGGATGAGGGCGTCGATCTCGCCGAAGCGGGCGACTTCGGAGCTTCCCCCGGAGCCTAGGTCGGCCGCGTTGTGGCTCAGGAGAACCCGTCCCGACGTGTCTCCCGAGAAATCGGCGGCCGCTCCGTGGATCATGCCCCCTCCGGCG
The DNA here is from genome assembly GCA_025355995.1 of Spirochaetaceae bacterium. Lineage (GTDB taxonomy): Bacteria > Spirochaetota > Spirochaetia > Treponematales > Rectinemataceae > UBA1306. The sequence goes on along the minus strand of JANXYQ010000074.1, from coordinate 46,182 downwards.
TCTATCTTCTTGACGTCTGCCGGTTCCAGATAGGCGGCCTTGGTCCTCTCCGCGAGCTCCGCCGAGATGCCTGGGAGAGAAGGATCGGCCGTGACCATCGAGTCGAGGACGGCGAAGGAGGCGACGTCGGCGAGGTGGGCGTAGCTGCGGTAGCCCTCGCCGTCCCGGGCGCGGAAGCGCAGGATGGTCGTCTCCACCGGGTGGGGGGACATCGTCGGGAAGACCTCGAGGCCGTTCACGTCGTTCCATCGGCCGGCATCGAGGTCGCGCACGTCGAAGTACCGGCGGAACTCGCTCTCGCCTATGCCGGTGAGGGCGCGGAGCTTGGCCTCGACCGAGGCGCGGACCCAAGGCGCCGCGAAATAGCCCAGCCTCCGCTCGGCGCGGAGGAGGGCGGTGAGCCCGACGAAGTGATCGTCGTGGGCGTGCGTGTGGAAAATGCCGCGGAGCTCGTTGATGCCGACGCCCAAGGACGCGAGGCTCGCCTCGATGTCGGGCCCCGCGTCCACCAGATAATAATCGCCTCGGAATACGACGAGGGAGGACATGCAGGGCCTCTCGGTGTCCCAGCCGTCGCCCTCGCCCAGGTGGACGACCGAGAAGGCGTCCCTGGAGACGGCTCTGCCCGCCTCTCCAAGGCGACGCGCCTCTCCAAGGCGCGAGAGTTCGTAGGGGAGCTCGTGCCTCTCCCCGGGGTCGAGGTCGACGCGGACCGATTCTCCGGCGCAGAGGAACTCGTAGCGGTTCAGCCCGATCCGGCTGACGAAGGCGCCCCCGCGGAGCTCGATCGCGTGGCCGTCGAAGACGCGCAGGTCGAGGAGCTCCTCGGTCCTCCTGATCGAGCCGAACGCGAACTTGAGCTTCATCCGGAACTGCTCTTCCGCGTCCGCCCGAGAGAGCCCCGCGGCCATGAGCTCATCGACGGAGCCGAGGCCGTAGTTGCCGGAGTAGATGTAGCGGCTCTGCGCCTCGACCTGGTCGCGCATCCCGATGATCATGGGCCTGAGGCCGGTATTGCCGGGGTGGCCGGGTATGATCATGCCCTGGCGGTAGAGCATCTGGAGGACGGGGAATTCGCCCAGGTTGCGGAAGCGGCCGGCTTGGACGGGCAGCTCGGAGAGGAGTATGGCGTTGGGGCCAGTCTCGAAGCGGACTCCGGCCCGCTCGATCTCTCGGATGACGCCGCGCTTGATCAGGAATTTGACTGCGTTCTCGGGGCAGCCGCAGAGCACCGAGAGGTCCGCTTCCGGCATCTCGACCAAGGTCATGCCGTTCGCGAGGTCCAGCTTGGTCATCGCTCCCCCTTTTTTTCATCCTATATCATGCGCGGCGGGATATCAACGCTCTTGCCCCTCGCCGCCAAAGCGCGTAGCATCGATTCATGGGCTACGCGGAATACGATGTGAGGCTTCCCGCCCTCTCGGGCGAGGAGGAACTGAGAGCGGCGGTCGCCAGGGTCTCCGGCCAGAGGGAATTCCGCCTTGCCATCCTGAACAAGAGCCTGGACGCCCGCAGGAAGGGCCGCATCGAGTGGCAGTACCGGGTGGGGGTCAGCGCCGCGGGAATCCGGGGCGGCGAGGCGCCGGTTCCCTCGACCCTCGCGCACGAGCGAGTCGGGCGCGGCGCCCGAGTCGCCGTCGTGGGCTCTGGGCCCGCCGGCATCTTCGCGGCGGCCTACCTCGCGCGTTCCGGCTTCCGCGTCGCGGTGCTCGAGCGCGGAGGCCGCGTCGAGGAGCGCTCGGCGGCCATAGGGGCCTTCGAGCGCGGCGGCCCCTTCCCGGCGACGAACAACTATTCCTTCGGCGAGGGCGGCGCGGGAACCTTCTCCGACGGCAAGCTCAGCTCCAGGAGCAAGGGCATCGGGCCCGAGCGCAACTACGTGTTCTCGGACTTCATCGCCGCGGGCGCCCCTGCGGAGATATCCTACATGACCCATCCCCACCTGGGCAGCGACAACCTCATAACGATGACGCGAAGGATGCGCGACTCGCTCTCCGCCCTCGGCGTGGAGTTCCTGTTCGATACCATGGCCCTCGACATCAGGGCGAAAGGCGACCGGGTCGACGCGGCGATCACGGGCTCGGGCGTCGTGGACGCCGACTACCTGGTCTTCGCCTGCGGGCATTCTGCCACGGAGACCTACCGGATGCTGATGGGGAGGGGCGTGCCCTTCAGGGCCAAGAATTTCGCGATAGGCTTCCGCGCGGAGCACGAGCAGGCCCTCATCAACAGGGCGCAGTGGGGAGCGGACTCGATCCCCGGGGTCAAGGCCGCCGAGTATCGCCTGACTTCCCGCGGTCGCGACGGCAGGGGCGTCTACTCCTTCTGCATGTGCCCGGGCGGCGTCGTCGTGCCGGCCTCCGCCTACGAGGGCACGCTCGTGGTCAACGGCAAGAGCGACTACGCGCGGGACGGCCGCTGGGCCAACGCCGCCGTCGTCGCCGAGCTCAACCTCGAGGCCCTGCTCGAGCGCGAGCTGGCCGCGGGCGAGGCCCTCGACTGGCTCGAGGCCCTGGAACGCCGCTACTATTCCTTCTCGGGGAGCTACCGCGCCCCTGCGATGACCGTGCGCGACTTCCTGTCGGGCGCGTCCGGGAGCGCCCTCCCGGACTCCAGCTATCCCCTCGCCCTGGCCCGCGCCGATTTCCGGGAGCTGCTGCCCGCGAGCCTGGTCGCGCCCCTGCGCGAGGGCCTGGGCGATTTTTGCGGGAAGCTCAGGGGCTACGAGTCCGGGCAGATACTCGGCCTCGAGAGCAAGACGAGCGCCCCGATCCAGGCACTACGCCACCCCGAGCTCCTCTACTCCCGCTACGAGAACCTGTACGTGGCGGGCGAGGGCTCGGGCTGGTCGGGAGGGATCGTGAGCTCGGCCTCCGACGGCCTGAAGGTGGCGCAGGCCGTCTGCGCCGCCGCCGCCCGAGCCTAGCCTATACCTTCACCATCCAGCCTCTCGTATCCGGGACCGAGCCGTATTGTATGCCCTTGAGCTCTCGGGCGAGCTTGGAGGTGAGCTCTCCCGGCCGGTCCCCGAATTTCGCCGTCTTGCCCTTGTGCGTGACCGAGTCGACGAAGGTCACGCCGGCGGCGGTGCCGGTGAAGAAGACCTCCCTGGCGTCCGAGAGCACCTTGTCGATCGTGATCTTGCGCTCGCTCACCTTGACGCCCATGGCTCGAGCCAGTTCGATGGCGCTCTTGCGCGTGATGCCGGGTAGGACGGTGTCGCCGAGCTCGGGCGTGACCAGCTCGCCCGACTTCAGGTAGAAGAAGGCGTTGCAGGAGGAGCCCTCCTCGACGAAACGGCGCTCGCGGGCGTCGAGGAAGAGGACCTCCATGAAGCCCGCGCTCTCCGCCTCCTTCTTGGCGAGGGCCGAGATCACGTAGTTGGAGTCGGCCTTGATCCAGCCCGTGCCCTTGGGCGTAGCCCTGACGCGCTCCGTCGTGACCGCGGAGGACGAGCCCGGCTTGAAGTATGAGCCGACGGGGTTGGCGACGATGAATACGCTCGGCCGCTCGGAGATGCCCACCCCGATGCCGCCCTCGGCGTAGGAGAAGGGGCGGAGGTACACCGCCTCCGCGCCCGCGAAGCCCTCGGCTTCCCATTCGCTTTTATAGGAGGGCCTGAAGCCGAGGGCCGCGTTGCGCGCGGTCACCTCCAGGCAGGCTCGCACGAAGAGCTCCTCGGGAAAGGCGGGCATGCCGAGGCCCCTCATCGATCTGGCGAAGCGGGCGGCGTTCTCGCCCGGCCTGAATATCTCGAGCTCCCCGCCCTTATGCGGAAAGGCCTTGAGCCCCTCGAAGCAGCCCATGCCGTACTGGGTCGTGTAGTTGACGAGGGGAACGCCGGAGAACTGATTGCGGCGCTCGTTGATCTCGTCGCGCTCAGCCGCCGGAAGGGCCGCCTCCTCGGCGGGCGACCGATGCGGCTGCTCGATATATTCCTCGCTCCACGACGTTCCGTCGAAGCGCGCGCGATAGGCGAATGGATAAAGCGCCAGAGAAAAACCCATGCTGTCCCCCTATAGCGCCACTTTATCGCCGAGCCGCGATTATACACAAGGCCGCGTTCCGACCCAGGGGCAGGAACGCGGCTTCCGCCTTGGCGCGGGGGCGGGCCCTGGGGTAAGATCCCCGCAGGGGTGAGTCTTGCAGCACCACAGCCGCTACGTCCCGCAAAATGTCCGCTGGTTCGGCCGCCTCATCCGCAGTACCTACGGGCTCTGGCTGCGCCTATTCTTCCGCGCTGAGGAGAAGGACGCCCAGGTCGCCAAGGCCCTGAAGCCTCCCTTTGTCCTCGTCGCGAACCACGTAACGATCATCGACCCCTTCCTCCTGGGCACCCTCGTCCGCGAGCCCGTCTACTGGATTACCAGCGACGGCAACATGCGGACCCGACTAATGAGGGCCCTGCTTCGCCTCGTCGGCTCCATTCCCAAATCCAAGGCGATACCCGACCTCGAGACGGTGGGCTGGACGGTCGACGTCATACGCAAGCGCCGCGGCATCGTGGGCATCTTCCCCGAGGGGCAGCAGACCTGGGACGGGACCACCCTCCCCCTCGTCCCGTCGACTGCCAAGCTCCTTAAGCTGCTCAAGGTGCCGGTGCTGGCCGCGGTCATCAAGGGGGGGTACTCCTCGCTGCCGCGCTGGACGGGAGCGCGGCGCCGCGGCCGCGTGGAAATCGAATGGAAGCTCGCCTTTACGGCCGAGGAACTGAGGTCCCTGGGAGTCGACGAGATCCGCGCCCGGCTCGAAGCCGTCCTCGCCCACGACGAGTCCGCGTGGCAGGAGGAGGCCCGCGTCCCCTTCGAAGCCCTACGCCGGGCGGAGCACCTCGAGCTCGCCCTCTTCATGTGCCCGCGCTGCGAGGCGGTCGGCCAGCTCCGGAGCGCCCGCACCCGCCTCAACTGCCTCTCCTGCGGCATGGCGCTCAAGCTCGACGGCTTCGGTCGCTTCAGGGCCAGGCGGGGCGACCCGCCGCCCTTCTCGGGCATCAGGGATTGGGACCGCTGGCAGGGGATCGCCTTCGAGGCCAAGGTCAGGGCCGACGCGGCGGCGCGCCCCGACAGGCCCCTCTTCTCCGACGCGGGGGCCCTCCTCCTCCACGGGCGCAAGATGAACCCCCTGCGCCGCCTCCGGTCGGGCACCCTCATCCTCTACCCCGACAGGATCGAGCTCGCCACCTTCTCCGGCGAGCGCCTCCGCTTCCCCGTCTCCTCGATCGAGGGGATAAGCGTCCTCAAGAAGAGCACCCTCGAATTCTACGTCGGCAAGGACCTCTACCAGGCGAGGTTCGCCCACCTTTCCGCGTCCGCGAGGAAATGGCAGAATGCGGTGGTGGCCCTCGGGGGAAGGGGCTAGGCCGATTGGCCGCACCCTTTTGCGCGCCTTCGGGGTCTATCCCTGCGAGGCCGACGGAAGCGTCCCAGGAGATGGCAATATGATAATGTGCGAGAAATGCGGGGCCGAGAGCGAGGGCGGAGCTACCTGTCCCCGCTGCGGAGCCGCCCTCCCGGCATATCGCTCGGCGAAGGCCCTCGCCCTCGCCTCCGGCATCATAGGCACAGTCTGCGGCCTCGCGGCCTCGGTCGAGCTCATCGTCGACTTCGCGCGCAGCGGCCATTTCGGCTGGTCCCTCGTCGGGCTGGCTTCCTCGGCCCTGGGCTGGATACTCATCGGCTTCCCCATGTTGACCTACCGCAAGCCCGGGCTCTTCCTGCCCGTCATGGGAGCCGCCGCCCTCGCCTACCTCTGGGCGCTCGACGCCTTGACCGGCGCCTCGGGCTGGTTCCTTCCCCTCGCCCTTCCCATCGCCTTGTCGGCGATGGCCTCTGGGACGCTCTCGACCCTGCTCTGCCTGAAGGCGAGCCGGCGCGGCCCGAATATCGGCGCTTTCGCGCTCTTCGGCTGCGTCCTGGCCTGCCTCGCGGTCGACGCGATAACCTCGCTGCATTCCAGCGGCGCCATGTCCCTGACCTGGTCGGCGATCGTGGCGGCCGCGGCCCTGCCCGTGGCCTTCCTGCTGCTCGGCCTGCAAGCCAGGCTCAGGCAGCCGGTCCCTCAGCCTTCCTTGGCGAACTCGTCGAGCAAGTAGCGCGCGACGCTGCCCCTCGGGGGTATCTCCGGGAGCTCGGAGGGCAGGCACCAGCGCAGCTCCCCTATCTCGACCCCGTCCGGCCTCGCCTCGCCCGAGGCCCAGTCCGCCGTGAAGGCGACCATGAGCGAGTCCGGGAAGGGCCAGGGCTGGGACTTCGCGTAGCGCAGGTTCTCGATGACGATGCCCGCCTCCTCCAGCGCCTCGCGCGCGGCGGCCTCCTCCAGGGTCTCGCCCGCCTCGACGAAGCCGGCGATGAGCCCGAAGAAGCCGGATTTGAAGCGCGCGTTATGCGCCAACAGGGCCCTCGGCCCCTTCCGTATCAGCACGATCACCGCCGGGCTGATGCGCGGGAAATAGGCCCGGCCGCAGGCGGCGCAGGACCGGGCCCCGTAATCCTCGCTGCCCGCGTCCTTGTCGGCCAGGGGCGCTCCGCAGGCGCCGCAGTAGCGCGCCGTCTCGAGCCAGCGCAGGAGGGCCGCGCCGCGCAGCGCTCCCTTGATCGCCTCGGCCGGATACTCCGAGAGGGCCTGCCGGAGGGGGATGCGTCGCAGGCCCTCGACCTCGGAGAGGGCGCCGAGCATCGCGGCCTCGGCGCCTCCCTCGTCCAGCATGACCGCGACGCAGCGCCCGCACCCGGCCTCGTATTCCCTGCTGCCCGTCGCGGCCTCCGCCGCGGCTGCCCAGGCCCCGCTCGCATCGTCGAAGGAGGGCCCCGCCGCCGGGACGATGATGTCCTGGCCAGCGAAAATATAGCGGTTCATCGTCGGCTTCCTTTCTCGGCGATATCGTAGGCCTCGACCCTGGCGTCGAGGAAATCGGTGAAGGCCAGCCGCCGGCCGTCGGGCGAGACGGCGAGGCCCGTGGGCTGGTCGCCCCCCCACTGCCGCGCGACGACCTCGAGGCTCTCGGCGTCCACCGCGACGAGCTCGCCCGAGTCCGGCCCCTCCGCCTCGTAGCCCGCGGCCCCGTTGGTCCCCCTCGTGCAGGCGTATAGGGTGCGGCCGTCGGGGCTTTGCGCGCAGGTGTTCGGGTTCGGGCCGAGGCGGATCTCCTTGACGAGGCGGCCGGTGGCCGCCTCGATGACGAAGAGCGAGTCGCGCGCCATGTCGGTCGCGTAGAGCCGCCCGCGGGCCTCGTCGAGGACAAGGTGCCGCTTGGCGCCGCCGTCGGCGGCCCGCAGCGTCTCGAGGTAGAGGTCATCCAGGCGCAGACGAAGTATCGCGCCTCCCCCGGAGGAGGCCCCGCCGGGACCGGCGAAGCGCGCGATATATAAGTAGCGGCCGTTCGAGCTCGCGGCGAGGCCGCGAGGAGTGCCGCCTAACTTTACCTTGGCCAGGACCTTCCTGGTCGCTACGTCTATGACGCTCAGGTCCTCGCTCGCCCAATTGGTCACGAAGGCCCTCGTCCCGTCGCTCGAGGCGGCTATCACCTTGGGGTAGGATCCGCCCGAGGGGAAGCTGGCCTTGTAGGCGAAGGTATCGAGGTCGAAGGCGTGTATCGTCGAATTGTACATCTGCGAGATCCAGATCTCGCGTGCCGCGGGGAAGAAGGCGCTCTCGACGAAGCCCTCGGCCTTGGCATAGGAGGGCGGGGGCAGCAGGGCGCCCGCGCGCTCGAGCGTCCTCGCGTCGAGGAGGTCGGCTCCCGGGCCCGAGAGGAGGGGGAGCACGAGAAACCTGCCGTCGGGCGTAAAGGCGGCGCTCTTGGGACGCTTCCCGGTCGTGCCTTCGAGGGCGAAGCGAAGCGGGGACCCCGCGCGCTCGAGCTTGGCCTGCAGCTCCCCTCGGGCCGAGGAGACGACGAGGGCGGCGCGGGCGGCCACGCAGCCGTCGGCTACGATGACGTACTCGTGGGAGCCCTTCTCGACGGAGGCCACGCGGGAGCCGTTGGGGCCGGGGGCGAGGGCGAGCTCGAGGGGAACCGCCTCGCCGCCGGCCGCGGGGGCGAGCTCGTAGACGGAGGCCTCCGGAGGCGAGAGCCGGAAGTAGACGGTCTCCGCTCCCGAATCGGCGGCGGCGGCCATCGCCAAGGCGAGGACGGCGAGGGCTCGACTCATTCCTCTAGGCTCTTCGACTTGAGGAGCTCGATGACCTTCTCCCGCTCGACGAGATCGGGCTCCGCCAGGAGGGCGGCGGCCGCCTCCTTGTCGGAGAAGCCGGCGTCGAGTGCTCCCTTGAGGGCGGCGAGCCCCTTATCCGAGTCGGCGGCGACGACGAGCCTCAGGCGCGCGAGGGAAAACCAGGCCGAGGCGAGCTTGGGATCCGCCTTGACCGCCGCGTCGAGGGCGTCCATCGCCTCGGGATAGCGCTTGGCGTCCCCGTAGAGGGCGCCCATCCTCTCCATGGCCGCGGCATCGGCCTTGCCGAGGGCATTGGCCCTCTCGTAGGCCGCGAGGGCTTCGGCGTCGCCCAACTTGTCGCGAGCGCGGCCGAGGAGGAGGAAGGCCTGGCCGTCGTCCCCCTTGGCCTGGGTCAGCCGCTCGAGGTCGGAGGCCGCCCCCGCGGCGTCGCCCGCGGCCAGCTCGAGGAGGGCCGCGTTGTACACGGCGTCCGGGGCGAAGGGGTCGAGGGCGAGGGCCTCGCGGTAGGCGGCCAGCGCCGCGACGAAGTCGCCCTTCTTGTATAGCGCGTAGGCGCGGGCCGCGATGATCCTGACGTTGCCGGGATCGCGCTTGGCGAGGGCGCCCAGGGCCGACAGGGAGCCGTCGTAGTCGCCGGCCTCGGCGAGGGCGCGGGCGAGATTGAAGGAAGCACCGGCGAAGGAGGGCTCGAGGGCGAGGGCGCGCGAGTAGGCCTGGCCGGCCCTCTTCCAATCGCCCTTGTCGAGCCAGGCGTTGCCGAGGTCGTACCATTCCTGCGCGGCGGGACTGGGGCCCGCGGAGGCGCAGGAGGAGAGCAGCGCGCCGAGGGCGAGCGCCGTCGCTAGCGCGACCGCGAGGATCGCCGCCCGGGCCCGATCGGCGGGCATCGGTTCCTAATCCCGCCTCGTCGGCACGAGGGGCATGAGGAGGATGTCGAGGTCCTGCTCGGCCTGGAGCTCCTCGAGCTCCCGCCTGAGCGCGCCAATCGCCACGCCGGGGCCGAGGACGACATTGGCCGTCATGCGGAAGAGGGGGGCGCCGGTGAGGGGGGCGCGCTCAGTGCGCGTCTCGAGATCCTCGATATTGATGCCGTACTTGCGCAGCACGGTGCTGACCGAGTGGACGATGCCCGCGCCGTCGAGCGATACGGTCTCGAGGGAATAGGGCCTGCCCCGCTCAGCCTGAGAGGTCTCGCGAGTCCGCACGACGCCGATCTTGAGGGACAGCCTGGACTCGAACTCGCCGACGCGGGCGATCAAGGCCTCGAGGGCGCCGGCATCCATCGAGATGAGCATCATCACCGCGAATTCGCCGCCGAGGACGGCCATCTTGCTCTCTTCTATGTTGCCGCCGCCCTCGGAGACTACGCCCGAGATATCGTCGACTATGCCGACCCTGTCCGCGCCTATGGCGGAGAACACCGCGAATGCCTTGCCCATGCGGTGCATTGTGCCACGTATCGGCGCCCGAGGCAATCGGCGGACGATGTGATAAGCTGGGATCATGGGACTGCAAGTCTTCGGCACCAAGAAGTGCCCCGACACGAGGAAGGCCGAGCGCTACCTGAAGGAGCGGGGCCTGGACTATCAATTCATCGACCTCGCCGAGAAGGGCATAAGCCCGGGCGAGTTGCGCTCGATAGCCGCGGCCGTCGGCGCGGCCGGGCTCATCGATGCCGAGGGTCCCCGGTACAAGGACAGGGGCCTCGCCTACATGGACTTCGACGGCGAGGAGGAGATCCTGAAGGACCCCCTCCTCCTCAGGACCCCGGTGCTGCGCGATGGGCGCAGGGCCGCCGTCGGATTCGATCCCGCGTCCTGGAAGGCCTTTCTGGCGTCGACGTGAATCGTGAGGACAGGCGCGCGCGGCCGTGCTAGAATCGTCCACCATGAAGCGCACAGCCCTATCGTACCTCTTCCTCGCCGCCACCCTCTCGATCGGCCTCGCCGGCTGCGACCCCTCCGGCGGCAAGCCCCGCATCGGCGTGGCCTTCTCCAGCGTCGACGACTTCTTCGTCTCCACCGCCCGCAGGGGCCTCGAGGCCAAGGTGGAGGGGAAGGCCCGGCTCTCCATCCTCGACGGTCAGAACAAGCAGGAGATACAGGACGCCCAGATAGACGCGATGATCGCCGACAAGGCCAAGGCGATCATCGTCGCCCCCGTGGACCCCTCGGCCATGGGCGGCATCGCGCAAAAGGCCATGAAGGCCGATGTGCCGGTGGTGTTCTTCGTCCGCAATCCCTCGACCATGCAGGCTATATCCTGGGAAAAGGCCTATTTCGTCAGGGCTCGCGGGGAGGAGGCAGAGCAGTTCCAGGTCGATATCCTCGCCGATTACTGGAAGGACCATCCCGAGGCGGACAAGGACAAGGACGGCCGGGTCCAGTACCTGCTCATCCGCGGCGACTCGGACCACCAGAGCGCGCTCGCCAGCTCCGACAGGCGGGAGAAGGCCTTCGCCAGCGACGCCCTCGCCGCCGTCAAGGTCTCGGAGCTCACCGCGAATTGGAACAGGGCCGAGGCGCTCGCGAAGGTCGGCGACCTCCTCAAGACCCTCGGGCAGAGGCGGATAGAGGCGGTGATATCGGCCAGCGACGAGATGGCCCTGGGCGCGATCGAGGCGCTGAAGGTGGCGGGCTACTTCAAGGGGGCCGACGGCTACGTGCCCGTGGTCGGCATCGACGGGACCCGGTTCGCCCTGGACGCGATAGCCGAGGGCAGCCTCCTCGGAACGGTCCGCAACGACGCCGAGAAGCAGGGCAAGGAAGCCTTCGATCTCGCCTTCGCCCTCGCAAGGGGAGACTTCCTGCTCTTCGGGGACTGGTCGCTGGCGGCGGGCAACAACGTCCTCGTCTCCTACGTGAAGGTGACGCAGGCGAATTACCGCGACTTCGCCCAATAGGGCGGCGGCCGGCGCCGCATTCGGGGGGACAAGGGCGAGATGGCGTGCTAGAATCCGCATACCATGAACAGAGCCTCGCTTCCCCTCTCCCTCCTCGTCATAGCCGCCGGCTTATCGGCCATCCTCGCCGGTTGCGATCCCTCTGGCGGAAAGCCCAGGATCGGCGTAGCCCTGGCCAGCGTGGACGATACCTTCGTCGGGGCCGCCCGCCGCTCCCTCGAGGCCAACGCCGAGGGCAAGGCCAAGATCTCGGTCCTCGACGGGCAGAGCCAGCAGGTCGTGCAGAACGCCCAGATCGACGCGATGATCGCCGACAAGGCCAAGGCCATCGTCGTCAATCCCGTCGACAGCTCGGCATTGACCGCCCTGACCTTCATGGCGAAGGCCGGCAACGTGCCGATCGTGTTCTTCGGCCGGGACCCCGCCGCCTTCGCGATCCAGGGCTGGGGCAAGGCCTACTTCGTCGGCGCCGACTCGGCTGAGGCAGCGGAGCTGCAGGTTCAGATCCTCGCCGACTATTGGAAGGCGCATCCCGAGGCGGACCAGGACAAGGACGGATTCCTCGGCTACGCGCTCCTCAGGGGCGACAAGAACCTGGCGGCGGCCGAGGCCGCCGACCTCAGGAGGGACAAGGCCTTCGCGGCGGCCGGGATCCGCGCGGTCTCCCGAGCCGAGTCGATAGCCAACTGGAGCAGGCTGGACGCGCAGGCCGCCATTACGGCGATCCTGCAGGCCCCGAAGGCGAAGCGCATCGAGGCGGTGATCTGCGCGAACGACGAGATGGCCATCGGCGCGATCGCCGCCCTCAGGCTGGCCGGCCAGATGAAGGGCCCGGACAGCTACGTGCCGGTCCTCGGCATCGACGCGACCCGATTCGCCCTGGAGGCCATCGCTGACGGAAGCCTCCTCGGGACGGTGCGCGGCGACGCCGACAGCCAGGGAAAGGCCGCCTTCGACCTCGCCTACGCCCTGGCGACCGGACAGGATCCGCTTGCCGCCGGCTGGACCATCACCGAGGGCAGGTACGTCATCGTCCCCTACCAGAAGGTCACGCGGGAGAACTACACGAGCTTCCAGTAGCCTCGGCCGCGCCCGGAGCCTATACCCTGCCCTCGCTCGCCCACAGCCCGATCGCCGGGTTGGGGACGAAGAAGATCCTCTCTCCCGAGGGCAGGTCGTTCCAGCCGTCGCCGAGCGCCTTCGGGTCGTAGGCCTTCGCCATGGTCCCCGGCTCCTCGTAGCGGAAGCCGACCGACTCGATCTCGACCCTCGTCAGGAAGCCGGGGCAGTAGGTCACGGAGAAGCGCCCCTCCGTGCTGCCGTGTATCAGGTGGGCCGCCGCACTCAGGTTCCGCCGCAGGTCCTCGTTCGCCTCGACCGCCTTCAGGACCGCCTCCCTTCCCCGGTAGCCGTACTTGCGGATCAGGGCGTCGATCTCGGGATCCTCGCCGAACTCCCGGAGGCCCGGCGCGAGGACGAGTAGCTCGCCGCCGTCGGCCATAGCCATCCTCGTCCGGTAGATGCTCTTGTTGCCGAGCCAGGTGCTCTTGTACTCGGAGGGATCGAGGTAGACGACCGCCTTGCGGATCGGCTCCGCCAGGACGGTGAAGTTCACCTTGACCGACAGGGCGGCCGCGCGCTCGAAGACCTCCCGCCCGTCGCCGACGAAGAGACCCCTCGTCGCGAGCTCCCCGCCCGCGGAGCGGCCGATCACCGTGTGGACGTAGACTACGGGCAGGCCCTTGATGAAATGCTCCGACGCGTAGTCGAGCAGGGACCTGAGGGGATTGTCAGCCCGGCCCATGAGCCGCTCCATCCCGTAGGCGGCCCCGATGAAATGGCTCTTATTGATGCCCTCCGCCCCGCCGGTACCGACGAAGAGGTTCTTGTTGTAATTGGCCATCCCCATGACCTCGTGCGGCACGACCTGGCCGATCGACAGGACGAGGTCGTGCCCGCCCTCGACGATCAGCCGGTTCAGCTGGGCGGTCCAGTCGAGGCTCACCGCGCCGCCCGTCGCCCTCGAGACCCGGTCGGCGGGTATGACGCCCACGTCGACCGCGTCGCGGCGCCAGTCGTGCACCCGGAACAGGGAGGCGGGGACGCCGGGGAACATTCGCGCTATCGCCTCGGCCGACATGGGGGAATGCGTGCCGAGGGCGGGGAGGATGTCGGTCACCCGGTCGCCGTAGTAGTCGTAGGCCATGCGCGTCAGCTCGCCCGCGCGCGAGTGGAACCTCGTGGCGTCCGGGGGTACGATGAGCACGCGCTTTCGATCACCTAACGCGCGCAGCGCCTCGAAGAGCCCGCGCCTCAGGTCCTCGGCGCTCAAGTCCGCGGACTCGGAGCCCGCCTCGTGGTAGATCATGATCCCCTCCTGGCAGCTATCCTATCACTTCCGCGCCCCCCGGGCCCAGGGCGAGCGACGCGTTACCGGCCGTGCCTGACCGCGATCATCTGGGCGAGGATGGACACGGCGATCTCCTCGGGAGTCTCGGCGCCGATGGCGAGGCCGATGGGCGCGTGCAGCGACGCGACGGCCTCCTCCGGGAAACCGTCGGAGCGCAGCTGCTCGACCAGCAGCGCCACCTTCCGCTTGCTGCCGATGAGGCCGGCGTAGCGGAACGCGCGCTTCAGGACTGCCCTGCTCGCTTCGAGGTCGAAAAGGTGGCCCCGCGTGAGTATGACCGCGTACGTGGCGCCGTCGAAGGGAAAGCCGCCGATCGTCTCGGTATAGGGGCCGAGAATCCGCCGCACCTCCTTTCCGAACCTCTCCTCGACGAGCAGCTCCTCCCTGTCATCCGCCACGCTCACTCGGAAGCCGAGGGACGTGGCCGCGCGAGCGAGCGCCAGGCCAACGTGACCCGCGCCGACGATGAGCAGCTTCTCCTGGGGCAGGAGGGGATCGAGGAAAAGCCCCTCGGCTTCCTGGAAATAGGATTTCCCGCTGGAGAGGGCCTTGGCCGCCGCCTCGGGGAGCACCTCGCCCTCGCGGCGGAGCGAAACCGCCACCCCGAGCCTTCCCCCGGAACGCGTTAGGCGCTTTTGTAAGAGTACGCGCCTCCCCTCGCGGAGGGAGGCCAGAGCCTGGTCGTAGACCGCCCCGTCGGCGATGAATTCCACGAGCATCCGGTTCACGCCGCCGCAGACGAGGTCCTTCCCCTCGGCCTGGTCGCCGAGCATCTCCACTTCCAGGAAGGAAGACTCCCGCGAGGCGATCGCGGCCTTGGCGGCCTCGATAGCGAGGGCTTCTCCCTTGCCTCCCCCGACCGTGCCTTCGATCTCGCCCGAGGCTCGAACGAGCATCTTGCTTCCCGGATGGCGGGGGGCGGAGCCCTTCACTTCCACGATCGTCACGAGCGCGGCCCGTCCCGCGTCCCGCGCGGCGCTTTCTAGCAGCTTCGGCACCTTCGGTTCCTCCTGATCTCGAGCTCCGCGCGCCGGGACATGAACTCGGGCCTAGGCACCCTTTCCCCCGCCGAGGGCCAGGCGCTCCGCCTCGAACTCGAGCATCAGGCGCCTGCGAAGCCCCACGTCGGCCAGGCCGAAGCGCAGCCCGTTCAGGTTTATCCGCCAGAGCTCCTCCATGCTCAAGCCCACTTCCTCGCGGGCGCGCCGGTACTCGTTGACGAGGTCCGTCCCGAAGAAGGGCGGGTCGTCCGTCGAGAGGGTGACCGGGATCCCCGCCTCGATCATCCGAAGGATGGGCTGATTTCCCAGGTCGGTGAAGGCCGTGAGGCAGGTGTTGCTGGTGAGGCAGACGTCGCAGCAGATCTCGCGCTCGGCGAGGAAGCGGAGCAGGCCCTCATCCTCGACCGCGCGCACGCCGTGCTGGATGCGGCGGGCCTTCAGCTGGACGACTGCCTCGCGGACGTGCTCGGCGCCGCCCGTCTCGCCCGCGTGCGCCACCGCCGGGTAGCCGGCTCGCCTGGCGCGCTCGAACCAAGGCGCGAAGGCGGCTCGGGGAAAGCCCTTCTCGGGCCCGCCGAGGCCTATCGCGACGATGAGGGGATTGGCGAGCCTCTCGAGGAAATCGACGGTGAAGACGCCGCTCTCGGGGAAGGCCTCGCTCGGTATGTCGGCGATGATGCGCGTGACGGGCCCGCCCGAGAGCTCGGCCTCGAGGAGGCGCTTCGTCACAATGCCGAGGGCCCTCTCGGCGCCGATCCCGAATTTCTCGTGGTTGTAGGGCGTGAAGTGGACCTCGGCGTAGCGGATATTCTGGCGCCGGCATTCGGCGAGGTAGCCGTCCGCCATCCCGACGTAGTCGGCCTCCGTCTTGAGGCAGGAGCACATCATCAGCCAGACCTTGACGAATTTGTCGAAGTCTTCGAAGACGTACAGGCCGCGCAGCTCGTCGAGGCCGCCGACGGGCAGGGCGACATGGTTGCGCTCGGCGAGGGCCCAGAGGGTCTCGGGGCTTATCGTGCCCTCGAGGTGGAGGTGGAGCTCGGTCTTGGGCATGGCCCGGAGGAAATCCAGGTCGGTCATCGGGGGGCCAGCTTGGCGGCGAGCCCTTCCGCGAAGGCGTGGATATCGTCCCAGTTCCGGCTATCGCGGGGCGAGCCCTTCTTGATTCCGAAGAGGAGCCTTAGGACGATGGGCGGCTCGGTCGCGATGACGCCGCCGAAGCAGGCGGTGGCGACCGGCTTCGCCAGGGCGGAGGAGGGAGCCAGGCGGGCCGGTATGGCCCTCTTCATGCTCGCGCGGCCGACGCCGTAGGCCAGGGAGAGAAGGAAGTAGGCCGTCGGCTTCGCGGCGAGCGTCGAGGCGTTCGCGCGGACGAAGGCCGAGGCGTCGGGATGCCAGGCCATGCCGTTGACGGGCGCCCCCAGGACGAAACCGTCGTAGGCGCCGAGGTCGCCCGCCTGGGCGAAGGGTTTTACGTCGACGCCGAAGCCGCGGCCGCTCAGGGTCTTCGCGATGGCCTCGGCCGTCTCCTTCGTGGATCCGGTCTTCGTCGCATAACCCACGAAAATCCTCTTGCTCATGTTGGCTCCTCTCGTTGGCGTCCTGCGAGTTGGATTATAGACCGTCCACCCGGTCGAGGGGAGGTCCCTCCCCTCGGCCGGCTCGGGGCCGATCTTCGTTGACAGGCGATCCGGCGGCGGCTAGATTGGGCCATGATCGATCCCCGCCTCATCGAAGTCGCCGGATTCGGCGAGCCCGGCTACAAGCCCCTGATCGATTTCGGGGCCTGGCGCGTCGCCTTCCTGAACGCCATAGACGAGCTCCTGCCGGAGAACATCCCCTGGTTCCAGAGGCACGACGAGACCGACGAGACCTTCGCCCTCCTCGCCGGCCGCTGCGTCCTCTTCGCCGTCGAGGGCGAGGTTCCCGGGGGTGGCCCCGTCGATCCCTCGCTCATCCGCGCCGTGGATATGGAGCCGCTCAGGCTCTACAACGTCAAGCGCGGCGTCTATCATAGCCACGCCCTAGAGCCGGGCTCGACCGTCCTCATCGTGGAGAACCGCGACACGACGGACGGCAACTCGCCTCGGATAGCGAGCGACGCCGCGGTCAAGGCCCGCACCGCCGAGCTGGCGCGCGCCCTTTGGGCGAAATCCGGCTAGGCGAGGGCGTAGAGGGCCCTGGCCGTAATCCACTTGGAGGCCGCGCCCTTGCGCTCGATGTCGACGAGAGTCTTCCCGTTGAAGCTGCTCTCGAGCTTCCAGCGGCCGTCGGCGCCCCGCTTCGAGGCTACGGCGGCCAAGGCCTCGGACATCCTCGCGTCGCGAACGCCCAGCTCCGCCAGGACGCAGAGTATCTCGAGGACGTCGGTCTGGTACATGAGGGGGAAACCCAGCTTGAGCCAGCCCGGACGGGATACCTGCGCGAGGTCGTGGCTCCTCTTGTGCACCCGGTGCGCGAGGATGAACTCTACCAGCTCCGCGATCTTGGCCTTGACCCTCTTCCCGCGCCTCTCGGGCGGGATAGCGGCGAGGGCCTTGAGGGATTTGACGACGCCCATGAAGCAGCTGTGCCTGCCGTAGCATCCTTCCATTCGGTCGTAGGGCCAGCCGCCCGGCGGATCGGCGATCCCGTCGTCGGCGCGCTGGTAGTCGCAAATCCAATCGATCGCCCTCGCGACGCGCTCGTCCTCGCCCCAGCCCAGCCTGGCGAGGCTGGAGACCATGTTGCCCGTGAGGCAGGGGATCACCATCCCGTGCCGCCCCCCGCCTCCCGCGCTCGAGTCCACCGAGAAGCCGCCCGATTCAGCGTCCTGCGAGCGGGCTAGTATGTATTCGCAGGCGGAGCGCACGCGCGGGTCGCTTCCGTCGGCCCCGAGCTCGGCGAGGATGAGGAGCTGCCAGGAGGTCCCGGAGTATTTCGCCCGGTAATAGTCGGGGCCCTCTCCCCAGAAGCCGCCCTCGGACTGGAGCTCGAGGATCTCGGCGACCGGCCCCGAGCGCATGACGGCCTTCCTCGCGGCCGTCGCCTCGGGGCTGCCCTCGCCCTTGCCCAAGAGCCTCGTGAGCGCGTAGAGCCGGACCGAGGGGTCGGAGTCCTCGAGCAGCCAATCGAGGACCGCTTCGTCCGCCCGGGCCGGCGTATCCCTGCTTTTATCCGACATACCGATATGGTAATCGCGGGCGCCGATTCGTCAAGCGCCGGTTCGCTCCTTATGCTCGATCCCGAGGATCTCCAGGCTCCTATCGCCTCCCGGCAGATGGAGCAGGGCGGTGTCGCCCGGCTTCCTTCCCATCAGGGCCCGCGCCACTGGCGAGGCCCAGCTGAGCAGCCCGCGCTCGGGGTCGCTCTCGTCCACGCCGACTATGCGGTAGCTCGCCTCCGTCCCGCCTCCCTCGCGCACACGGACGGTGGACCCGAATACGACGCGGTCCCCGACGCCGGCCGGCTCGACTACCTCCGCGAGGGAGGCCATGCGGCCGAGATATTCGATGCGCCTATCGGCTGTCGCGAGCCTCCTTCGCGCTGACGACAGGGCGTCTAGGTCGGCGCTGTCGTCGGAGGCCGACAGCCGGGCGATCTCGGCCTCGAGCGCGGGCCTCCCCGAGTCGAGGAGGCCGCGGAACTCGCCCTGCAGCCGCAGCGCGCCTTCCGGCGTCAGGTAGTTGCGCGCCCCCGGCGGCAGCGGCAGGGGTATCTCGGGGACCTCGTCGTCCCGCGACGCGTCCTCGTCGACGAAGGCCCGGCTCACTCGCGGCTCTGTTAGCCGAGTCCCCGCTGCTTGAGCAGGGCCCCGATCCGCGGATCCCTTCCCCTGAAGGCGCGGAAGGCCTCGGCCGGGTCGGCCGAGTTGCCGGCGGCGTAGATGCAGCGCTTGAGCCTGGCCGCGAGATCGGGGTCGAAGAGGTCGCCCTTCTCCTCGAAGGCCTCGAAGGCGTCGGCCTCGAGAACCTCGGCCCACATGTAGACGTAGTATCCGGCGGCGTAGCCATTGTCGGCGAAGAGGTGCTGGAAGTGTGGCAGGCGGTGCCTCAGTCCCACGACCGGCGGCACTCCGAGCCTGGCGCGCTCTTCCCTCTCGAAGCGGGCGGCGTCGAAGGAAGCGAGGGCGGTCAGGGCGTGGAGCCTCATGTCGAGGAGGGCCGGCCCGAGGTACTGTACCGTCTCCCAGCCCATGTTGAAGGTGCGGGCCTTCCGGATCCTGGCCACCAGGTCGGCGGGGATACTCGTGCCCGTCTCGACGTGGACGGCGAATTTCTCGAGGAGCTCGGGGGCCAGGGCCCAGTGCTCGAAGAGTTGGCTGGGCAGCTCGACGAAGTCCCGCAGAACGTTGGTGCCGGATAGGCCCTGGTAGTCCACCTCGCTGAGGAGGCCGTGCAGGCCGTGCCCGAATTCGTGGAAGAGGGTCGCAGCGTCGTCGAAGCTTATGAGGACGCTCTCGCCGACCTTCCCCGGGGTGAAGTTGTTGTTGTTCACGACAATGGGGACGACGCCGGCGCTCTGCTCGCGGTAATTGCTCATCCAAGCCCCGGAGCGCTTGCCCGCGCGGCTGTAGTTGTCGTTGAGGAACACGCCCTTGAGCGTTCCCTTCGCCCTGTCGCGGACCTCGAAGAGCCTGACGTCGGGATGGTAGAGGGGAACGCCCTTCACCTCGACGAAATCGACGCCGAAGAGGCGGCCGGCTGCCCAGAACATCGCCTTCACCATGTTGTCCACGCTGAAGTAGGGCTTGATCTCGGCCTCGTCCAGGGCGTAGTCCCTGCGCTTGACCTGGTCGGAGTAGTACAGCCAGTCCCAGGGCTCGAGGGCTCCGATGCCGTCGGACTCCCGCGCGATAGCGGCGAGGCCCGCCGCCGCCTCCGCGGCCCTGGCGAGGGCCGGCGGCCATACGGCGTCGAGCAGCTCGGCCACCCTGGCCGGCGTCTTGGCCATCCGGTCGACCAGGGCGAAGTCGGCGTAGCTCGAGTAGCCGAGGAGTCGGGCCTGCTCGGCTCGCAGTTCGAGGATCTGTTTGATAATAGGCTTGGTGTCCCTATCCGCGCGCATTTCGCCTCGGGCCGAGAAGGCTTCCCAGACTTTTTTCCGTAGCTCGCGGTTCTTCGAGGCGGTGAGGAAGGGCTCGACGAAGGAGCGGCCCACCGTGATGGCCCACTGCCCCTCGTGGCCCTTGGCCTTGGCGGCCTCGGCCGCCGCGTCTACGAGGTCGGGCGGCAGGCCGGCCAGGCCGGCCCTGTCCTCTATGAGCACATAGGCCTCGTCCTCGTCGGCCAGGACCGCCTGGCCGAAGGCCGTGCACTTGACCGACAGGGCCTCGACCAGCTCGGCCGCCCGCCTCTTGCCGGCCTCGTCGAGGCGGGCGCCCGCCAGCACGAAGTCGAGGTGCATCTTCTCGACCAGGCGGACCTGGATCGGGCTCAGGCCCGAGTCGCCGCGCCGCTCGTGCACCGCGTCGACCCGGGCGAATAAGCCGGGATCGAGGAGGAAGCGGGCGACGTGGAGGGCCAGCTTGGGCATGTAGTCGCGCTCGACCGCCTGCAGCGCCTCGTCGGTCATGGAGCTCGTCAGGTTGTGGAAGACGAGCGCGACGCGGGAGAGCGCTTCCCCCGAGCGGTCGAAGGCGGCAATGGTGTTCTCGAAGCTCGACGGTTCCTTCGAGGCGGCTATCGCCGCGACCTCGGAGACGTGCTCGGCCATGGCTGCGTCCAGGGCGGGACCGAAGTGCTCCGCGCGGATCTTGTCGAAGGGAGGCAGACCGTAGGGAGCGTCCCAGGCGGCCGTCAGCGGATTGTAGGTGCTATTCATGACGCCTACTGTAGCACCGGAGCGAGACGAGCGCGAGCCTGCGGAGGACAAGCCACTCGGCGATATTCGTACCGAAGCCCGCATCCGATCCGCCGGAAATTCGTTGCATTCATTTGTTATTATATATTACTTTTTCGCTCAGCCATTCGCGCTTTTTGCGCCTTTGAATGATGAGGATACCTTGAAAACATGCATGGCCCTGGCCGCCGGGCTGGTCGCGGCCGCGGCCGCGGCCCTCGCCGGCATCGAGAACGCGCCATCCGGCTCGAGGTCCTGGGACGAGGAGCTGGGGGCCGAGTTGCTGAAGACGGGGCGCTTCCGCGTGATCGTGCGCTCGAGACTCGACGCCCTGCTCGCGGAGAACGAATTGTCGCTCTCCATGATGGGCGATCCCGGGACGAGCCCGAAGGCGCTGAGCGTCCTCGACGGGGTCATGTCGGAGAGCGATATCCTGAGTCTCGCCGCGCCTCGGCTTCAGAGCTTGAAGCCGCCGATCCGCGAGTCGAGGCTCTCGGCGGCCGTCTTGTTGTTCTCGGCCTCGCTGAATATCAGGGCGGTGATCCGCGACAGGGCCTGGGTGGCCCCGGCCTGCTCCTGGATGGCCTCCTCGATCTGGGCGGCCGAGCCCTCGATCGCGGCGATGGCCTCCATGACGGCGGCGGACTGCTCGCGCTGGTCGACCGAGAGTCCCTTGATGCGCGAGGTCGCGTCGATCAGCGACTTCACGGACGAGAGGATCTCCTGGGCGCCCTGGCTCTGCTCGGTCATCGACCGCGCGATGCTCTGGACGAGCTCGCTCGCGTCCTTTACCCCGGAGGCGATCTTGTCGAAGGCCTCCCCGGCCCTGCCGGTCAGATCGGCGCCGCTCGCGATCTTGCGGTCCATAGCCCGGACGAGGTCGATGATCTCGCGGGAGCTCTTCGCGCTGCTCTCGGCCAAGCTGCGGACCTCGTCGGCGACGACGGAGAAGCCGCGGCCGGCGTCCCCCGCGTGGGCGGCCTCGATGGCCGCGTTCATCGCGAGGAGGTTGGTCTGGCTGGCGATCTTGGAGATCGAGCCGATGATGGTGCGCACCGAGGCCGAGGCCTCCTGGATCTCGCTCATTCCGCGGAGGCTGTCCTGCAGGACCTGGTGGCCGGCCGCCGTGAGTCCGGTGAGGGACTGGGTCAGCTCCCCGGCCCTCTCGGCCGAGCGGCTGACGCTGGCGATGTTGGCGACCATCTGCTCGACGCTCGCCGAGTTCTCCTCGACGTAGCTGGCCTGGGTCGCGACTTGCTCGGTGACGGTCTCGATCGACTCCGCCATCCGCCCGATCACCGAGCGTCCGGCGGAGACCGAGCCGCCCTGGGCCTGGATCGCCTCGCTGAGGCGGGCGCTGGCCTCCTCGAATGAGCCCAGGGAGGTCTCGGCCTCCCTCGCGGAGCCGTCCAGGGCGCGCGACGAGCCGGCCACGGAAGTGGACAGGTCCTTGACCGAGGCGAGGAGGGCCTGCAGGGCCCCGAGAACCCCGTTGAAATCGGCGGTCAGCCGGCCTATCTCGTCGTTGAAGGCGATGGTGGCCCGGGCGGTCAGGTCGGAGGCCCCGCTCTTGATCTCCTTCATGCGCTCGGCGAGGATGTCGACCTGGCCGAAGAGAAGGCGCACGGTCCTGCTCGCAGCGAAGGCGCCCCAGGCCAGCAGGCCGAGGGCCAGCAGCCCGAGATGGAGGATGATCCTCGCCTCCGCGGCCCGGTAGCTGGTCTGGTCGCCGGTAGCCTCGGCGGCGGAGGCCGTCGCCGAGCTCGTGGAATCGGTAGCAGCCGCCGAGGAGGCGACCCAGCGGGCGTACTCGCGGTAGATCCCGATGCCGCCCACGCCCATCGATACCGAGGCTATGAAGACCGAAGCTATGGTGGACACCAGGATGCGGGTGGTGATGCTCATCTCCCGTTTCCCGGCCTCGATGCCGGCGACGGCCAGCTTGCGCCGCTCGGGGAGGAGCCTGATCTCGGCGAGGGCGATCTGCTGGGGCGCGCAGGAAAGCCCGAAGGCGAAGCTGAGGATCACCGAGAGCAGGTTGATGGTCGGATCCTGGGGCATCTTCAGGACCAGGGACTGGACCGCGATCTGGAAGACGGGGCCGAGGATGAAGGCGATCACGTCGAAGGCGATGACTATCCGCGTGAGGCGGGATAAGCCCCTCCTCGCCGTGGCCCGATCGTCCTGCGGCACGACCTCGCCGGCATCTATCCTGCGGACGACCGATTCCGCCCCTCGAAGGGAAAGCCTGACGATCAAGTAGAGGGCGAGGCAGAGGCAGAGGACGAGCGGGATGAAGATCTGCAGTATGGGCAGGACCTGCTTGATGTCGCGGTAGAGGTAGAACCCCAGAACGGCCATCATCAGCATCGCCGCGATGAAGGCGATGATCGTCACGTCGGAGGCCACGCGCAGCCCGAATGAAGTCTTTTTCACGGCATCCCCTTGCCTACACCTTAGCGGAATCGCGGGCTAGCCGCAACCTTTGGGAAAAAAGCCTAAGGTCGAATAGGCCACCTCGCCGCGACGGCCCGCGAGCGGCGAACTCCCAATGCTTTTTTTATTGACAGATAGCGGAAACGGATATAATCACAATCTGTACTTCGTGTCCATTTTTGGATGCCATGTCCAGTTTTCCATTGAGGGAGCCCATGCCGGCAGGGATCTACGCAGCCCACCGAGAAAACCAGCGCGAATGGATACTCGAAGTCGCGGAAGACCTATTCATCAATAGAGGCATCGAATTGGTGACCATGGGAGACATAGCCGAGTCGACGAAGCTGTCCAGGGCCACCATCTACAAATATTTCTCCAACAAGGAGCAAGTCGCCGGGGAGATATTCAAGCTGACGACCAGGGCCTGGCGGGACCGGAACGAGCGCGAGGTCTGGTGCTTCCAGGGAAAGGGCTACGAAAAGCTCGAGAGGTTCGTCGATTCCTTCCTCAACCAGCTTTTCGAGAATCCCCGCGAGGCGAGCTTCGTGGCCGAGTTCAACTACCTCTACGGCAAGAGGATCGAGGCTGAGACCTTCGCGAGCCGGATGCTCGAGAACCTCGAGGAAGACCACCGCTTCGTGGAGATCTGCGTACGCGAGGGCATCGCGGACCGAAGCTTGAAGGGCGATGTCGAGCCGAGCTTGGTTGTCGCGGTTTTCTTCAACTTCCTCTCCGGCATGATCAGCCGTCTGGGCGAGATGGGCGATAAGGTGGACAAGGAATTCGGCTTCGCCTCGAGGGCGATATTCTCGCAAATCGGGAGATACTTCCTCGACGGGCTGAAGGCGAGGTAGGCGAATGGCGGGATCCGCGGACGGCGCCCGAGAGCTCCTCTTCGCCGCGAAGGGCATGCGCAAGAGCTTCGGGCCGGTGCGCGCCCTGTACGACGTGGATCTCTCGATTTATCGGGGGGAGATCACGGGCCTCATCGGGGAGAACGGCTCGGGAAAGTCCACCCTCTCCTCGATCATCGCGGGCATGCTGCGGCCGGACTCCGGCGAGATGTCCCTGCTCGGAAGGTCCCACGCGCCGGCCACGATGACCGAGGGCGCGAGGCTCGGCGTGGGCATGGTCGTGCAGGAGATGGGCACGGTGCCCGGCATCGGCGTGGCGGAGAACATCTTCCTCGGCGAGGAGGGGCGGTTCCGGCGCTTCGGCCTGATCGGCAGGAAGCGGATGATCGAGGCCGCCCGCGAGGCGCTGCGCGCCATCGGCTCCGACATCGAGAGCGCCGCGCCGATCGACGGCCTCGACATGCAGGACCGGAAGCTCGTCGAGCTCGCGAAGGTGATGTACGGCGATCCTTCGCTCCTGATCGTGGACGAGACGACCACGGCCCTCTCCCACCACGGCCGCGAGATGCTCTACGCCGTGATGAGGCGGATGGCCCTGGAGGGCAAGGCCGTCCTCTTCATATCCCACGACCTCCCCGAGCTCTTCGCGTTGTGCGACACCCTCACCGTGCTGCGCGACGGCGAATACGTGGCCACGACACCCAAGGACGAGATGAGCGAACGGAGGATCAAGCACCTCATGGTGGGCCGCCAGACGGGTGACCACTACTACCGCGGCGATTTCGACGGCAGGTTCGGCGAGGAGGTGGTGCTCCGCGCCAGCGAAGTGACGACGGGCACCGGCCTCCTCGAGAACTTCTCGCTCGCGCTGCACCGGGGGGAGATACTCGGCATCGGCGGGCTCTCGCACTGCGGCATGCACGAGCTGGGGCGCGCCCTCTTCGGCGAGGAGAGGCTCATGACCGGGACCGTCCAGCACGTCGCCACGGGCAGGGCGGTGTCCTCGCCGATAGCCGCGATGGGGCTCGGGATCGGCTACGTCTCCAAGAACCGCGACGTCGAGGCCCTCGTCCTCGCCGCGAGCATCAAGGACAACATCGCGGCGGCGGCCCTGGACAGGATTGCCTCGCCCTCGGGCCTGATCTGGCCGCGCGGGGAAAAAGCCTACGTCGAGGCCCAGATCAAGGCGCTCGACATCAAGTGCGCCTCGATGCACCAGGGAGTGCAGTACCTCTCGGGCGGGAACAAGCAGAAGGTCGTTTTCGGCAAATGGATCGGGAGGGGTTGCGACATCCTCGTCCTCGATTGCCCGACCCGCGGCATCGACGTCGGGGTGAAGGCCGCGATGTACGATCTCATGTACCGGATGAAGCGCGAGGGAAGGTCCATCGTCCTCATCTCCGAGGAGCTCACGGAGCTCATCGGCATGAGCGACAGGCTGCTGGTCCTGAAGGACGGCCATCTGGCCGGCGAATTCCCCCGCGGCCAGGGCCTCACCGAGACCGCGATCATCGAGACGATGATCTAGGATGCGGGAATGGAGGATACGTTGAACCACGACGAGCCGGGACGGACCCCGGACGGCGCGCCCAAAAAGAGGCGGCGCCCCTCCGCCGCGGCCTTGGGCGAGCTCGCTCCCCTCCTGGGCCTGCTGCTCATCTCGACCCTCTTCCTCGTCCTCACCGAGGGCAGAATCTTCGGGCCGATCAACCTGCGGAGCCTCACGAACCAGGAGCTGATCACGGCGCTGGTGGCCGCGGGGGCGGTCTTCGTCTTCGGCGCCGGGGCCTTCGACATGTCCATGAGCGGGAGCCTCTGCCTGACCGCTATCATCGGGGCCAAGGTGGCGATGGCCACGGGCTCGATCGCCGCGATGGTCGTCGCCTGCGTGGCGGTCTCCCTCCTGATCGGCATCGTCAAGGGCCTGCTGGCGGCCTATGTCGAGGTTCCCTTCTTCATCGTGACCATCGTCATCGGCGTATTCCTCGGGGCGCTGGGCCTGCTCGCGATGGGCAAGGAGACGGTGCTGACGATCTCCGCCCTCCCGAGGATACGGGACATGACGCCGATCAACCTCGGCTCCCTCGCCTCCGTCTTCCTCGGGGGCCTCGTCCTCTTCAATCTCACGAGCCTCGGGAAGAGCTGCAAGCTGGTCGGGGGGAACGAGCGCGCGGCCCGGCAATCGGGCATCGACGTGCGCCGCACGAAGCTCCTGGCCTTCCTCGTGTCGGCCCTGACCGTCTCCATAGCGGCCATCGTCATCCTCCTGCGCACGAAGACCGCGAGCGCCCTCACCGGCGGGACGGTCGGCACCGACATCATGGTGGCCCTCGTCCTAGGAGGCATGCCGCTTTCCGGCGGCCCGCGCTCGAGGATCGGCGCCGCCCTGGTCGGCGCGGCGACGATCACGGTGCTCAACAGCGGCCTCGCGATCATGGGCGCGGGCCCCGGCGTCATCCAGGGTTTCCGGGGAATCACCTTCATCGCGGTGGTCTTCGTGGCCAGCCTGAGCTACAGGACGAGGCTGCTACCGAGATGAGTGGCGCGCGTCGCTTCGGGCCGCGGGAATCAGTCCATTCTTTCGGTTCATGGGGAACGCGAGTCGATCCCCGAGACGATTAGTCCAGAGGAGGAAGTCATGGATTAGGTGAAAAAGGCTGCCTGCGCGATCGCGCTCATCGCGACGGTCGCGGGCATGTCGGCTTTCGGCCAGGCCAAGTACGCGGCCGACGGGCGCTACCCGGCGAAGACGATCAAGATCGGCGTCGAGACCTTCGATCCGTCCGACGGCGGCTACATGGGGGTGCAGAGCTACCTCAAGTCCCTCTCCAAGGGCATCTTCAACGTGGAATTCATCTTCTCCGAGAGGATCGACTCCGCGGAGCAGGAGCTGCAGTTCATCGAGAACTGCGCCGCGGCCGGCGCCAAGGGGATCATCGCCTACTACAACGTCTCCAAGGGACAGGCGGTCGCCAAGGCCGCCGAGCTCAAGATGTTCTACTGGGGCACCGCGGAGGAAAAGGACATCTACGACCAGTATAAGGCCAACCCCTACTTCCTCGGCAGCGTCATACTCGGCAACGGGGACCACGACGGCATGTACGGCGTGACCAAGGCCCTCCTCGCCGAGGGCAAGACCAAGTTCGTCTACGCCAACGGCGGGGCCGACTTCGGCATCACGATGTTCGTCAACCGCCGCCTCGGCTTTCAGGACGCGATCAACGAGGCCAAGGCCAAGGGCGCGAGGATAACCGCGACCGAGGTCCCCGGATTCCCGAACGAGGCCTGGTTCGCCGCCCAGGGCGCCGCCCTCGCCGGCGACATCGACGCGGTGGTCTCGAGCTTCGGCCCCGAGGTCTGGATCCAGCCGATAACCGCGGCCGGCAAGGCTCGGGCGGTCACGATCGGCTCCTTCGGGGCGATCGGCCCCTCGACCGTCGACCTCTTCAAGGGCATGTACGCGAGCGGCCTCTTCTCCGCCATCGCTACCGAGCCCACCGAGCGCTTCGGCATCGCCGTGGCCATGATAGTCAACGCGGCCGAGGGCAACGCCGCAGCCCTCAAGAAGAACGGGGAGGCCACGCGCGAGGCCGAGTCGCTCTGGGTCATCACGAATCCCCAGGATCTCGCGAAGATCGTCGACTTCGAGCTCGGCGCCGGCCGCACCGCCTATTCCAAGGACCTGACCAAGCTGGTGAAGAGCATCGATCCCTCCGCCGGCAACGCCACGCTGCTCGATCTGATCAAGGGCTTCTCGCTCGAGACGATCAGAGCCAAAAAATAAGGCGGCCGAGAGGCACTGGAGGGGCGAGATGGGATCGAGGCTCGGAAAGTTTGCGCGCTGCCTGGCCGGGACCCTGGCTTTGCCGGCGCTGGCCTATTGCTTCTTTGCGGTTCTATGCTCCGCGAGCGGCAAGGCCGGCTTCGGCGTCGGCTCCGACCTCGCGATCATCTGGCGCAATACCGTCTACTCGGGCCTGATCTCCCTCGCCCTCTCCTTCAACCTGACCTCGGGCCGCTTCGATTTCAGCGTGGGCTCGATCCTGATCCTGTCGGTCATCCTCGGCGTCGACGCCGCCCTCGCCCTGGGCCTGGGGCCGGTGCCCATGCTCCTCGCCTGCCTGGCCACCGGCGCCATCCTCGGCGGCCTCTCCGGCCTCGCCTACGTCCTCTTGCGCCTACCCCCCATCGTGGTCTCCATCGGGGTGGCGATGATCTACGAGGCGGCGGCCTTCTTGATGAACGGCGGGAGCGGCGTCAGCGTCATCATGCATCCCGACCTGCCGATCTTCGCCCGGCAGCCCACGATCACGATCCTTGCCGCCGCCATCGTGGCCCTATTGGTCCTCCTCCTCAACTTCACGAAGTTCGGCTACAACACGAACTCGCTGCGCGGTGGGCAGGCGACGGCGGTCAATATCGGCATCGACGAAAAGAGGAACGCCCTGGCCTGCTACGCCATCGCGGGCCTCCTGCTGGCGGCGGCCGGCGTCATCAGCCTCTCCATCCTCGGCACGATGGCGCCCAAGCTCTCCCTCGGGAGCTCGTCCTACATGATGAACGCGTTCCTGCCCCTCTTCCTCGGCGGCTTCCTGGCCCGCTACTCGGACCGCAACGTCGGCATCATAGCCGGCTCCTTCGTGCAAGCCTGCATAATCTCGGGCTTCGCGATATTGGGGCTCTCGGTATCGCTGCAGTCAGTGCTCAATACCCTCATAGTGCTCGCGTTCCTGCTCTTTACGTCGAATAGCTACAAGCTCGAGGAATTCCGCATGATGAAGGCGAAGCGCCTCGCGGCCATCGCCGCCCGCGAAAAGACCGTTTAGGCCTGGGCCTGGGCATGGGCCTCGTGGCCGAGCCCATCGCGCATCCGGAATTCGGAAAAGGAAGGACCTCTCCTATGCCAGAACCCTCGGCCCTGGAAGTCGTGGATCTCCGCTGCGAGCACCAGGTCGCGCCCATGGGCATCGACGCCCCCGGGCCCCGCCTCGGCTGGGAATTGCGCGCATCGCGCGCGGGGGCCCGCCAGTCCGCCTGGCAGGCGGAGGTCCGGTCGATCGCGGGCGGCCGTTCCGCGGAGGCCGCGAAGGGCACGGATGCGGTTTTGTGGGACTCCGGCAAGCGCGTCGGGGACGACATCCTCGTCCACTACGAGGGGCCCGCCCTCGTCTCGAGGGCGATCTACTCGTGGAGGCTCCGTGTCTGGGACGAGCTCGGCCGCGTCTCCGCGTGGAGCCCCGAGGCCCGATGGGAGATGGCCCTCCTCGCGGCGAGCGATTGGAGCGCCTCGTGGATAGAGCCAGAGCAAGAGGCCGTCCGACCGGAGCCGCCGGCGTCCATCGGCCAGATCCTCGCCCCCGAGGACAGCTCGCGCATCGATCGCCGCGACAAGCTCAAGCCTTGCCTATTGGTGAGACGCCCGTTCCACGTCGCGAAAAACGTTAGGCGAGCTCGACTCTACGCGACGGCCCATGGGGTCTATCGAGCCACGATCAACGGGAGGGCTCCCGACGATAGGGCCTTGGCGCCCGAGCCGACGGCCTATCAGAGCCGCCTGCAGTTCCAGGTCTACGATGTCACCGGCCTCATATGCCCCGCCGCGGATGGCGGGCCGCGGGAGAACGTCCTCGGCTTCGTCCTCGCCGACGGCTGGTGGGCCGGGCGCATCGGCTTGCCGGGGGCCAGCTGTCAGTACGGCGACAGGCTCGGCCTCCTCTTCCAGCTCGAGATCGAGTACGCCGACGGAAGCGGGCAGCTCGTCGTCTCGGACGAGGCCTGCCGCTGCGGCGTCGGCCCCTGGGACTACGCCGACCTCTTCATCGGGGAGCGCTTCGACGCGCGGCGGATCCTGCCCGGCTGGGACTCCCCCGGTTTCGACGACGGCGCCTGGGCCCGCGCCAGGGCGATCGAGCACGCCCTCGCCAATCTCGTCGCCCAGCAGGGAGGGCCGGTCCGGCCCCTCGAGGAGCTTCCCGTCGCCTGCGTGCTAGCCACGCCGAGAGGCGAGACCGTCCTCGACTTCGGCCAGGTGATAGCCGGCAGGGTCAGGCTGAGATGCCGGAGGCCGGCGGGAACTACCATAGTCCTCGACCACTGCGAGTGCCTCGACGCCGAGGGCAACTTCTTCAGCAACATCGTCGGGCGCAACAAGGACCAGCGGGACATCTACGTCTGCGCGGGCGGCGACGAGGAGGAGTGGGAGCCGCGCTTCACCTACCACGGCTTCCGCTACCTCCGGGTTTCGGGCGACTCGAGGGCCGATATCGGGGGCCGTTACGTCGCGGTCGTCCTCGGGAGCGAGCTCAGGGTCGCGGGGAGCTTCGCCTGCTCCGACCCGAGGGTCAACCGACTGTTCGAGAACATAGTCTGGAGCCAGAGGTCCAACTTCTTCTCGATCCCCACCGACTGCCCCCAGCGCGAGCGGGCGGGCTTTACCGGGGACGCCCAGGTCTTCGTCGAGACCGCCGCCTTCAATCAGGACGTGCAGCTCTTCTTCGAGAGCTGGCTGAAGAACCTCGCGGCCGAGCAGCTGCCCGACGGACAGGTGCCGAATAACGTGCCCTACTGGAAATCCTATATCGAGACCTTCTACCCCCTCCAGGGCGCGCATAGCTCCGCGGGCTGGGGCGACGCCGCGATCCTCGTGCCCTGGCGGCTCTATCGCATGCGCGGCGACAGGAGCCTCCTCGAGAGCAATTACCCCGCGATGCGCTCCTGGCTGGCCTACGCAGAGCGGCAGGCTACCGGCTACCTCTGGAACACGGGTTTCCAATTCGGCGACTGGCTCGAGCCGAGCAAGTTGATGGCCGGTCTCGATCCCTTCGCCATCGCCGCCATGACGGGCGCGATCGTCGCCAGCTGCAGCTTCGCCTACTCCGTGGGGAGGATGATCGAGATCGCGGGCATCCTCGGCAAGCGCGGGGACGCGGCGGCCTATCGGGCCCTCTTGAGCAATATCCAGAAGGCCTTCGCCGAGGAGTACATGGACGGCGAGGGCAGGCTGCAGGCCGATTTCCAAGGCGCCTTTATTTTAGCCCTGGCCGCGGAGCTCGTCCCCGTCGAGCGTCGGGGCAAAGTAGCCGCGCAGCTCGTCGAATCGATAGAAGCCTTCGGCGGACGGCTCGACGCGGGCTTCGTCTCGATCCCATTCCTGATGGACGTCCTCACGGACCATGGCCATGTCGGCAGGGCCTACGACCTCCTCTTCCAGACCGACTGCCCTTCCTGGCTCTACGAGGTGGATCGCGGGGCGACCAGCGTCTGGGAGAGCTGGAGCGGCATCGCGCCGGACAGGAAGGTGGGCGCCTTCTCGTTCAACCACTACGCCTTCGGCTGCGTGGGCCAGTGGCTCTACCGCGTCGCGGCGGGACTGCGACCCCTCGAGCCCGGCTTCAAGCGCATCCTCGTCCATCCCCGCCTCGACTCGCGGCTATCCTGGGCCGAGGCCAGCCACCGTTCCCCCCACGGGCTCATCCGCGTCCGCTGGGAGCGCGAGGGCGCGCTGCTCTTCCTAGCCCTCGAGGTCCCCCAGGGCTGCGAAGCCGAGCTGCACCTCGACGAGGCCCTGCTCCTGCGCTGCGCCGAAACGCGCGAATGGAAGCAGAGAGGAGCGGCGGGCGCGGGGGACGGGACGACGGAGCTCGATGAACCGGTATCGCATAACCTTCCTTTCGTCCTCCCGAGCGGCATCTACGAGTTAAGTTACCGGCTTTCAGGGCAACAGCCATGAGGGCCTATCGGGACTGCCGCAATCCCGTCCTCCCCCCCGAGCTCCATATACTCGATCCCGAGGCCCACCTGATGCCAGACGGCCGTGGCTGGTTCGTCTTCTACCATCGCAGCTCGAGGAACCGGGAGACCCGGCGGAGGCTCCGCATCGAGCCTATCTCCTTCGACGACGGGGCCTCATAGCGGAGATGCCCATGACCCCGCAGGGAGCGGGGAGGCCCTTCGGCCTCGGAGAGAGCATCGAGGCCTTACGCGCCTGCCATCTGAGGGGGAGCGTCTGCATGGCCCCCGGGAAGGGAGGCGAGGAAGCGTTAGTCGACTTCGTAGAGGCCGACGAGTCCCTTCGCGTCCCTCGGCGAGCAAAGCCCACCAACGCGGAGTGGGGGGAGCGAAGCCCACCGCAGCGCGTCACTTTGCATGATCGACCCTGCGGCGCGCCGCAATACCGTTGTCGCGGCGCGCGAGGAGGGCGAAGCGAGGGGGGGCAGCGGGTTCTTCGGTTGGGAATGTCACGGTATCGGGAAGATAGAAACTGGGAGGAAATGCCTGCGGCGTTAGTCGGCCTAGACGCGGCTCTGACACGACAACTGACGCAGGGCGGCGGGTGTCGCACGAACCGCGGACTCCTCGGAGCGCCGATTTACTCGCGAAGCGGAGTACGTGGATTCGTACGACAGGACCCGCCCGAACCTGTCATTCGGGAGGCCATTCGCCGCGCCGCATTCGATTTCGCACAACGCGGCCGCGCTCCCCCTATATCATCTCCTCAGCACCGTCCCCTCGATCGTGCGTAATTGCGACCTGTACAGCCCAGTCACGTTCGAGCCGTAGTCCGCGACGAGCTGCAGGATGTCGCGGGGGATCGAGTCCTCGTCCTTGCCGTTGATGCGGTCCCCGGCGTCGCCCAGGCCCGGCATGATGTAGGCGCGATCGTTGAGGACCGGGTCCATCCAGAGCGTGTAGACGGTCGCGTTCTCGACGGCGCGGGCGATGCGCAAGGAGCCCTTGAGCGCGGCTATGACGTTGAAGCACTTCACGGACTTGGGCTTGATGCCGAGGTCAAGGAGGTACTTCACGACGGTGACGAGGCTCCCGCCCGTCGCGTTCATGGGGTCGGCGAAGACGAGGTCCTTGCCATCCAGGTCCTCGGGCCTGAAGTAGGAGCGGCCGAGGTCCATGATGTACTCCATGTCCGTCTCGCTCCTCGTGTCGTCGCGCTTGATCTTGAACAGGGCGAAGGGCGTGACGTAGCCGGAGGAGGAGTATTCCTGGATCTCCTTGGACATGATGATCGAGGGCAGGAGGGCGCCCCGGAGCATGACGCACATCACGGTGTTGCCGATCGCGGCATCGACGTCCGGGATCCTATGCACCGCGTAGTTTTGCACGGGCACGTTGACCGGCGTCTTCACGATGAGGTGGTTCCTCGAGGGCTTGTTGCCTCCCTCGGCGTGGGAGCCGTAGGCGAGGTTGAACAGGAGCTCGTAGGCGCGTTGGATGTAGTAGACGAACTCCTGGTTGCCGGTGCGCACGTCGCGCAGCTTCGCGATGAGCCTCGAGGCCTCGCCGTGGCTCTCGTGGGGCGTCACGAAGGAGTAGACCTTCACGCCCTTCTCGCCCTTGCAGATGTCCTTCAGCTGCGAGCCGATGTCGGCGTAGAGGTCTATGAGGGTCCTCTCCTCCCTGCTCCGCTCGGCCGGGGAGCCGGCGGTGGAGAGGATGTTGAAGGAGACCATGGCCTGGCGGTACAGGGCGTCCATCCGGCCCAGGTTGGCCTTGTCGGCGTCCGTGAGGAAGCCATCGAGGTCCTGGGCCTTGAGCACAACCTTGTCGCTCATTTCTTCATTATCTCCCCGAGGCTCCCGTTGCCGATGCCGACGGCGTTGCCCTCGTCGAAGTCGAGGTGGCACTCGAGGGCGTAGCTCGGGCTGACGCGGCACACGACGTTCTCGAAGACGGCGCCGCGCTCGCCGGGTATCCTGAGGCCGACGAGCTCCTTGTCCTTGACGCCGTAGCGGTCGGCCGCGGGAGGGTCGAAGTGGATGTGGCGCTTGGCTATGATGAGGCCGCGCGCCTTCTTGAGCGCGCCGGCGGGGCCGACGATCTCCATGGGGAAGGAGCCGTCGAGCTGGCCGGACTCCTTGGTCGGGCAGCCCGGCACGCCGAGCTTGAACTGGTCGGAGGCGAGGATCTCGCACTGGGTCTCGGGGCGGACGGGCCCGAGGATGCGTACGCCCTTGAACTCGCCCTTGGGGCCCTTGATGGTGACGGTCTCCTCGCAGGCGAACTGGCCGGGCTGCATCAGGTCCTTGGTCTTGGTGAGCTGGTGGCCCTTCCCGAAGAGGGCCTCGAGGTCCTCGGCGGAAACGTGTATGTGGCGGTTGGAGAGGTTGATGAGCACTTTGGTCTCGGGCATGGGGACTCCTCCTGTGGGGGATGCGGTCAAGAATAGTCGGCGAGCGCGCGGAGGGTCAAGCGCTCGCGCTACTCCCCGATCTTGAGATACTCGAAATCGAGGACTTCCAGGCTATGCCCGGTTTCCTCGGCGAGCGCCCGGATAGCCTCGGAGACGGGGAGCTTCTCCTCCCTCACGAAGCCGTGGCCGAGGAGGCAGACTTCGGCGAGGTGCTTCCTCATCTTGCCCGAGGCGATGCCCTCGAGGATCGCGGCGCTCTTGCCCCGCGCCTTCCCGTCCTCCTCGATCTGCCTCCGGAAGTCCTCGGCCATCTCGGCCTTGTACGAGTCGGGCACGGCGCCCTCCGCGAGGAAGAGGGGCTTGAACGCGGCGACGTGCAGGGCGAGGTCGTGCAGGAAGGAGGAGACTCTCTCGTCGCCGAAGGCCGCTCCCGAGTCCGCCCTAGCTCGCACGAGGACGCCTATCCGACCGTCTCCGTGGACGTAGTCGGCGATCCGCTCGCCCTCTCCCGCCTCCATGAAGGCCATTCTGCCCAGGCTGAGGTTCTCCTTGAAGACGCCCGCGATCCCGGCTATCTGGCTTTGCGCCTCGGCATCGGGGGCGCGGAGGCCATTCTCGCAGGCATGCGAGGCGATCCTCGCTCCGGTCTCGAGGAAGAGCTCGTTGCGGGCGACGAAGTCCGTCTCGCAGGCGATTTCCACCATGGCGACCCTGGAGCTCGCCGCGCGGACGAAGATCCTGCCTTCGTTCGTCGCGCGCTCGGAGCGCTTTTCGACGCCGGCCAGGCCCCATTCCTTGAGCAGGGCCTCGGCAGCGGCGGCGTCGCCCCCCGCCTGCGCGAGCGCCTTCCTGCAATCCAGCATCCCCGCCCCGGTGCTTTTTCGCAGGAGCTTGATGCCGTTTACGTCGATGTCGTTGCCCATGTCGTCCTCCGGTCCTTCCGAACGTACTATTGATTACTATCTGGTACTATGTTACATTTAACATATGGTAAATGAGAGATATGGTCAAGACTGAGGAAGCGACCCGTATCCTCGAGATAGTGATGGTCGACGGCTTCAAGCTGCGTGGCCACGCGATTCGCCGCGGAGACGAGCGGACTCTCTCGAGGCTGAACGTCATCAACGTCGCCAGGACGATGCTCGGCTGGAAATACCAGGAGGACAAATTCACACACTGGTTCATAGGCTACCTCGAGGAGGGGCGGCCGGGCGGCTTTACGGCCATCCTCGACGGCGACGAAGCCTGGGTAGTGACGGTCTTCAAGCGCAGGCTCTCGGTCCGCGAGAGGAGTATCGAATGTCCATAAGCCACGCCATCCTCGGCTTCCTGAGCTGGAAGCCCCTTACCGGCTACGAGCTCAAGAAGATCTTCGCAGATGCCCTCTCCTTCCACTGGTCGGGCAACAACAACCAGATCTACGGGAGCCTCATCGAGCTCCACAAGACAGGGGCGGTGAGCATCGAGGTGCGCCAGCAGGAGAGGTACCCGGCCAAGAAGCTGTATACGATAACGGATCGGGGCCGGGCGGAGCTGCGCGAATGGCTGCTGACCGAGCCCGAGCTGCCCCTATTGCGTAGCCTCGCCCACATCCAGCTGGCCTGGTCCGAGTGTCTGTCGGGAGAGGAGCTGGACGGGCTCCTGGCCTCCTACGAGCGGCAGATCGCGGACCAGGCGATCATGTGCCGCGAGACCATACGCCGTAGGGGCGAGGCTCCCGCGGGCGGCGGCGCGCCGGGGCGCAGCGCGCGGGAGAGGCTCATCTGGGACAGCATCGACGAGAACCGAGCCGCCTTCTACGAGGGCGAGCTGGCCTGGGCGAGGAGCCTCAGGGCCAAGCTGAGGGAGTTGCCATGAGCTATCGACCAGTCTTCAAGTCAGCGGGTTCCTAGGCCGGCGGGCCTGCGCGCCTTGGTGCTGCTCTACCCCTCCGGAATCGGCCGCACGAAGGCTTCCTTCACATGGAAGGCTATTTTCCGGATGATGCGGGGGCGCAGGGGTTTCGAGGCGATCTCCGCCTCTCTCTACGGCGACATCCCGCCTCCCGAGGAAGCGATACGAGCGGGCCGCCCCCTAGAACGCCTTCTCGAGCAGCGCCATGCAGTCGTCGAAGTCGGCCTCCGCGGGATTGTAGGCGATGGACGCGTCGTTGATGGCGGCGCGCGCGATGTCCGGAAAGTCCTCCCTCTTGACCTTGCCCGTCTCGGAGAGGGCGCGCGGCAGCTTGGCGAGCCGGTGCAAGGATTCCTGCATGCCGCGGATCCTCTCGACGACGGCCGCCGGGCGGTCGGCGACGGGGACGGCGAAGCAGGCCTCCGCGCCCGCGAGCGGCAGGAGGAGGGCGCCTATCTCCTTCCCGCGCTTCCCGAAATTGTATTCCAGGACATGGGGCAGGAAAACGCTCATCGCGACGCCGTGGGCGACGTGACAGACCCCTCCCGCGGCGTGGCCGAGGCTGTGGACGAGGCCGACCATCGAATTGGAGAAGGCTATGCCGGCCATCGTCGAGGCGAGGGCGAGGTCGAGCCTGCCCTGGATGTCGCCGGGGTCCTTCACGACGTCGACGAGGCGCCTGGAGACGAGGGCGATCGCCAGGTCGGCGTAGGCGTCGGACAGGGGATTCTTCCCGATGCAGTAGGAGGCCTCGATCGCGTGGGTGAGGGCGTCCATGCCGGTCGCGGCGGTGACGAGGGGCGGGAGGGTGAGGGTCATCCTGGGGTCGAGGACGGCGGCGTCGGGCAGGAGGGAGGCCGACACGAAGGAGAGCTTGCGCTGCCGCTCGTCGTCCCGCACGACGGCCACGAGGGTGCACTCGCTGCCGGTGCCCGCGGTCGTCGGGACGACGACGAAGGGCGCGAGGCGGCCCGTCACCGTCCCCGCCCCCGAATAGGCGACGAGGTCCTCGCCGCCCTTCGTGACGAGGATGTTCAGGGCCTTGGCCGTGTCGATGACCGAGCCGCCGCCGACCGCGACGATGCCGTCGCAGCGCTTGGCGCGGTAGACGGCCGCGGCCGCCGCGACGGTCCGGGTGCCCGAGTCCGGCGGCACCTCGTCGAAGACGGCGCCGAAAA
Source organism: Spirochaetaceae bacterium (assembly GCA_025355995.1). Taxonomy (GTDB): domain Bacteria; phylum Spirochaetota; class Spirochaetia; order Treponematales; family Rectinemataceae; genus UBA1306. The sequence goes on along the minus strand of JANXYQ010000074.1, from coordinate 9,370 downwards.
CCAGCGCGGACTCGCCCGCCGCCTTGAGCAGCACGTCGACGAGACCGGCGCCCTGGACGCCCTTGTCGGTGACGAGTAGGGGGCGCTTGGAGCCGAGCCGCTCGAGCTCGACGCTCAAGGACCCGAGGGCGCCGCGCCCTGCGAGGATCTTCACCGGGCTGTGGAACTCGAAGTATTGGCCACGCTCCATATCGCTATTCCTTTCGGGGTCCCTCGAAGGGCAGGGACAGGTAGAGGGCTATCCGCTCGCCGAGCTTGCGGAAGGGTGCCATGGGGTGGAGCCGCTTGAGGATGCGCCTGGCGATGAAAGCGGGGAGGAGGAGGGTCTCGACGATGCCGAGGGCGCGCATTATGACCATGGTCGAGGGCAGGTCGCCGGAGACGGCGAGGCCGCCTCGCGCGTAGACCTCGAAGGAGCTCGAGCGGAAGGTGAGCACCTCGAGGGCCGAGCCCAGGCTGGAGAAGCGCAGGTCCACGTCGGGAGCGCCGCCGCCGCGCCTGACGCTGCGCAGCCTTCCGTCAATCCCCAGCCTCAGTATGACGCCCGGGCCGCGCGGGTGGACGCGCAGGGCGAAGGAGAAGCCCGGCGGGAGGGCAGAGAACTCGGCGCGCGCGTCGCGGTCGATGCGCTGGGCGGCCGAGAAGGCCCGTCCGACGAGGGAGAGGGCGATGCCGACGTAGGCGCGCGCGATCGGCCGACCGGGCGGGATGGCGTCGGGGTAAGCGGCGGCGAGCCCCGACCCGGCCGGAATGCCTAGGGAGGCGAGGAGCCTGGGCGTGGGGACGCCGCGCGAGTCGTAGCCCTTCTTGCGGTAATAGGCCTTCACCATCGGCGCTATCGGCACCACGCTCTTGACGGCATGCTTGGTGGCGGCCTCGTCGAGGAAGCGCCCCGGGAGCGTGTCGTCCTCCGGCGTCACGCCCATCAGCACGTTCATGCGGCGCTCCAAGACGTGGGTGCGCCGCCCGGAGACCAGGAAGCCGCGCGCGGTGATCCTGCGGCCGGTGATCGCGGAGACGAGGCCGGAGAGGGCGCTCCAGTCGAGGAGGCGCTGCGCGACGCCCGGCAGGAAGGTCATCGCCAGCTTGAGGAGGAATTTGGGCGTGTACTTGGCGATCGGCGGCTCGAGGAGATAGCCGAAGACGGAGAACTGGCAGGTCTGGGTCGAGTTGACCGCCGAGAAGAGGTCCTCCAGGAAGGCGACCCAGCTGGCCTTCGAGAGCCTGGTGTATTGGGGAATGTAGTGAAAGAGAGCCTCGAGGCCGATCGGATAGGCGTTGAGGTGGCAGCCGCCCTTGTTGGCGACGGCGTAGTTCAGGCCCTGGCCCCAGCCCGCCCGCGGGTCGTAGGCGGCCATCTCGAGGCCCTTCACCTGGATGGCGAAATCGAGGCCGCCGTACCTTCGGGCCAGCCGGCGAGTTCCCTCGGCCAGCTCCGCCCCCTCGCCCCTGCGGTACGCGATGTCGTCCAGCATCGCCGGGATGTTCTCGGTCTTCCCGAAGGCGAGCTCGCTGGGCCGTAGCCCCTTTTCGGCGGCCTCCATGGCCCAGCTCGCGGTGCCGCCGCAGGAGATGGTATCGATGCCGAGCTCGTTCATCCGGTCGTTCCAGAGCGCCACGAGGTCCGGGTCGAAATTGAGGACGTTGCCGCCCCAGAGCCCGACCGTCTCGTACTCGGGGATGTGCCTCGTCGCGCCGTCGGGGTAGGTCCCCTTGTGCCCGCACAGGACGGTGCAGGGCGCGCAGGCCGCGTGCCTCGTGTCGTAGCGCTCCGCCATCGCCTCGCCGGAGAGGGCGCGGCAGCGCTCGTCGGTGCGGTCGCGGAAATTTCGGACGGGGGCGAAGCCGGAGTCGACGCCCGGATTCACCCCGAAGTTCGTGCCGTAGGCGCGGTATCCGAGGACGAAGGCGTTGCGGTTTATGTATTTCCTCGCGCGCTCGTTGTATTTCGCGAAGGCCTTCGGGTCGGCGGGCTCGATGGAGTAGGCGCGGCCGGTGGCGACTATCGCCTTGAGCCGCTTGGCGCCCATGACCGCTCCCATGCCGCCGCGCCCCAGATAGCGCGTGCCGGAGCGTATGTTCGCGTAGAGGACCCCGTTCTCGCCGGCGGGCCCTATGACGAGGGCGCCCTGCCTCGGGTTGTCGACGAGGCGCTCCTGGGCGGCGCCCGTCTCGAGGCCCCAGAGCTCGCCGGCCTCCTCGAAGGCGGCCCCGCCCTCATCCAGCCTGACCACGAGGGGGACGTCGGCCGCGCCGGAGACGAGGACGCCGTCCCAGCCCGCCGTCTTGCAGGCTATGCCGAAGGGGCCGCCGCAGGAGGAGGAGACCATGATGCCCGTGAGGGGCGACTTGGTGACGCCGGCGAAGCGGGCCGAGCAGGGCGCGCCGCTCCCGGCGAAGGCGCCCATCATGAAGGCGAGGACGTTCCCCGGCCCCAGGGGATCGATGGCGTCGAGGCCGTCGCCCTCCGCGCCAGCCCTATCGTAGAAGAGCTTGAGGCCGAGGCCCTTGCCCCCGATGTAGTCGCGCAGGTCCTCCTCGCTCGGCGAGAAGACCATGAAAGAGCGCTTCGAGAGATCTATGTCGAGGTAGCGCTTGGACTCGCCGACTATGGTCTTCATGGCGCGACCTCGGTCCCGACGGCGGTCGGGGCGAGTATCTCGATGCAAGACATCGGGCAGTAGAAGGCGCAATATCCGCAGGAGACGCAAGCGCCCGGCCGCGCGAGGCGAGGCCGGCAGTCGAGGCCGCCGGCCCTGCCGCCCTCGAGCTCGATGCAGGATACGGGGCATTTATCGGCGCAGGCTCCGCAGGAGATGCAGCGCGACAGGTCGAAGACGGGCTTGGCCCATTCGGGCCTGGCGAGGCGCGCGACCGAACGACCCTCGGGATCGAGCACGGCGGACTTGGGGCAGACTCGCCCGCAGGCCTCGCACTCGATGCAGCGGCTCGGATTGATCGCGTGCAGGGAACCCTTCTCGCCGGCGATCGCGGAGACGGGGCAGGCTCGGGCGCAGGCCGTGCACCCGATACAGGCTTCGGTGATCGAACAGGCCACGACCGGCCCTCCTTCGCGAGCGAGCCGGCCTAGGGGACCGGCCGGCCAAGACTAAACCCGCAGGTAGTGGCCGTCAAGCGAGAACGAGCGAGGCTACGTAGGCGGGGAGCTCGGCGAGGCCGCGGATGCGAGGTAGTCCCTCGCCGCCGAAGCGGTCCGCCTCGTCGACGAGGAGGGCCTTCCCGCCCAGGTCCAGGAAGCCGCGCGCGTACTTAGGCATGTCGTCGACGAAGAGGACCTCGTCGACCCCGACGCCGGAGGCCTCGCAGGCGCGGCGATAGGCTTCGGGCCAGGGCTTGCCCTTGAGGGAGTTGAAGCGGATGTCGTAGATCGCCGCGAAGCGGTCGGCGACGCCGAGCTTACGGAGCACTCGGTGCGCGTGCTCCGAGGGACTGTTGGTGAGGACGGCCTTGGGTAGCTCGACCGCGTCGAGGGTTCGGGCGAGCTCGGGGTCGACCGCTATGCAGTACTCCTCGCCCTCGGGATGCACGGCGGCGAAGAAGGCTTCGGGGTCGGCGAAGCCCTGCTCCGCGATGAGCCACTCGAGGGTCGTGCCATAGTTCCTCGCCCGCTCCCGCCGCAGCTCGAGGGCCGCGCGCTCCGATATCCCGAGATAGCCGGCGACATATTCGTTCATGCGCCTGACTATGTCGCGGTCCATGCCGAGGGACTCGGGATAGAGGGTATTGTCGAGGTCCAGGAGGATGAGGCGGAGCATGCCCAGTTAATAGCACGGCTGGGCGTTCGCCTACAAGGCGGCCCGGCCGATTGACAGCGCCGGCGAGCGCGCCGGATACTCCTCGGCGTGCCGACGAGGAACCTGGTCTACGAAGCCCTCATCCTGCGCGCAAGGGAGAGCCCCGGGGGCTCCCGGATCCTCACCCTGCTCACGGCGGAGGCCGGGCTGGTCGACGTCTTCGTCTTCGGGGGACCCAAGTCCAAGCTGCGCTCCCTCGCGGCGCCCTACGGGGCTGGCAGGGCCTTCGTCTACCTCGACCCGGTGAAGGACTTCCAGAAGCTCTCCGACTTCGAGGTCAGGGATTCCTTCCCGGCGCTCAGGGACGAGCTCGATCGGCTCTGGTCGGCTGGGTTGGTCGCCGAGCTCCTCGTCAAGACCTCGGGGGGCGGAGGCGATTACCGGCAGGTCCTCGACCTGTCCCTCCACTGCCTTACCGCCCTCGATTCCTGTCCCTTGAGAGCGGCCGGGCCGCCCCTCATGCAATTCCTCTGGCGCTACCTCGAGCTGATCGGGCTGGGCCCCGACCCCACCAGCTGCTCGAGCTGCGGCGCGGAGCTCCGTCCCTCCCAAGGGGGCGCCTATTCTTTCGCCCTGGAAGCCTTCCTCTGCCCCGATTGCGCGGCCAGGGAGGAGCGCGTGCTGCCCCTGGGCACCGGCGTCCTGCGCTGGCTGACCCGCGTGCTGGAGCTCAGTTACGCCGACGCCGTACGGCTGGTCGTCCTCCCCGAGACCCTCGAGATACTCAGGGTCCTGCTCTTCGCCCTCGCGAGGAGCGCGGCGGAATCGCCCCTCGCCTCGCTGGGGGCTGGAACCCTCGGCTCGGAGGGTCCCTTCCCGTGAGGTGCTTCATGGCCCTCCCCCCCCTCCCGAGGCTCGCTACTGGCCCGGCCGCCCCCGCGGGCACCTGGACCATCGGGCGCTGTTCGTTGTACAAGTCCGAGCTTCGAAGGGCCGGGGCGGTGTATACTGAGCTGCGAAGCGTCGATCTGTCCGTATATTGAAGGCTGATTGAAGCGCCCGGCCAGGCCGCCGGCGTATCGATGGAGGATGAACCATGCGAGCAGTCGACATCATCATGAAGAAGCGAGACGGGGGGGAGCTCTCCCGCGAGGAGATAGCCTCCCTGATAAACGGTTACGTCGCGGGCACCGTGCCCGATTACCAGGTCTCGGCTTGGGCGATGGCGGTCTTCTTCAAGGGCATGAGCCCGGCCGAGACCGCCGACCTCACCGACGTGATGCTCCGCTCGGGCAAGACCATGGACCTCTCGGGAATCGCGGGCCCCTTCGTCGACAAGCATTCGACCGGCGGCGTCGGCGACAAGGTCTCTCTCGTCCTCGCGCCCATGGTCGCCGCCTGCGGGCTCAAGGTACCGATGATGTCGGGCAGGGCCCTGGGGCACACGGGCGGCACCCTCGACAAGCTCGAGTCCATACCCGGTTACCGCACCGGCCTCTCCGAGGCCGAATTCCGCGACTTCCTGTCCCGCGACGGCTTCGCCATGACGGGCCAGACGGCCGAGACCGTCCCCGCGGACAAGAAGCTCTATTCGCTGCGCGACGTCACGGGGACCGTCGAGTCCATTCCACTGATCACCGCCTCGATCCTCTCCAAGAAGGTGGCCGAGGGAGCCGAAGCCCTCGTGTTCGACGTCAAGTCCGGACCCGGGGCCTTCATGAAGACGCCCGAGCGGGCCGAGGCCCTCGCCCGCAGCCTCGTGAGCACCGGCACGGCGATGGGCAAGCGCATCGTCGGGGTGATAACCGACATGACCGAGCCCCTCGGCCTCAAGGTCGGGAATTTCCTCGAGATCGAGGAGACCCTCGACTGCCTCGAGGGCTTCGGCCCGGACGACCTCATGGAGGTGACCTACCGCCTCGGCGCCTGGATGCTCATCGCCGGCGGCGCCGCGAAGGACCTGGGCGAGGGCGAAAGGCTCTGCCGCAAGGCGATAAAGTCGGGCATCGCGAAGGAGCTCTTCCTCGCCAACGTCCGCAGTCAGGGCGGCCAGGTCGAGCGCCTCCTCGAGCTTCGCGGGAAGCTGAGGTCACGCTTCTCCTACGACGTCCTCGCCGCCACGGGCGGCTTCGTCGCCGGGATCGACGCCTACAAGATCGGCCTCGCCGGCGTGTACCTTGGCGTGGGCCGCGACAAGACCACCGATCCGGTCTTCCCCGACGTCGGCTTCGTCTTCGCGAAGAAGACGGGCGACGCCGTCGTCGCGGGCGAGGCGATCTGCGCCGTCTACGGCAGGGACGCGGCCTCCCTCGAGGCGGCGAGGGGCCTCATAGCCTCGGCCTTCTCCTTCGCGGCCGCGCCTCCGCCCGAGCGGCCGCTCGTCATCAAGGAAATAAGCGCTCTATGAAGGCGGCATAATGAACTGGAACAAGAAGGAAGTCTCCCCGCAGTCGGTCAAGGAACTCTCCTCTCGCTACGGCCTCGACCTGCTCACCTCGTCGATCCTCGCGCGCCGAGGCATCACCGACCCGGCCCAGCTCCTGTATTTCCTCGAGGACGACCCGCGCTACCTGCGCAATCCCTTCCTGTTCGCGCAGATGGAGGACGCCGTGGACCGCATCCTCCTCGCCGCCGACGAGGGCGAGAAGGTCCTCGTGTTCGGCGACCGCGACACGGACGGCGTGACGAGCACGGTGCTGATGGTGGAGGCCCTGCGCGAGGCCGGCATCGAGGCCGCCTGGCGAGTGCCCTTGGCCAAGGAACCCTACGGCCTCTCCGTCGCGGCCGTCGAGGAATTCGCCGCGGCGGGGGGCACCCTCATTATCACCGTCGATTGCGGCATATCCAACCACGACGAGATCGAGCGCGCCTCCGCCCTGGGCATCGACGTCATCGTCGCGGACCACCATCGCCTGCAGGCGGGCGACCCTCCCGCCGCCCTCGCCGTCATAGACCCCAAGCTGCCGGACTCCGGCTACCCCTTCCGCGACCTCGCGGGCTGCGGCGTGGTCTACAAGCTCGCCTCGGCCCTCAAGCTCGCCCGCACGGGCATCTACAAGCAGCAGATCGCCCTCCTCAACGTCAGGCCCGTCAACGAGGCCTACACCGTCGAGGCGGTCAGGCTCTCCAACCTCGCCCCGACCGGCCGCATCAGCGAGACCATAGTCCCCGGCATGGTGGACCTGGGCCGGACGCGCCTGGTCCCCTTCCTCCAAGGCAGGCAGATCTTCGTCTGGGACGGAGCCCTCCAGCGCCGCCTCCTCGAGAAGGCCCTGGGCAAGGGGGCGGAAGTCCTCTTCTACGACCTCGCCCCCGACGCCGGGGAGTACATCCCACAGACGAAGGGCCAGAGCCTCCTCAGGCTGAAGGAGCTCTCCAGGATAGGGCGCTACTCGAGCGAGACCCTCGAGGAGATCGACGTCCTCGAGAACCTCTTCGTCTCCTTCGCGCTCAAGAAGGCCGACTGGTTCGGCGAGGACGACCTCCTCGCCCTCCAGCTCGTCGCCCTGGGCACAATCGCCGACATCATGCCACTGCTCGACGAGAACCGCATCCTCGTCCGCCGCGGCCTCGCGGCCCTCAACGCGAAGCCCCGACCCGGCCTCTCCGAGCTCTTCCAGAAGAACAACCTCCTCGGCAAGCGGCTCGGCGCGGGCGACATAGCCTGGCAGGTCACTCCCACCATCAACGCGGCCGGCCGCATGGGCGCCGCCGACAAGGCGGTCTCCCTCCTCTGCGCGCCGACCCGGCCCGAGCGGGAGGCCTTCGCCGACGAGGTCATCCAGATGAACGTCGAACGCAGGCGCCTCGGCGGCGAGACCTGGGACATCATCTATCCGCTGGCGCGGGCGAGCCTCCCCGCGCGCGGGGACAAGCTCGCGCTCGTGGGCTCCGCCGACGTGCACCGCGGCATCACCGGCCTCCTCGCGTCCAAGATGACCGGCGTCCTCAAGGTTCCCGCCATAGTCGTCAGCTTCCAGGAGGACGACACCGCCGTCGGCTCCATACGCTCGGTCCGCGGCTTCCCCGTGAGCTCTTTCCTCGAGGCCTGCGCAGACCTCTTCATCGACTACGGCGGCCACGACGCGGCGGCGGGTTTCAGCCTGAGCATGAAGGACTGGCCGGAGTTCGAGGCGCGGACGGTGGCCTACTGCGAGGCCCTCGAGCTCGAGGACGGGGAGGAGAGCATCGACATCGACGCCGAGCTGCCCCACGACTACCTCAAGCCCGACATAGCCGCCGTCTCGGAGCGCTTCGAGCCCTTCGGAGAGGCCAACGACCCCCTGGTCTTCCTGGCCAGGAACGTGCCTATAGCCGACGCCCAGCTCGTCGGCAAGAAGGAGCAGAACCACCTCAAGCTCACCCTCGATTTCGGCAAGCACAAATGGCCGGCCCTCTTCTGGGACGGCGCCCAGCGGCTCCAGCGCGACTTCGCCTTCGACTACGACAGCAAGAGGGGGGATCGGATCGACCTCGTCTTCAAGGTCACGATCAACCGCTTCAACGGCATGGAGCAGCCCCAGCTCGAGGTATTCGACGCCAGAAAGACCACTTGACGAAAAGCTCGAATTTTAAGTAAGGTACCTGCATCGCTCGTACTTTCCCCGGTTGTGTAATGGTAGCACAGCAGACTCTGGATCTGCTTGTGGGGGTTCAAATCCTCCCTGGGGAACTAGCTGGGACCGGGGAAGCGCCGCGAGAACCGCGGCGCCGATCTTTTACAGAGGACGATAACGCGGTAGGGCCCGACCGAGCCCGACCCCGATGAATCGCTGAACGAGCTTCGCGAGTTCAGCGCGAGAAGGAAATAATCTCAATGAGATTATTTCCTTCTCGATGGCCCCTTCGTCTATCGGTTAGGACAAAAGATTCTCAATCTTTAAAGAGGAGTCCGACTCTCCTAGGGGCTAAAAAAGCGGACCCGCCGACCTGGCGGGTTCGCTTTTTTATTTTCAGGAGAGTCGGACTCCGGAGCCCCGTACCTCAGACGCGCGATCATTTGAGCGCGGATGAGGGCGCGCCGGATGATCCGGCGCGAGGGGCGCAGGCGCCCTGGAGGCTGAGGACAGGATGTCCGAAGCCGGAAGGGTCCGACTCTCCTAGGGGCTAAATAGTCTTCTGTAACTCATTGTTATGGAAGGCTTTTTATTTTGATATGGTGATATTATTGCAATTCAAGTTAGTTATGATAAACCTGAGCTATGCCCCGCCCACTAAAAGCCATTCGAGCCCAGCGCATGTCCGATGGCCGATACCGTATTGCTTATCTTGAAGATCCCCAACATTGGCACTCGTCGCCAGAGAAGACTGAGCCCAAGGCGATTGCCTGGGCACGACGAAACCGTACAACGTTCCTGGAGGCGAGCCCAACGCTCATTCTCGCTCCACTTATTATTGGATTCTTCGATGAAGGAAGTGACTGGTACATCCGAAAAAAGGAGAAGCGCCAGCTCCCGAGCGAAAAAGTCCGTTTGTGATCTGAGCCCCGAAAACTAGTCCAGCGAGATGTGTGAAATCCAGCTCGAAACCTGTCGAAAAGGAGCTGGTATGAAAAAGCAGTACACGGAAGAGCAGATCATCAAAATCCTGGCCGAGCATGAAGCCGGATCCACGGT